>JBOHER010000318.1:0-46058 GCA_050701115.1 Haloechinothrix sp. | reverse complement strand
CGACCGGCCCGGCGGCCCACCACCCACCACCACCCAGCACCCCGGAAGGGACACCGAATGAACACCCTCACCACCGCCGCGCTGTCCGCCGCTGCTCGAGGTTGGCGCGTGTTCCCGCTGCGGGTCGGCGCGAAACGACCCGCGCTGCACGGAGTCGAGCGCTGCCCGCGCGTCGGGCCGTGCGCTGATGGCCACCAGGGCTGGGAGCAGCGCGCCACCACCAACCGAGACCAGGTCACCCGCTGTTGGTCGGCCGACACGTACAACATCGGTCTGGCCACCGGACCCTCCGGGCTGCTGGTGATCGACCTGGACACCACCAAGCCCGGCGACGTGCCGCCACCGGAGTGGCGCGCCGTGGGGGCCGCCTCCGGCGCTGACGTGCTCGCCCATCTTGCCGCGTGCGCCACAGCGACTTTGCCGGCAACCTTCACTGTCGCCACGGGGACCGGCGGGACGCACCTGTACTACCGGGCACCAGCCGGTATGCGGATGCGCAACACCGCTGGCGTGCTCGGCTGGAAGGTCGACACCCGCGCCCACGGCGGCTACGTCGTCGCGGCCGGATCGACGGTCAACGGCCGCACCTACACCGTCACCGACGACCGCGACCCGGTGCCGCTGCCCGGCTGGCTGGTCGGGCGGCTCACCCCCGCGCCGCTGCCACGCGCGCCGGTCGCACCGATCCGGCCCACCACCGGCAGACGATCCCGCTACCTGGAGGCCGCCATCCGATCCGAGCTGGCGCGGGTGGACGACGCGGCCAGAAGCCAGCGCAACAGCTCGCTGTACGTGGCCGCGCTCGCGCTCGGCCAGCTCGTGGCGGGGGGCGAGCTGACCGAGGTGGAGGTGCGGCACCTGTTGCTCACCGCCGCCGGGCGGCACATCGCTTGCGGTGCCTACAGCCAACGCCAAGCCACCCAAACCATCACCTCCGGCCTGCGGGCCGGGGCCAAGCGACCGAGGCGGCTCGCCGCGTGACCAGGGCACTGCGACCCGACCGCACGCCCAACGACGGAGGTTCGATCGTGCCCCATCCCGCGCTCCACATCGCCCAGCAGCCGCCCGCGCGGCCGCGAACCCGCTGGACCGATGCCGAGCTGCTCACCGTCGAGTTCCCCGAACCGCGCTGGGCCGTGCCCGGCCTGCTCTGCGAAGGGCTCAACCTGCTCGCCGGGGCGCCCAAGCTCGGCAAGTCCTGGCTCTCGCTGGGGCTGGCGGCCGCGATCGCCAACGGCGAACCCGCCCTCCACTCCATCGAGGTCGAACGCGGCCCGGTCCTCTACTGCGCGCTGGAGGACACCGGCCGCCGCCTGCAACGCCGCCGCAGGCAGATGCTCGCCGCCGGGGGCCGCGCCGCGTCGCTGCTCACCCTGGAGACCGCGTGCCCGGTCATGACCGCCGGAGGCGACGCCGTGATCATCGACTGGCTGGAGGGAAACCCGCCCGCCCGGCTGGTCATCATCGACACCTTCGAAAAGATGCGCGGCCTCGACGCGGCCGGGTCCTCCGCCTACGCCGCCGACTACGCGGCCGCCGCGCGGTTCAAACGCATCGCCGACCACTACAACGTGCCCATCCTGCTCATCCACCACGTCCGCAAGCAGGGCGCAGAAGACTTCCAATCGCTCGTGTCCGGCACCAACGGCCTCACCGGAGCCGTCGACGCGATCATGGTTCTGCAACGCGCACGCGGACAAGCAGACGGCGTACTGCACGTCACCGGCCGCGACGTGGAAGAAGCCGACTACGCCATGAGCTTCGACGCCCACTCCGGAGCCTGGACCAAGCTCGACGGCCCCGCCGCCGACTACCTCATGCACGACACCCGCGCGGTCATCCTGCGCTACCTGCGCGACTACCCCGGCACCAAACCCGCCGCCATCGCGCACGCGCTGCAGCTCAACCCCAACACGGTGCGGCAAACCTGCCGCCGCATGGCCGAGTCCGGACAGATCCGCGCAGCGCCCGGCGGCACCTACCACCCACCCGACGCCGGTGACAGCCAGGACACCACCCAACTGTCACACCTGTCACTCAGTCACCCCACCCCCGCTGACCAGCAAGGACGGGAGTGACACCAACAGTGACACCCCACCGCACCTGTCACTCGCCCACCACGCCCGGAAGGACCCCACAAATGGGCGCACAAACGCCGGTGCCCGCGATGGTCCCGGCACGCCACCTCTACCGAGTCCCCGAAGTGATGCGGCTGCTCTCCATGAGCCGATCCGTGATCTATGAAGAACTGCGCTCCGGTCGACTGCGATCCGTATCACGCGGCCGATCACGACTGATCACGGCAATTGCCATCCAGGAATACGTAGAACTACTCATCAACGAATCGGAGGCCAGCAATGGCAACGCGGCGTAGTCGCGGAGACGGCGGCCTCTACTGGAGCAAGAGCCGCCAACGCTGGATTGCGGAGGTGACGCTCGGCTACACGCCAGCGGGCAAACGAATCGTTCGGCGTGCGAGCGGCGAGACGAAGACGGAAGCCAAGAACAAGCTCAAAGAGATCTTGCGGGACCACGATGACGGGTTCGCCATCGCACCGCATGGCTACACGGTCGCCGACGCAGTGAACGACTGGCTACGGTACGGCCTCAATGGCAGAGCCGAAAGCACCAGAACCAATCGTCGAATTCTGGCAGAGTGCCACATCATTCCCCACTTGGGTGCGCGGAGGCTGCGCGAGCTCGCGGCGGAGGACGTCGACAAGTGGCTCGCGATGAAAGCCAACCAGCTCGCCACGTCGACGCTCCAGAGGATCCAAGGAATACTGTCGCAGGCCATACGACGGGCGCAGGCCCGAGACAAGGTCAAGCGCAACGTCGTTCTGTTGTGCGACTGCCCGACAGGTTTGGAGGGCCGGCCGTCGAAATCGCTGACCATGGAGCAGGCGGAGAAACTACTCGACGCCGCTCTGACGTTCCGCACCCCGGCGATTCGCGCTTATGTAGTGGTATCGCTCCTGACGGGTGCACGGACTGAGGAGATGAGGGCGCTCACGTGGACACATGTCGATCTAGAGGGCCAGACGGAGGCTTCACCGCCGCTCCCGGCAAGCATCATGGTTTGGCACTCGGTGCGCGTCGGTGGAGAGACCAAGACCCGCAAGTCTCGCCGGACGTTGGCGATGCCTCAACGTTGCGTTGATGTGTTGAAGGACCTTCGAGCGGCGCAGTCCAAGTCGCGCGAACGAGCCGCAGCCCAGTGGCAGGACAAGGATCTAGTCTTCTGCACCCGAGCGGGAACCGCGTTGATGGCAGGCAATGTCCGGCGTGCGTTCCGTTTGGTAGTCGAGGACGCCGGACTAGACCCTGCTGACTGGACGCCGCGCGAGCTGAGACACAGTTTCGTGTCGTTGCTTTCGGACAATGGCGTGCCGATAGAGCAGATCTCAAGGCTGGTCGGCCACAAGGGTTCTACGATCACGGAGCTGATCTACCGGCACCAGATCCGCCCTGTGATCGAGGGCGGCGCGACCGTCATGGATGAGATCTTCCGGCAGGGTTAGTCACTCACTTAGTCACTCAGACGCAGTTCAGCCCCCGTCCGCTCGCATGAAATGGGGGCTGAGCTGGTGCGCGATACTGGGATTGAACCAGTGACCTCTTCCGTGTCAGGGAAGCGCTCTCCCGCTGAGCTAATCGCGCGAGGTGGAGACGGGATTCGAACCCGTGTACACGGCTTTGCAGGCCGTTGCCTCGCCTCTCGGCCACTCCACCGCATCAGGCCCGAGTAGGCCCCTCGAGCGGACGACGGGACTCGAACCCGCGACCCTCACCTTGGCAAGGTGATGCGCTACCAACTGCGCTACGTCCGCAATCCACCAGTCTGGTAACCGTTTCCGGCTTGCCGCCATGGTGTGCAGAGAACTCTATAGGACCTTGGGGACATCGGTGAAACCGGGGTCTGCTCAGGCCAGGTCGTTCGGGATGAGGTGGGTCAGCGCGTCATCCACGTCAACCCACAGGTGCTCGTTGCCGGGCAGCACGACGTCATAGGTCCGGTCGAGGAAGTCGGCCAGCTCCTGGGCCGAGGCCTCGAACGTGGCGTGGCCCGATGGCGAGTTCAGCTCCACCACTACGGATTCGGGATCCTCGATCGACGGGCGGATGCGCACATCCCCGTCGCCCGCGTCGGCGAGGAGACCGTCAGCAAGCAGGTCGCGCGCGAAGACCCATTCCACCCACCCGGCCCGGCCAGTACGGAACGCGGCGACAACCGCATACGGATCGCGGGTGTCGTATCGCAGTTCCACCTTGACCGGCACTGCCGGAGTCCGCGGCGCCAGCAGGTCGAAGACCGCGGTCGAGCGGAGCGTCACATGGTCATTGCGCATCGTCCTACCCTTCTGCTCCTTCCCCGGCCTGGTTAACGACCGAGCTGCACTGATGTGACGTCGGTGGTCGCCATCTCGCTCCGATCTGGGCCCAGATCACCCATCTGGACCCAACGCGCGCTCGCGAGCTAGCTCCCGGGTACATAGTGCTTGCTGAAACGTCCCAGCAACAGCGTTGTCCCGCGAATGTCTCAAGCGAGAAGTAGCGATTCTCGCCACTCTCATTGCGGCCACAAGGCTGTGAGCTGGGAGTTGTTCGTTGAGTATCGAGTCGAGTGCTAGCAGTGATCACTGAAATGGACCCGTGCCCGATCCCACTTTTCGCGGGCGTGTAGAGTCCTGATTCGCCGTCCCCAGCGCGCGATTAGCTCAGCGGGAGAGCGCTTCGTTCACACCGAAGAGGTCACTGGTTCGATCCCAGTATCGCGCACCCAGAAGCGGTGCATTCTCCGTCACAATTGTGACCCGCTGGAAACGAGCGTGCCGTACCGTCCTCCTATCCTGCTCCCGGAATGGAGGTGCGATGCCGGGCTGGACAGTCGCCGCACCAGCGCGCGGCAGCCAGCGGCGACGGTACGCCACGCAGCGCTGGGACGTGCTGCTCGCGGTCGGCATCGGTGGTGCGATCGGCAGCATGGCGCGCTACGGGCTGTCGCTGGCCTTCCCTGCTGTCCCCGGGGAGTTCCCGGTAGCCACCTTGCTGGCCAACGTCGTGGGTTGCGTCCTTATCGGCGCGTTGATGGCGGTGATCACCGAATCGGCCTGCCCGCACCGGCTACTTCGACCGTTCGTCGGCATCGGCGTGCTCGGCGGATTCACCACCTTCTCCACCTATGTTGTCGAGGTCATCGATGCGGTCAACGGTGGCAGTCGCGCGATGGCGCTTGGCTACGCACTCGGCACCGTGCTGCTGTGCCTTGCCGCCGTGGTGACTGGACTTGCACTCACCCGGGCGCAGCTACGGCCGCGCGTGGCTCGCCCGGAAGTCGCGCCATGACATTGCTCCTGGTCGCGATCGGCGGCGCCCTCGGAGCGAGCTTGCGTTACCTGATCGACCGACGGGTACAGCGACTCAGTAACGCGGATTTCCCGTGGGGGACGCTGACTGTGAACATCATCGGCTCGGCCGTGCTGGGTGCACTCACCGGTCTGGCCTTGCGCGGCGACGATACCGAATCACTGCGCGCTTTCCTCGGTATCGGACTGTGTGGTTCGCTGACCACCTTCTCCTCGTTCGGCTACGAGACCATACGCCTGCTCATCGAGCGAGCCAGGCCGCACGCGATCGCCAACGTGGTGGTCACCGTGTGCGCGGGATTCGCCGCGGCGAGCGCGGGAATCCTGTTCTCCCAAGCGCTTTAGCCCGAAGTCGGTTTAGCGCCCGGCGCCAACCCGCGCACCTGCTCGATCTGATCGCCGCCGGTCGGCAGCAAGGCGATCACTGGTGTTGTCAACCCATTGTCCACATAGGACTGCACCTTTTCCCGGCACTCGTCGATGCTGCCGTGCACGATCAGATCGTCCACCACCTCGTCCGGAATCGCGCCGTTCGCACCCTGACGGTCGCCTTCGGCCCACAGCTTGTGCATCGTGGCCAGCGCGTCTCCCCTGCCGAGCCAGTCGTGGAACGCCGCATACACCGGCACCGTCAAGTAGCTGCTGATCAGCATCCGGCCGAGCCCGCGCGCCGCCGCCGTGTCCGTGGTGGGACACACGAAGATGCGTGCGACCAGTTCCGGTTCGTCACCCAGCTCGGACCGTACCTTGGGCACGTCGGTGGGCGCCAACCAGTTGGTGATCGCGCCGTCTGCCTCCCGTGCGGCCAACCGCAACATGCCCGGACGCAACGCGGCCAACATGATCGGCGGCGCAGGATGCGGAGGCCGCTCGAGCCGGAACTTGCTCACCGAGAAGGTCGAATAGGTCTCGGTGACCTTCTCCCCCGCCAGTGCGGCTCGCAGGAAGCGCAGAGTGTCCCTGGTCCGCGCGAACGGTTCGGTGAACTTCGCCGCGTTCCAGTTGTCCACGATCACCGGGGACGACGCACCGATACCAAGTACAAAGTTTCCCGGCACGCACTCGGCAACTGTCGCCGCGCTCATCGCGAGCAATGCCGGACCCCTGGTGTACACCGGCACGATCGCCGTGCCCAGGCGCAATCGCGGCGCCCATTGCGAGGCCAGCACCAGGGGCGAGAACGCGTCCGTCCCCGCGGTTTCCGCTGACCACGCATCGGTGTAGCCCAGATCGGGCAGCTCGCTGATCAACTCCCGGTGCGCCATCAGCGGCGCTCCGGTCAACGGGATAGTGAGACCCCAACGCTCGCTCACAATCGGCTCCTTCTAGGTGATCTGCGGGCGAATCATCGCACCGCCGTCGACGATGAGCGACTGGCCGGTGATCCACCCGGAGTCATCGCCCGCGAGGAACACCGCGGCCTTGGCGATGTCCTCCGGCTCGCCGATCCGGCCGAGCGGCATCACCGCGCTGAGGTGTTCCTCGCGTGACTCCCACAGCGCGCGGGCGAGTTGGGTACGCACCAACCCTGGCGCGATCGCGTTCACCCGGACCGTGGGCGCGAGTTCGAACGCCAGCTGACGGGTCAGGTGCATGACAGCGGATTTCGTGGCGTTGTAGTAGCCGATGCCTGGCTCGGTGCTCAGGCCGCCGATCGAGGCGATGTTGATCACCGATCCGCCGCGCTCGGCCATCGAGGCGCGCCAGGCCAGTTGCGTCCACAACACACCTGCCCATTGGTTGACCTGCACCGTCTTGTCCGCGCGTGCCTGGTCGAGTTCGATCAGCGGGCCGAAGTACGGGTTCGTTCCCGCATTGTTGACCAGCACGTCGATGCCACCGAATTCCCCAACCGCGGCGGCGACGGCGCGCTTAGCCTGCTCGGGGTCGGCCACATGCGCCGCCCTGGCCAGCACGCCGACCTCAGGGTGCGCGGAACGGATCTTCTCCGCGACCGCATCGAGTGCGTCCTGTTTGCGCGAGGAGATCACCACATTGGCTCCCTCGGCCGCAAGCGCGAACGCGATCGCCGCACCGATACCACGCGAGCCACCCGTGATCAGCGCGGTCTTGCCCGCCAAGCCACTAGCCACCGTTCGCCTCCTCGCTGCGCGGTCGTGAGTGCTCCCCGAGCTCGCCCTTGATCCAGTTCACCTGCGTGTGCAGGAGATTCTCCGCGACCTGCTCGTCCTGCGGCGTCATGTGTGTCGTGCCCACCAGCGGCAGGAAGGTGTGCGGCCTGCCCGCCGCCAGCAGCGCTCCGGACAACCGCAGCGCGTGCGCGACGAACACGTTGTCGTCGGCCAGACCGTGCACGATCAACAGCGGCCTGCGTAGTTCGCCGGCGTCGGCGATCAGCGAATTCCGTTGGTAGGACTCGGATTCCTCCGCCGGATGGCCGAGGTAGCGTTCGGTGTAGTGCGTGTCGTACAAGGTCCAATCGGTCACCGGCGCGCCCGCGACCGCCGCATGGAACACCTCAGGTTCACGCAGCACAGCGAGTGCGGACAGGTAGCCGCCATAGGACCAGCCCCTGATCGCCACCGTGCTGGTATCCAGTTCGGTCCGCTGCGCTGCCGCCGCACGCAATGCGTCGACCTGGTCGGCCAGGGTGATCTCGGCCAGTCTGCCCGCGATCTCCCGCTCCCAGGCAGGCCCGCGGCCAGGCGTACCCCGGCCGTCCGCGATCAGCACGGCGAACCCCTGATCGGCGAACCATTGGGAGGACATGAAGGCATTGCGGGTATGCAGCACCCGTTGCGCGTGCGGGCCGCCATAGGCGTCCAGCAGCACCGGCAGCGGACCGTCCTCGGGCCGGTAGCCGTTGGGCAGCAACAGGGCGGCCCGCAGTTCGCGATCGCCGATGGTCAACCACGACAGGTTCAGCTCCAGCCCCGGGTCCGCGGTATACGACGCGATGGGCGCATTGGGCTGATCCGCGCGGCGAACCGTCACTTTCGGTCCGGTGTGCTCGAAACCCCAGGAGGAGATCACCGTGACATCGGCGTTGCCCGCGCCGATATGCACACCGTCTACATCAGACACCCGGTGTACCGAACCGTTCTCCGTGCGGTACACATGGATCTGCGTCGGATCGTCTTCCGACGCGCTGAACAGCACCTCGGCACCGACGTGCAGGACCGAGCGCACCTGCAACCTGGGGTCGGTCACCGGCTTGTCGTCGATGATCAGCCGGTAGGCGTCATCGGACGCCCCGACCCGCACCAGCCGCCCGTCCGCCGTCCAGGCGGGTACCCCGGACACGATCTCCACCCAGTTCGGATCGCGCTCGCTGTGCACCAGGGTGGTCGAACCGTCGGTGACGTCGATCGCCAGGATGTCCAGCCGTCGTTGGCCGCGCGGCTGCACGGCCATCAGCGGCGGTCCCCCCGCCGACCAGTGCACGGCGACCAGATACTCCCAGTCCCCCTTTTCGACCGCGACCACCGAGCCGTCCAAACCGATGATCGACAAGGACACGCTCACGTTGGTGGTACCGGCAGCGGGGTAGGCCACCGTGTTTACCGCGGCTTCCGGATTGGCCGGGTCGCCGATGTGCCACCTCGGCACCCCGGTGCTGTCGGTGCGCTGCGCGAGGACCTGTTGTCCATCCGGCGACCACCAGTACCCGCGCGAGCGGCTCATCTCCTCGGCGGCGATGAACTCCGCGACCCCCCACGAGATCTCGGCGTCATCCTCGGCGGCAAGAACCGAGTCCTCGCCGCCGGCCAGATCGATCACCCGCAGCGCCCTGTCCTTGGCGTAGGCGATGTGCGTTCCGGGCGGATTCAACCGAGGATCGACGGCCGAGCCGTCCACGTGCTCGGTGATCACGCCGGTCGTCAGGTCGGCGGTGAACAACTTGCCGGACAGCGAGAACGCCGCGATCGCGCACGCGTCGTCCACCGCATAGCGCACCACGCCATCGCCGGACTCCCTGCTCCGTTCTCGCCGGGCCCGCTCCTCGGCGGACAGCTCCTCTTCGCCGGGAAGCAACCGGGCGGCGTCCACCACCTTGGATTCCGAACCGGTTGCCAGGTCGATCGACCACAGGCTGTGCTTGCGGTCGTAGCCGTCACCGGTGCGCAGAAACACCACCCGCGAGCCGTCCGGGGATACCTGGAATTCCTTCGGCGCCCCCAGGGTGAAGCGCTGCGTGCGGGCAAGCTTACGGAGAAACGGGAGGTCTTCGGTCGTCACAAGGTGCACTCTGTCAGAGCCGCGCTGCCGGTGCCATCACGACGCCGCCTCGGCATCGAGATGGGCGAGCTCCTCGGCGACGTGGTAGCTCGGCTCAGGCAGCAGGGGACAACGATTCGTCATCCAAGAGCGAGAACTACGCAATGAATAGCGTGAGAAAGCAACATTAGACGGATGATCCGCACGTCTGCTTCCGAATAATCTGTCGACATGACAACGACTGCGCCTACCGTAGACAGCATCATGGCCACTTCCGAGGAGTTCATCGCGGCCGATGAGCACTGGTCGACGCACAACTACCACCCGCTGCCGGTGGTGGTCGCCGAAGCCGAGGGCGCCTGGGTCACCGACGTCGAGGGCAGGCGGTACCTGGACTTCCTCGCGGGCTACTCCGCGCTGAACTTCGGCCATCGGCACCCCGATCTGGTGGTCGCCGCGACCGCGCAGCTGGGCAGGGTCACCCTGACCTCGCGGGCCTTCCACCACGACCAGATGGGAGCCTTCTGCCGCGAACTCGCCGAGCTGACAGGCACCGAGATGGTGCTGCCGATGAACTCCGGCGCGGAGGCCGTCGAGTCGGCGATCAAGGTGGCGCGCAAGTGGGCCTACCGGGTGAAGGGCGTACCGGACGGCACCGCGCAGATCGTGGTGGCCGGGTCCAATTTCCACGGTCGTACCACCACGATCATCTCCTTCTCCGATGACCAGACGGCCCGCGCGGACTTCGGTCCGTTCACCCCGGGCTTCGTGATGGTGAAGTATGGCGACACGGAGGCGCTGACCGCGGCGATCACCGACCGCACGGCCGCGGTGCTGCTGGAGCCGGTTCAGGGTGAGGCGGGCGTGATCGTGCCGCCGGCAGGCTACCTCGCGGAGGCCCGCCGGGTGTGCGACGAGCGCGGAGTGCTGTTGATCGCCGACGAGATCCAGTCTGGGCTGGCCCGGACCGGGCCGGTGCTGGCGCTGGATCACGAGGGTGTCCGAGCCGACCTCTACACCTTGGGCAAGGCACTCGGCGGCGGCATCCTTCCGGTGTCCGCGGTGGTGGGCAGCCGCGACGTGCTGGGCGTTCTCAAGCCCGGCGAGCACGGCTCGACGTTCGGCGGCAATCCGCTCGCGTGCGCAGTGGGACGGGCGGTCATCAGGCTGCTGGCGACCGGGGAGTTTGCGCAGCGGTCCACCGAATTGGGAGCGCATCTGCACGGGCGTCTTGGCGAACTGGTCGGTCGAGGGGTGTCGGCGGTGCGTGGACGCGGCTTATGGGCGGGCGTGGACATCTCGCCCGGTGGTCCATCCGGCCGCCAGGCATCCGAGACCCTGGCGATCAAGGGGGTGCTGTGCAAGGAAACGCAGGGCTCAACCCTGCGGGTGGCCCCGCCCCTGGTGATCAGCAAAACCGACCTGGACTTCGGCATCGACGCCCTCATCGACGTTGTCTCGCGCTGATCCAGACGGGCGGATCCATCAGGAGGCCTCGCGTTCCGCTCGTGAGTGCGGGTGGAAATGATCCAGGCATGCTGATCGTCGCCGGGCTGTGTGCACTGCTTGCCGTGCTGGTGGGGATGGCCTGCGCCGCAGGACTGCGCGCTATCCCACGGGATGACGGCCGGCGTCCCGCGCCAACGCCGTGAGCCTGCTGACCGCACGCAGATACTTCTTCCGATATCCGCCGTGCAGCATCTCTTCGGTGAACAGCGCGGACAACGGCTCACCCGAAGCGAGGACCGGAATCGCCCGGTCGTACAGCCGATCGGCGAACGCGACCAGCCGCAGCGCAACCCCCTGATCGGGTGCGGCGCGCACACCGCGCAGGTGCACCGTCGCCACCCCGTCGACCAGTCGTCCGTACTTGGACGGGTGCAGCCGAGCCAGGTGCTCGCACAGCGGGTCGAAGTCGTCCAGCGTCGACCCCTCCCGGCCGGCCGCGCACTCGTGCAGCGCCTGCTCGGTGACCGGGGGCGGCGCATCGGGCAAGCCCCGATGGCGGTAGTCCGGCCCGTCCACGCGGAGCACCTCGAAGCGCGCGGACAGGGCGTGGATCTCCCGCAGGAAGTCCTCCGCGGCGAACCGTCCTTCGCCGAGCTTGTCCGGCAGGGTGTTCGAGGTGGCCGCGACGAACACACCGGCCGCCATCAACTCCTGGAGCAGCCTGGTCACCAGCATCGTGTCGCCGGGATCGTCGAGTTCGAACTCATCGATGGCGAGGAACTTATGGCCGGACAGCCTGCGTACGGCCTCGGCGAATCCTAGCGCGCCGACCAGGTTGGTCAGTTCGACGAACGTGCCGTAGGCCTTGGGGCCGGGCACCTCGTGCCACAGCGAAGCGAGCAAGTGGGTCTTGCCGACACCGAACCCGCCATCGAGGTAGAGCCCTCGTCGCGCGTGCTGATCTGCCGAGCCACCACGGAACAGCGCGCGAAGCCGGGATCCCGACCTGGCCGAGGAAGCCGCACTTACCCTGTCGGCGAACGCGGACCCCTCCCGCACCGCGGCTGCCTGGCTCGGCTCGTCCGGGTTGGGCTGGTAGGTGGAAAAACGCACCACGTCGAACCGCGGCGGCGGGACCAGCGCAGCGATCAGTTCATCGGCCCCGATCTCGGGGAAACGGTCGGTCAGGCGCGCCGGCATGGCACGAGGGTAGCTGCCGAGGTACGGCAATCCGGTCGGCTCGACCGTGCAGGTGCCCTCCGACACAGAGCAGGCCCGACCGCAATGTTGAGATAGGCCGATGTACAACGTGTGGCCGATCACCGCGGAAGACTCCGTGCAGCGGGACGTGAGTGACGCCGACCTCGAGCGGATCTACGCCTACCCCGACCAGCTCAGCCGCCCGTGGGTACAAGCCAACTTCGTGTCCTCGGCCGATGGCGCGGTCAGCGTCGCGGGCACGTCGGAAGGCCTGTCGCACCCCGCGGACAAGCGAATATTCGCGCTTGGCCGCGATCTCGCCGATGTGATCCTGGTCGGCGCGGGCACCGCGATCACCGAGCAGTACCGGGGCGTGCGGCCCAGCCGGACCCGCGCCGAACGCAGGCAGCGGCTCGGGCTGGCCCCTGTTCCGCCCATCGCGGTGGTCAGCGGTCGTTGTTCGATACCGCCGGATGCCCTGTTTCTCACCGACACAGAAGTCCCACCGATCGTGTTCACCAGTGCGGCAGCGCCCATCGAGCGCACCAAGGCGCTGCGCGACGCAGGGGCCGAGGTCGTCGTCGCCGGGGACGGACAGGTGCATCTGCCCAGCGCACTGTCCGAACTAGACAGTCGTGGCCTGCGCCGGATCAACTGCGAAGGGGGGCCGCACCTGTTCGCCAGCGTGATAGCTGACGACCTGGTCGACCAGCTCTGCCTCACCGTCGCCCCACTGCTGGCCGGAGCGGGCACCGGCCGGATCGTCGACGGTGTCCTCTCGGAGGCACCTCGGCACCTCACGCTGGCCTCGGTTCTGCACGAGGACGGCTTTCTCATGCTGCGGTACCGGCGGCACGCCGGCAATGCTGACCAGCGGTAGCCTCAGTGCACGGCTATCTGATGCGAAGGAGCACGACTCATGGCGCAGGCTCGAGCGATCAAGGCGAGCACCCCGGCGCACACCACGGCCCGCAATGACGAGGGCAATCTCGGCAAGACCACGATCTCCTCGACCGTGGTGCAGAAGATCGCGGGCATCGCCGCTCGCGAAGTCACCGGCGTGTACTCGCTCGGCGGCGGTGTGTCCCGCGCATTCGGGGCCATCAGGGAACGCATCCCCGGTTCCGGCACGGTCACCACGTCGGGCATTTCGGTTGAGGTCGGCGAGAAGCAGGCTGCCATCGACCTCGATGTCGTCGTCGAGTACGGCGCACGCATAGTGGACGTCGCTTCCGCGGTCCGCACCAACATCATCACCAACGTCGAGCAGATCACCGGTCTCGAGGTGATCGAGGTCAACATCGCCGTCAACGACATTCACCTTGCCGAGGACGACGACCAGGACGAACCCGCCAACTCCCGCGTGGAGTGATCTCGGTGAACGCATCGTCGACCTCGAAGAGCAGGGAAGAGCTCGCGGAGCGCATCATCCGCGCCGTGCGCGCACATCCCGCCGTGGCGCGGCTCGATGGCGGCAGGCTCGGCATCGTCGCGACCTATCTGCCCGGTCGCAGGGTGATCGGGGTGCGCATCCCCGATGCGAACGAACCCATTCAGATCGGGCTGGTGCTGCGTCCCGGACACCGGATTCCCGATGCGGCCATCGACATCAGGTCGCTGGTCCGGCAGATCGCGGGCGAGGTTGCGGTCGACCTCACCATCACCGACATCGCCGAGGGCGCCGAAGAAGTCGGCGCTGAGCAGGAAACAGGGAGCACGCCATGAATGCGACGCAGACCGGGCTTCTGGCCGGCCTCGTGCTCGGCTTCGCGCTGACCCAGGGATTCATCCCGTTCATCGTGACCCTCGTCGTCGGGGTCATCGGATTCATCGTCGGCAGGGTCCTCGACGGCGAGCTCGACCTCAACGCACTGATCGGTAAGGGCCGGGACCGGTGACCACCGACCGCGGCTGGCTGCAGATCGACCACTCGGTGGTGCGCAAGATCGCTCAGCACGCGGCCGACCAGGTTCACGGCGTCGCGACGGACCGGCGCGGCAGCAACGCGAAGGTGCACGGCACCGGCGACGAGGTCGATCTCCTGCTTGACCTGCCGCTGTACTACCCGGCGCCGGTGCGCTCCGTGGTAGCCGACGTGCGCGAGAAGGTCACCGCCGAGATCGAACACCTCACGTCGTATCGGGTGCGCGCGTTCGAGGTCACCGTGTCCGAGCTGCTGCCCGACATCCCGCCGCGGGTTCGCTGACGCGGTAGCAGGAGCAGAAAGGCAAGAGGCACAGTGCGGATATTCGTTCGGGTCACTTCGACCATGCTCGGGCTCGCTTTCGCAGCGGTCGGCGGCGTGGTCGCGCTGGAGGTCGGCTGGCAGTGGTGGCGACCGGACGCCGCTCCCCTGCTTGTCCCGTGGCAGGCATGGCGTGCCCAGCTGGCCGGGGTCACTTGGGCATCCACCGGCACCCGCACGATCGCCGGTCTCGTCGCCGCAGCGGGAGCGGTTGTCCTGCTGGCCGCGCTGGCCGCCAGGCGGCGTTCGATCCGCCTGCGTGACCCCGCCACCGAGGTCAGCGTCACCACCTCACCCCGTTCCATCGCCAGGGTGGTGGGTGAACGCGTGCGCGCGGAGGGCGACGTGACCGGCGCTTCGGTGATCGCGACCGGCAAGAAGGTCAGGGTGCGCGCGACCACCCGCATACGCACCGAGAACGAACTGCACCCCCGCCTGGTCGACGTGGTCGACGAGTTGCTCGCCGACCTCCCCCTGGTGCGCAAGCCAAGGGTGTCGGTCATCGTCGATTCACCAAGGGACCGCGGATGAGCAGGCGATCCGTTTCCGCCAAGGCCCTCGAGCGGTCCTATCTCGCCGAACGCGCCATGACCATCGGATTCGGCGCGCTCGCCGTCATTATCGGCGTGCTCGTGCTGGTGCTCAGTTTCGGCGGCTTCGGTCGCTTCCGCGCGCAGCAGCCGGTGCTGGACCCGGTGGTGGTTACCGCACTCGGCTCCCGGCCCGAACTCTCCCGCAGCGTCGCGATCGGGGCCGCGATCGTGCTGTTCCTGCTCGGCTGCTGGTGGGCGATCCGGTCCCTACGGCCGGAACCGAAGCCGGACATCGAACTGGAAAACGAAGCGGCGAGGAGGCTCACGGTCACCTCGAACGCGATCGCACGTGCCGTCGCCGCCCATGCCGAGCAACTCGACGGCGTGACCAAGGCGAAAGCCCGCGCGGTCGGCGACGAGGACAACCCCGCATTGCGATTGACGGTGTGGCTGCGCGAGGGATCCGATCTCAAATCCGTGTGGCACGAGCTCAACGACCAGGTGCTCGCCCACGCCCGTGAGTCGCTCGGCCTTGAGACCCTGCCCACCGCGATCCGGATGGAACTCGCCGCAGGCGAACGCACCCGGGTTCGCTAGCGCCGTGCTGCTCGGCAAGGTCTGCGCCTATGGGGTCGCTCACCGCATACTCACCTGCTCGATGCGATGCTGGCGGCCAACCGTGCGAGCGAGGGAGGGCCTGCGTGCCAGTGCGTCTGCGGCGTGCCGCTACTCGACGTGCGCTGCTGGCCGCCGTGCTGCTGCCCGCACTGCTAGCCGGCTGCACCGTGGGACCATCCACCCGGCCCGCGGTGCTGGAGAACGACGGCCCGCCGCCGAACGCGCCGCAAGCATCGACCCAACCGGCTCCGTTACCGCCACTGGGTGAGCCGGACGACTCGGCCGTCGACTGGCAAGGCTGCGACGAGGAGACCAGGCACCGTCTCGGCTCGCGTTCGATACCGGCGTCGCTGCGCTTCTCCTGCGCGTTGGTCTCCAGCACGGTGGATTCGCCAAGCCTGCCCGATCGCGGCATCATCCGGCTGTCGGTGCTCAAGGTGGGTACCGGCGATGTTCCACTGGTCGTTGTCAACGACATCGGCGGTGCGCCGGGAACCCTCTACGCCGCCCGGCTTGCCGCCTCGCTGCCGCCCGAGCTGCTGGACCGGTTCGCACTGATCGGCGTGGACCGCAGGTATACCGGCGGGTCCAAACAGAACTCGTGCATCCCGCCGGAAGTCCGCGAGCAGCTGATCGGCCTCGATCCCGCCGCCACCGACGTCGAGCCGCTGGTGGAGGCCGCCCGTAAAGCTGGGCAGCAATGTTCGATCGAACTCGGCAACGATCAAGGCGCGCTGGATGCCTGGCGGAGCGCCGGTGATCTCGAGCAGATCCGCAGGCAGCTGGGCATGCCCAGGCTGCACGCGATCGCCCGCGGCGAGGGCGCACGGGTGCTCACGGTGTACGCAGGGCGATTCACCGAGCACGTGGGCAGGCTGGTCCTTGACGGGATGCCCGACCCGTCCGACGATGCGCTCACCGTGTGGCAGGGCGTCGCGGCAGGCGCACAGTCCACAATGGAGGCCTTCGCCGATGACTGTGCCAAGCGGGACTGTCCGCTCGGCCAGGACGCGGCACAGCAGGTCTCCGACCTGGTGGACCAACTGCGCGACGAGCGCCCCCGCACGCCACAAGGTGTTCGGATGGGGCCGTCACACGCCTTGTACGCCGTGTGGGCCGGGCTCGCGCAGCGGGACCGGTGGCGCGAACTGGCCACCGCAATCGACGAAGCGCGAGCGGGCGAGGTCGGCAAACTGGCCACGTTCACCCAGCCCATGCTGCACTCCACCCCTGCCGGTCAGGCCACTATGGACACCACGCTGGCCACCCGGTGCAACGACACCACGACCCGGCTGACGCCCGGTCGGATCAACGAGGTCAGCGCCGAATGGCAGCGGAAACACCCGCTGTTCGGCGGCCTGGTCGCCCAGCAGCTGGCCTGGTGCCAGCCATGGCCGGTACGCCGCGAACCGTTACCCGAGCCGGATGTGCGCGGCGCGCCACCGATCCTGCTGATCAGCACCGCGGCGGATCCGCTTACCCCGGAACTCGGCACCACCCGCGCGGGCAACCAGATGTCCACCGCCGTCACCATCAACTGGGAAGGCGCGGGCCACGGCGCGGTCGGCCAGTCCGAGTGCGTCGACGACAAGGCCATGGAGTTCTTGATCGACGGCGCGATCCCGCAGCAGGGCACCCGCTGCCCGGCCTGACGGCGCGCCCCGGCGGCACCCAGGCGCGCCTGCCGCTGGCTACCATGCGCAGCATGGAGTCAGCCCCCCGTCCGCGACCGACTGACCTGTCAGAGCAGCAACTCGGGTTCACGCCGCAACCCGCCGTCCGGTGGCTGGCTCCCACGGTGCTGGTCGGCACCGGCATCAAGGCGTTGCTGGCATCGATCTTCGGCGCCTACGCGGATAAACGTGAACTGCAGGGCAGCCTGCCTGCGACCCTGCACCGGTTCGCCGACGATGACGGAATCTGGCTGGACTACGTCGCCGATGTCGGCGACGGTTTCAACGCAACCTACTCGATAGCCACGCTGCTCGCGCGGGAGCAGATCGAGCCGGCAGGGCACGATCCGTTGCCGCGGGGCAAGCTGCTGGTGATGGGCGGGGATCAGGTGTATCCCTCGGCATCAACCCGTGCTTACGAGGATCGCACCAAGGGCGTGTACGAGGCCGCGATGCCAGTCGCCCAGGATGATCCGCCGACGCTGTTCGCGCTGCCGGGCAACCACGACTGGTACGACGGCCTGACCGCGTTCCTGCGCGTCTTCGCCCAGCGCAGGCCGTTCGGAGGTTGGCGGACCGAACAGACACGTAGCTATTTCGCCGTGGAACTGCCGCAACGCTGGTGGCTGTTCGGCATCGACACGCAGTTCGACGACCACATCGACGCACCGCAACTGGAGTACTTCCGCACGGCGGCCGCCGAACTGCGACCGGGCGACGCGATCATCCTGTGCGTGCCGACTCCGGCATGGGTAGACGCGGGCTCCGGTGGCGACCACGAAAGCTACGACATCATCGCGTTCTTCGACCGGGAGATCGTGCGTCCGGCGGGAGCCACCATCCGGCTCATGCTCTCCGGTGACAAGCACCACTACTCCCGCTACACCGAGCGGGACGGCACCCGGCAGAGCATCACCACCGGCCTCGGCGGCGCCTACCTGACCGCCACCCACAGGCTGCCGGAGAAACTCGGACTGCCTCCCGCGGCGTCGCGCGTGCGGCCCGGCAATCCACCCGCCACCTACGACCTGGCCGCGCGCTATCCGAGCAAGGCCCGATCGGAACTGTTCGCGGCCGGGATCATCCGGCTGCCGTGGCACAATCCGGGCTTCTGGGGACTTTCCGGAATCACCCAGTCGGTCGTCGCGCTGGCCGTGATGTACGGCCTGGCCGGCACGGTGGGGCCAGGGCCGCAGGGATTCTTCACCCTCGTCGCGAGCTGGACCCCCGCGGTGATCGTCGCGCTGATCGTCGTGCTCAGCGGCCTTGGCTTCGCCCGGCTGGACCCACGTACACCGCTGCGAGCCGCCCACACGGCCGGCGCGCTGCACGCCACCGCGCACCTGGCGCTCAGTGTGGGCTGGGCCTACGCGATCATCTGGCTGTATCGGGATGTGCTGCCGGACAGCGTCTTCTCGGATTGGGCCACCCTGATCCTCATCCTCGCGGGCACCCCGGTGATGATCGGATTCCTGCACGCCGAGCTGGTCGCGGTCTACCTGATGATCGCGAGCCGGTTCGGCATCAACCTCAACGAGCTGATGGCGGGCCAGAGTGTGCAGGACCACAAGGGCTTCCTCCGCCTGCACATCGACCCAAGCGGCACCCTGACCTGTTACCCGATCAAACTCCCCAAGGTCTGCCACGCCTGGAAGCCCGACCCGGACGGCGCGCCGAGCGATCCATGGCTGCGACCCGCCGGTGCCGAGCTGCGGCCCGAGTTGATCGAGGCGCCGATCGTGGTGCCGCACGCGACGTAGCTCACCCGCGTCCCGGCCGCCGCGTGCCTTACCGTGGAGTGATGCGCGATGGGACGAGGCTGCTGGTAGTGGCGTGCGTGCTCGTCGCGTGCGCCGTCCTGGCGTTCGTCACTCCCATCCCGGACCCGGCCGAACTGCGCGCGCTGGCGGTGGACGCGGGACCTGCGATGCCTGTGGTGTTCTTCGGCATCTACGCGGTGGGTGTGGCGTTGCCGCTTCCCCGCACCGTGTTCAGCCTCGCATCGGGACTGCTGCTGGGCAACGCACTGGGCATCATGGTGGCCGTCGCGGGGGCCGTCACCGCGGCGATACTCGGTTTCCTGCTCGCCAGGTTCCTCGGTGGAGGCCTGGTCGCGCGACACGCCGATCGTCGGGTGGTCCGCACGGTCGATGCCCGGCTCGCCGACGGTGGCCTGCTCGGGGTTGCCGCACTCCGGCTGATACCGGTCGTGCCGTTCGCGCCGCTGAGCTACTGCTGTGGGCTGTCCTCGATCGCGATGCGGCCCTATGTGATCGGCACCATGCTCGGCAGCCTGCCCGGCACGGCCGCCGTTGTGGTCCTCGGCGACGCGCTCACCGGCGCCACCCCGCCTGCTCTCGCCGCGTGTTATGCGGCATTCGCGCTGGTCGGAGCCATCGGCGTGTATCGCATGGTGCGCGGGCAGGTGCCTGCTGTGACCGGCGCAACGCCGCGGCCGGTGATGGTGGCCGCCATCGGGCCGGATACGGCCCGCCAGTACACTCGATCAGGTTCGTGAAGCGGGGCAGCCTGCTTTCGACGCCAGGCCCCGCTACGCACGGCCGTTGCGCCAATACGTGTTCAGGAGCGGCACCATCGAAACCGGGCAATTGATCGCAGGGCATTACCGTCTCGTCGACCACATCGGTAGTGGCGCCATGGGAGTCGTGTGGCGCGCCGTGGACGAGCGGCTGGAACGCTCCGTCGCGGTCAAGAAGGTCATCGGCCGGCAGGGACTGTCCGAAGCCGACCGGATCGACCTGCACCGCCGTGCCATGCGCGAAGCCAAGATCGCGGCCCGCTTGCAGCATCCCAACGCGATCGTGGTCTACGACATTGCCGAGCACGAGGGCAACCCGTGCCTGATCATGGAGTACCTGCCGTCCCGCAGCCTGTCGGCGATCATCAACGAGCGCGGCACGCTGCCGGTTGCCGAGGTGGCCAGGATCGGCGAGCAGGTCGCCTCCGCGCTGGTCGCCGCCCACCGGGCGGGGATCGTGCACCGGGACGTCAAACCGGGCAACATCCTGATCGACGACACCGGCGTCGCCAAGCTGACCGACTTCGGCATCTCCCGCGCCCACGGCGACATGACGATCACCCAGACCGGCCTGGTCGGCGGCACGCCTGCCTACCTCGCCCCCGAACTGGCCCGGGGCGCGGACCCGGCAGCCACCTCCGACGTCTTCTCGCTCGGCGCCACGCTCTACCACGCGATCGAGGGTCGGTCGCCCTATGGCAGCAACCCGAATCAACTCGCTCTGCTGCACACCGCGGCCAGCGGGAAGATCATCCCGCCACAGGCGGCCGGGGCGGCAACCTCGCTGCTCAACTCGCTGCTCAGGGTCGCCCCGGAAGAACGCGCCTCCATGAGCCAGGCCGCGGAACGGCTGGCCGCGATCGCCGCAGGCGGGGGTGTTCCCGCGCCGCCTGCCCCGATCGTGCCCACCCAGCCGCCGAACGTACCGCCGCCGTGGCAACGCACCGCGGTGGCTCCGCCGCCGCCCACCCGGCAGCAGGGCACCGCGATGTTCGGCGCGGTCGACCATTCCGGTGGCCCGCCTCCGCAGGCCAATCCGAAGCAAGGGCAGGAGCAGCGCAGGAACGGCGCGCTGCTCGCCGGGGCCGCCGCGTTCGTGTTGATGCTCGCGGCGGCCGTGCTGCTGCTCCTGCAGCCTGGTGACGACGAGACCCCTTCGGCAACCCCGCCGCAGCCGGGGACCACTGCGCCCAGTGAGCCGAGCGCGCCGCCGACCTCGGAGGGTCACGGCAACTCGGCCAGCTCCGGTGAGATCGACTGGAGCGAAGCAGGCGAGTTGGTGATCGACTACTACACGCTGCCTGACGAGATCGAAGACTCCTGGGAGATGCTGACCCCGTCGGCGCAGGCGCAGTTCGGCGGCCAGCAGGGCTTCCAGCAGTACTGGTCGCAGTTCAGTTCCGTCTACGCCGAGCAGGCCAGGGCCAACTCCAACGACGACGGCTCGGTCGACATCACCGCGACCGTGCATCGAGATGGGAACGCGGAGCAGACCACGGTGCGCGTGATCCAGGTCGACGGTGACCTGCTGATCGACTCGGCGGCCCGCTGAGTCCGCGCCTTCCGCCGGGCATTTCGGTGCACAGAAGCCGTCCGATGTCTTACCTTTGAATCATGGTCGAACAAGGTAGCCAGGGGTCCCGCCCGCATCCGCGGTTCGGCGATGACCTGGTCGGGCTCGATCCCGACGATCCGGAGGCGCGGGCATTCGCCGAGCACCTCGACCGGATGGAGCGCTGTCGGCCCGCGTTCACCGTCGAAGCGTCCCTCGAAGGTTTCGCGGACTTCGCCGAGTCGAGCAATCGGCTCGGCGGTAGCAGATGGTTGTTCTCCGCACTGATCGTCGGCCTCATCCTGTTGGGCGTGGTGGTCGGCGCCTGGGACACGCTGAACGATCTGCTTGAGTGGCTGGCCCGGTAACGTGAGAGGCATGAAACCCGTCGTGGGCACCACCCCCAAGGTGGTCAAGACCGAGCAGGAGTGGCGGGAGCGACTGGCTCCCGAGGAGTACCACGTGCTCCGCGAGGCGGGCACCGAGCGGCCCTACACCGGCGAGTACGCCGACACCGAGACCGTGGGCGTCTACTCCTGCCGGGCATGCGGGGCGGAACTGTTCACCAGCGAAACCAAGTTCCACAGCAGTTGCGGCTGGCCCTCGTTCTACGACCCGGCCGACTCCCGCGCTGTCCTGCTCAGGGAGGATCGCGGCCTGGGCATGAAGCGCATCGAGGTGCTGTGTGCCGCGTGCCACAGCCATCTCGGCCACGTGTTCTCCGGCGAGGGCTACGACACACCCACCGATCAGCGGTACTGCATCAACTCGATCGCGCTGACATTGCGGCCTGCTGAGTAGGTCCGCCCGGCGAGGACGTCGTGCACCGCTACGGCAGGTTGGTGACGAGTTCGGCGGCCGCGACCCGGGTGCCGGTGTAGAACGGCACTTCTTCGCGCACATGTCTGCGGGCGTCGCTGGCTCGCAGGTCCCGCATCAGGTCCACGATCCGGTGCAGCTCGTCGGCCTCGAACGCCAGCATCCACTCGAAGTCACCGAGGGCGAAGGATGCCACCGTGTTGGCCCGCACGTCCGGGTATCCACGTGCCTGCTTACCGTGCTGCGCGAGCATCCTGCGACGCTCCTCGTCGGGCAGCAGGTACCACTCGTAGGAGCGCACGAACGGATACACGCACACGTATTTGCGGGGCTCCTCCCCGGCGAGGAATGCGGGAATGTGGCTCTTGTTGAACTCGGCGGGCCGGTGCAGGGCGACCTGACTCCACACCGGTACGGAGGCGCGGCCGAGCGGGGTCCTGCGGAACCCGGTGTAGGCGGCCTGCACCTGCTCGATCTCCTCGGCGTGCCACCAGATCAGGTAGTCGGCGTCGGCACGCAGCCCCGCGACGTCGTAGACGCCGCGCACGACCACACCCTTGCCCTCAAGTGCGTCCAGGTACTCCTGGGTCTCGGCGGCGGCTGGACCGCGGTCCTCCGGCAGCTTGCCCTGTTCTGCCTTGAACACCGACCACATGGTGTAGCGGATGGTGTCGTTGAGTTCGCGGATGCGGGTGGCGTTGGAGTTGGTGTCAGCGGCCATGGGTCTATCTTCCCACTGCCGTGACGGCTCTCAGCAGATGGTCGGCCAGCCTGCGCGCGGCGGCATCCGCCGTGGCCACGCAGGCCGGAATGCCCACCCCGTGCAGGGTCGCCCCGGCCGCCTCGAGCCCCGGCAGGTCAGCTACGGCGCGCTCGATCTCGGCGACTCGATCGGTGTGCCCGACGCCGTATTGCGGCAATCCGCCGCCCCAGCGCGTCACGGCCGCAGCTGCCGGATCGACCGTGATCCCGGTGAGCCCGGCGAGGTCGGCGCGAACCAGCCGGATCAGTTCGTCATCGCGCGCCATGAGCGCCTCCTGCTGACCGAACCGGCCCACCGAGCCGCGCACCAGAACACCGGCCTGCCCGTGGTGGGTCCACTTCCGCGAGGAGAAGGTGAACGCCTTGGCCGCGAAGGGTGTGCCGTCGTGGTGACTCTCCCCCGCCGCGATCAGCACGCCGGAGGCATCCGGGAGCCGGGTGCCTGCCGGGAACGCGAACGCGACCACCGCCATCGACGCGAGCTCGACCTGGGCGAACGCGTCCGAAGCGGCGGGCGCGACGCCGTCGAGCAGCCTGCGTGCCGCCGGGGCGGGCACCGCGAGCACCACGGCGTCGAACTCGAGGTCGTCCACCAGCCATCCGACGCGCACCGGACGGATCTCCCGGACCGGGGCACCGAGCCGCAGCTCCGGCCGTGCCCGCTCGGCCAACCCGGTGACCAGGGTCGACAAGCCTCCGGTCAGCGTCGCGAACACCGGGTCATCGACGGCCGATGCGGGGAGCAACTGGGCGGACGCGGCGGTGAGCGAACCGGCGCCCGCGTCGATCTGTTCGGCAACCGTGGGCAGCACCGCGCGCAGGCCGAGGCCGTCGGCACCTCCGGCGTAGACACCGCCGAGCAGCGGATCGACCAGCCGGTCAACCAGTTCGTCGCCGAACCGGTCCCGCAGGACGCCACCGAGGCTGACGTCACCCGCGGGCAGGTGCAGCGGAGGCAAGTCCCGCTCGGCCGCGACCGCTGCCCGGCCGGACTCGGACAACAGCTGCGCGACCGCGTCCGGGTCGGCAGGCAGGCCCATCAGGGTGCGGGAGGGCAGCGGCACGGTACTGCCGCCCGCCCGGACGGTAGCCCGCGCGCCGGTGGGATGCACCAGCTGATCGGCGAGGCCGAGTTCCCGAGCAAGGGTGAGCGCTTCAGGCCTGCGTGCGAGGAACGCCTCGGCGCCGACATCGAACCGGGTTCCGCCCAGGTCGATCGTGCGCAGCTTGCCGCCGAGCATTTCGGTCGACTCGAACACGGTGATCACCGCGGCATCGCCGAGCAGGGTGCGCAGCCGATAGGCGGCGGTCAGCCCGGAGATACCTCCCCCGACGACCGCGATCCTCATGGCAGCCACCGGAGCGGACCGCCCGCACGGGTGGGTCCGCCGCATTGAAGGGCGCGCCGCACCTTCACGGCTGGAGCCCGTGCACCAGTTCCACGACGCGGGTCAGCACGGTCGGATCGGTCTCCGGCAGGACGCCGTGGCCCAGATTGAACACGTGCGCCGCGGCCGACCGGCCCTCTGCCACGATCCGCCTGACCTCGGCTTCGATAACCGGCCAGGAGGCCAGCAGCAACGCTGGGTCGAGGTTTCCCTGCACAACCGGAGCGGGCTCACCGGATGTGCTCAGCCTGCGCACGGCATCATCGAGCGGGATCCGCCAGTCAACACCCACCACGTCGGCGCCCGCCGCCCGCATCGACGGCAGCAGCTCGCCGGTGCCAACGCCGAAGTGGATCCGCGGCACACCGGCATCGGCCACCCCGGACAGCACCTTGGCGGAATGCGGCAGCACGAATTCGCGGTAGTCCCGGGCCGAGAGCGCGCCCGCCCAGGAGTCGAACAGCTGCACCGCGTCGACTCCGGCATCCAGCTGAGCGTGCAGGAAGACCAGGGCGAGGTCGGCCAGCCGATCCATCAGTGAATGCCAGACCCTCGGCTCCGAGTGCATCAACGCCTTCGTGCGCTCGTGGTGCCTGCTCGGACCTCCTTCGACCAGGTAGGACGCCAAGGTGAACGGCGCACCGGCGAAGCCGATCAGCGGTGTGCGTTCGAGCTGGGACACCAGCAGCCGCACACCGTCGGCGACCGCGTCGACCTGGTCCGGTTCGAGCCGGGGCAGCGCCTCGACGTCAGCCGCGGTGCGCACCGGCGACTCGACCACCGGGCCCACGCCGCCGACGATGTCGATACCGACACCGGCTGCGCGCAGTGGCACCACGATGTCGCTGAACAGGATCGCCGCGTCCACCCCGTGTCTGCGTACCGGCTGCATAGTGATCTCGGCGAGCAGTTCCGGTTCGAAGCAGGCCTGCAGCATGGGCACGTCTTCCCGCAGCTCGCGGTACTCCGGCAGGGAGCGCCCGGCCTGCCGCATGAACCACACCGGGATGTGAGCGGGCAGGCCACCGCGCGCGGCGACCAGGAAAGGCGCTTCGGACAGATCGCGCCGGGGTGCGGGGTGCGCCATCTCGGCCGAGGCCGAGACGCTGCTGGCGGGCTCAGTAAGGGATGACATCAGGCCTTCATGGTCCCATGCGGGGATCGGGGCACGTCAGTTGAGGCCGACAGTTCCGTAACACCCGGCGTGGCTGAGGGTCTCATCGGCCAGGTCCGCCCTACAGTCGAGCCTGTGCCCGCGATGACCCAAGCGCCTGAGGAGTTCCAGAAAGCGGTGGCGGCACTGCTTGCCGTGCGTCCGCGACCTGAGATCGTCCTCGAGCCGGTGCGCCCACCGCAGCGGCTGGCGCCGTGGTCCTACGCGCTGTCCTGCGAGGTTTCCGGGCCTGCCGACGTGCTCGCGTCCGGACGCCTGGTCCTGTTGCACGACCCCGAGGGCCAGGAGTCCTGGAACGGGGTGCTCCGGATGGTGGCCTATGTGCGGGCCGAACTCGACTCCGAGCTCGCGGCCGACCCGTTCCTGCCATCGGTGGGCTGGTCGTGGCTGGCCGAGGCATTGGATGCCTCCGGTGCGGCGTTCACCGCGCTCGGCGGCACCGTGACGGAGACGTCGTCTGCTCGCTTCGGCGACATCGTCGGCCCGGAACGGACCGACGACCTCGAGCTGCGTGCGTCCTGGACGCCGCTGACCAGCCAGTTGCGTCCACACGGTGAAGCGTTCTGCCAGCTGATGGCCAGCATGGTCGGGCTGCCACCGGTCGGGGTCACCCTTTTCGGACAGCGCCAAGGCAGCTGAGCAGACCCTGGACTCTACCGCCAAAAGCGGGTTGGAACTTCGCACGCAACGTTCTGGGCAGTCAGGCGTCTTAATCATCAGCAACGGCCCCTGGTGGAGCCGATCACGTCCGCGTGTGGTAGCCG
Source organism: Haloechinothrix sp. (assembly GCA_050701115.1). Lineage (GTDB taxonomy): Bacteria > Actinomycetota > Actinomycetes > Mycobacteriales > Pseudonocardiaceae > JBOHER01. The sequence goes on along the minus strand of JBOHER010000318.1, from coordinate 19,797 downwards.
GATTGAACCGGCCGATCACCGACCGTTCGTCGCACACGCGATGACCGCTCGTCGATTCAGATCGACCGTTAACCAAACTCAATCGTTCCGGATACGCGAAGTGTTACGCCACACTCCAGTGATGACCCAATCGTGTGATCTTGCTGCCATACGGTAATCAAATAGGCCAGATACTTACCCATTCGATCCCCCCGCTGACCCTCTCGGGCGGCTAGAGTGCCTAACACGACACCACTTTCGGTCTATAGCTGGCGCGGCTGATTGGCCGAAAGTGATTGGTGCCGGTCGGGGGGCACGACCGACTCCAGGGAGGTAGTGACGTGGCTGCCGTCGGCTTTAACCAGGCCGTCCGATCCACGCCCGCCGGCGCGTTGCCGGCAAGCATGGTTCCGCATCCGCGGGAAGAGCTGTTCTCGGTATTGGTGGTCGACGACCACCCGCTGCTGAGGGAAGCCATTTCCGCCCGACTCGCACAAATGGGTGCGGGCACCGTTCATGAGGCCGCCTCGGTGGCCGAAGCGAGGATGAGGGCGACGGCAACTGGGCCGTGCGATCTCGCGATCCTCGACCTCGGCTTGCCGGATGGCAGCGGCATCGAGCTGGTTACGGAGCTCCGTAACCATGGCTGGCCTCGCGTAGTGGTGCTCGCGTCCTCCGATGACCCGTACGCGGTACGGGCCGCTTTCCAGGCAGGCGCTCAGGCATACCTGCTCAAGTCGGCGTCGCCGGTGGCCGTCACCGATGGCGTTCGCAGGGTGCTCGAAGGAGGCGTGTACGCCGACCCCGGCGTCGCGCCGGCGCTGGCCACCGGCACCCGGGTTCCGGGCACCGACAACACCCCTCGGGAGCTGTCCTCCCGCGAGGTGCAGGTGCTCCAACTCGTCGCCGACGGCAAATCGAACAAGGAGATCGGTGAAGAGCTCAGCCTCTCCGCGCTCACGGTGAAGTCTCACCTGTCGCGGATCGGCCGCAAGCTCGGCACCGGGGACCGGGCACAGATGGTCGCATTGGCCATGCGCGCAGGTGTCATCCGCTGAACCACATGCCTGTTCGCCCCGCAGGCCACGTGGAGTGGCTGGCGGGGCAACGGGTGGGCGGGCCGGCCGGGCCGTCCCGTAGTGTTTCGTCCGTGGACAGCCCTCAGGACAGCACCGATGCTCCTGAGCGGCCAGCGCCCGAAACGCTGACCGAACCTCGCGACGGCACCCCCGATGTGGTGGCCGATACAGCAGCCCTCGCCCGCGCCTGCGACGCACTCAAGGGCGGGTCAGGTGCGGTCGCCATCGACACCGAGCGCGCATCGGGCTACCGCTATTGGCCGAGGGCCTACCTCGTGCAGCTGCGTCGCGAGGGTTCGGGGACGATCTTGATCGACCCGATCGCACTCGACGGCGACCTGCGCCCGCTGGTGCAGGTTTTGGACGGCACGGATTGGGTGCTGCACGCCGCATCCCAGGACCTCCCCTGTCTCGCCGAACTGGACCTGCGGCCGGCCAGCCTGTTCGATACCGAGCTGGCAGGTAGGCTGGCCGGATATGACCGGGTGGCGCTGGGCACCCTCGTCGAGCGGTTGCTGGGCTTCCGGCTCGAGAAGGGGCACAGTGCGGCTGACTGGTCCACCCGGCCGTTGCCCACGTCCTGGTTGAACTACGCCGCCCTCGATGTCGAGTTGCTCCTGCCGCTGCGCGATGTGATCATCACGGATCTCGAAGAGCAAGGAAAGCTGGACTGGGCTCACCAGGAGTTCGAGGCGATTCGCACCGCGGACCCGCCCGAGCCGCGGGCGGAGCCATGGCGTCGCACCTCCGGTATCCACAAGGTTCGGTCGCCGCGCAACCTCGCAATCGTGCGTGCCCTCTGGCAGGCGCGCGACCAGTTGGCCCGGCAGCGAGACCGTGCACCGAGCAGGGTGCTGCCCGACAGCGCGATCATCGCGGCATCGACGAGTGTTCCGAGCACGATCGAAGACCTCCGCGCGCTGCCCGTCTTCGGCGGTCGTATGCAGCGCAAGCTCTCGGCGGTGTGGCTGCGGCACATTCAGACCGCGCGGCGGCTGCCGGATGCCGAGCTGCCTGCCGCCGCACCGAACAACGGTGGCCCACCTCCGCCCAACCGGTGGGCCGACCGTGACCCGGATGCGGCCGCCCGGCTCGCAGCCGCACGGGCCGGCTTGACCAAACGCGCGCACAAACATCGTCTGCCCGCGGAGAACCTGCTGCTACCCGATCTCGTCCGACGGCTGTGCTGGCAACCGCCTGCCGACCTCAGCGTGGCGTCCGTCGCAGCATCGCTGCGGGAAGACGGCGCACGCCCATGGCAGATCGACCTCACAGCGGAAACGCTCAGCAAGGCACTGAAACAAACCGCCAAATGAGTCCGCACCCAAGTGTGGGTGTCTTCAAGACCACCAAACCCGCCGGAGGATGTCGCCAACCGCCGCAAACGGTTACAGGCGCCCGCCACAAGGGGCACTCCGGTTTGTGGCGGTTGACCCGTGCCAGGGGAACGGTTTGTAGGTCTTGAAGACACCCATACCTAAGGTGCGCTGGGTAACTGCACGGTGACCGAGAGTCCACCGCCCACGACGGGTTCGGCGTGCACGGTGCCACCGTGTGCCTCTACTGCTGCGCGCACGATGGACAGGCCCAGACCGCTGCCGGAGCGCGCCGTTCTGGCCGTGCCACCCCTGAAGAATGGCTCGAACAGTTCCGACACCGTTGCCGGATCGATCAGCGGGCCGGACGACCGCACCAGGAGCGCCGAGTGCGTGGCACGCGCTTCGGTGCGTACCGATATCCAGCCGTCGTCATTGTTGTGGCGCACCGCGTTCTCCAGCAGGTTGCCCGCGACCCGCTCGAGCAATGCCGGATCGCCGACGGCGGGGGCAGGCGCGGTGTGGAACTCGACCTTCAGGCCGCGCTGCTCGGCCTCGATGCGGGTGGCCCGCCATGCGCTGGCCACCACAGCGGCAAGGTCGACCGGCTCGCGGACGGCGAGTCCGATCTGGTCGGTCCTGGCAAGCAGGAGAAGCGCGCCAACGAGCTGTTCGGCGCGTTGTGTCGCGGCCCGCACCACCTCGGCCATCCGGCGCAGCTCACCGGGGCCGACCTTGTCGTCGGCGAGAGTCACGTCCAGTTCCGCGCGGATCACCGTCAGCGGCGTGCGTAGCTCGTGGCTGGCGTTGGCCACGAACCGTCGTTGCGCGTCGAATGCCTCCGCCAGCCGGTCCAGCATCGCGTCGATCGTTTCGGCCAGCCGGGCCAATTCGTCCCGGGGGTGCAGGGTGCCGATGCGCTCGTCGAGCGACTCGGCCGACAACCTGCGCGCCGTGCCCGCGATCTCGGCCAGCGGCCGCAACACCTGGGAGGTCAGCGCCCAGGCGAGGATCCCAGCGGCCAGCACGACACACGCGAACGCGATACCACCCGCGATGAGCACCTTCTGCAGTGCCTGTGCGCGCAGGTGATCCGCCAGCGCGGAGGCCTCGACCTCCGCGCCGTCCACCCGCACCTTCGTGCCTGGTGGCATCTGGGGCACAGCCGCCACCGAATCGCTGACCAGCATCCATGCCAGCACCAGCAGGATCAAGCTGACCCCGGCCGCGAGGCACACCGCCAGCAGCGTGATGCGTCCACGCAAACTGCGCGCGGGCAGCAACGTGCGGCGGTTGATCACTGCTGCACGGTACCCGCTTCCGGCACGCGGTATCCCGAGCCCACCACGGTCTCGATGATCCCCGGCTCGCCGAGCTTCTTGCGCAGGGTCATCACGGTCACCCGCACCGTCGTGGTGAACGGATCCGCGTTCTCGTCCCAGACCCGCTCCAGCAGTTCCTCGCTGCTGACCACCGAGCCACCAGCGGAGAGCAGCACCTCGAGCACGCCGAACTCCTTGCGGGTCAGCTCGATCGGTCCGCTGTCGCGGCGCACCGTCCGCTTGGCAGGGTCAAGGCGCACATCGGCCGCGGCGAGCAGTGGCGGGGTCGCCGGAGTGGAGCGCCTGGCCAGCGCCCGCACGCGAGCGACCAGTTCGGCGAACGCGAACGGCTTGGCGAGGTAGTCGTCCGCGCCGCGGGACAGGCCCTCCACCCGGTCGGAAACCGAACCGCTCGCGGTCAACATCAACACCCTGGTGAGCTCGCCGGATGCCACGATCTCCTCGCACAGCTTGTCGCCGGACATTCCCGGCAGGTCGCGGTCGAGCACGACCACGTCATACCGGGTGATCATGGCCTTCTCGTGGCCGTCATCACCGTTGCGCGCGACGTCGACGGCCATGCCCTCGCGGCGCAGCCCGCGCGCGACGGCTTCGGCCAAGGCTTCCTCGTCCTCAACTACCAGAATACGCACGTCAGCTACCGTGCCACACGTTCCTGAGAGTTCCGTTAACTGGGGCGTTCGGGCAGACGCTCGCCGAGATCCTCTGCCGCGACCGCACGCTCGTCGAACCGATCGGCGACCCATTCGGTGACCTTACGCGCGACATCCTGCGCGGTCAGGCCAAGCGATGCGAGCACCTCCCCGCGCGAGGCATGCGCGTGGAAGCGCTGCGGAACAGCCAGGTCACGCAACGGCACATCACAGTCGGAGTCCCGCAGCACAGCCGCAAGCGCGGAACCGAACCCACCGTGCCTGCCGCTGTCCTCCACCGTCACCACCAGACGGTGCCTGCGGGCGAGCTCGACCAGTTCGGCCGGCACCGGAAGCACCCACCGCGGGTCGACGACGGTGACCCCGATGCCCTGATCGGACAGCTTGCCCGCCGCGGTCACACCGAGCTCACCGAACGCGCCGATCGGGATCAACAGCACGTCGGATCCGGTGTCGGGCGCAGGTCTGCGCAGGATGTCGACCGTGCCCACTCGCTCCAGCGCGGCCACCTCGGCAACCACGCTGCCCCGCGAGAACCGCAGCGCGGTCGGACCATCGGAAACCTCGACCGCCTCGCGCAGTTCCTCCCGCAGGGTCGCCTCGTCCCGGGGCGCGGCAACCCGGATACCCGGCACGAGGCCGAGCAGCGACAGGTCCCACATACCGTGGTGGCTGGCCCCGTCCGGCCCGGTGATGCCCGCCCGGTCGAGCACAAGGGTGACCGGCAGACGGTGCAGTGCGACATCCATCAGCAGCTGGTCGAATGCCCGATTCAGGAAGGTGGAGTACACCGCGACAACCGGGTGCATCCCGCCCATCGCCAGACCTGCCGCCGAGGTCACCGCGTGCTGTTCGGCGATCCCGACGTCGAATACCCGATCGGGATGGGCGGCAGCCATCTTGTGCAGCCCGGTGGAGTGCAGCATCGCGGCCGTGATCGCGACCACGTCTGGGCGCTGATCGGCGATTCGCACGAGTTCGGTACCGAACACCGACGTCCAACTGGTGCCCTTCACCGGCGGCATACCGGTCTCCGGGTCGATCGCGTCGGTCTGGTGCATCTGGTCGGTCTCGTCGTTGACGGCAGGCGGGTACCCGTGCCCCTTCTCGGTCACCGCGTGCACGATGACCGGTCCGCCGAACGCCTTGGCCCTGGTCATCGCCGCTTCCAGGGCGTGAAGGTCGTGGCCGTCCACCGGACCGAGGTACTTCAGGCCGAGATCGGAGAACATCGCCTGCGGGCTCAGCGCGTCCTTCAGGCCCGCCTTGGCCGCGTGTGCCGCCGCGTACATCGGCTTGCCCACCACCGGTGTGTGCTGCAGCAGGTGCTTGCCCCGCTCGAGGAGGCGTTCGTAGCCGGGCTGCAGGCGCAGAGACGCGAGGTGCTCGGCGATCCCGCCGATGGTGGGCAGATAGGAGCGCCCGTTGTCGTTGATCACCACGACCACGGGGCGCTTGGCGGCGGCGATGTTGTTCAACGCCTCCCAGCACATGCCGCCGGTCAGCGCGCCATCGCCCACTACCGCCACCACGCTGCGGCCGCCACCGGCGAGCTCGAACGCCTTGGCCAGCCCATCGGCGTAGGACAGCGCGGTGGAAGCGTGACTGTTCTCCACCAGATCGTGTTCGCTCTCCTCGCGGGCCGGGTAGCCGGACACCCCGCCGCGCTGGCGCAGCAGGTCGAAACCTGCCTGCCTGCCGGTGACGATCTTGTGCACGTAACTCTGGTGGCCGACGTCGTAGACGATCGCGTCCTTCGGCGAATCGAACACCCGGTGCAGGGCCAACGTCAGTTCGACGACCCCGAGATTCGGTCCGAGGTGACCGCCGGCCTTGCAGACCTTGTCGACCAGGAACGCCCGGATCTCCGCGGCGAGGACGGTCAGCTCGTCCCGGCTCATCCGCTTCAGATCGTCCGGGCCCCGCAGGGCCTCGAGCAACGTCACAAACCTACCTCTCGCTCGCGAGCCGTCCCTCAGCCGAGCGGACAGCTCATCCCAGTGTCTCATTCAAAACTCGCGCTGTTCACGCGGTGGGTGGTTGCGAATGGTGCTGCTACCTGCACCGACCGCTCGCACGGGCCTAACGGCCCGCGATCGCTGGGTCGGTTGTGAACAGCGCTCCCAGTCTAGGAGGATTCCAGGAGCGCAACGCACTCCACGTGATGCGTCATGGGGAACGCGTCGAATGCCCGCAGCTCAGCCAACTGGTAACCGTGTGAGGTGAAGGTGGCCACGTCCCGCGCGAGAGCGGCCGGATCACACGCCACGTACACGACCCGTCGCGGACCGGCCGCTGCGATAGCGTCCACCACAACCCGGCCCGCGCCCTTGCGCGGGGGGTCCAACACGACCACCTGCGGACGCTCATCCGCCGAGCCGATGACCGTCTCGACCCGGCCGGACTGCCACCGCACCTGGGGCAGGTCGGCCAGGTTCGCCTTGCCGTCGGAGACGGCTCGGCGGGACGATTCCACCGCCAGCACGCCACCAGAAGGGCCGACCTGCTCGGCCAGCACCGCCGCGAACAATCCGACGCCCGCGTATAGATCCCACACCATCGCGCCCTTGGCTGCCCGCGTCCACGCACCGACCGCTTCGGCCAGCGCGTCGGCGGCAGCCGGATGCACCTGCCAGAAGCCGTGTGCGCCCAACCGCCACGACCTGCCCGCCGCGCGTTCCCGCGCGACCCCGCCGGCGAGTTGCCGGGAGCGTGGCTTACCGTGCACCGTCTCGAACGAGCGGACATGCACCTGTCCCTCGGCGTCCTTGGTGATCTCGAGTTCGCTGCCGGGCCGCCACCTGCGGTCGAGTGCGCCATCCAGCACCCCGGGCACGGCGATCGCGCAGCCGACGCCGGCCAGCGGCACCACCCGATGACTGCGATGCGCACGCAGACCCGCCCGGCCGTCCCGCCCGGCCACCAGGCGCACCCTGCTGCGCCACCCCAGTGGTCCGCCGGGCAGCTCCTCGACCTCCACCGCAAGATCGATGCCTGCCAGCCTGTGGAGTTGCTCGGTGATCACCTGAGCCTTCAGGCTCCGCTGGACCTGCGGCGTCGCGTGCTGCCAGTCACAGCCGCCGCACAGTCCTGGTCCGGCCAGCGGACACGGCGGCCGCACCCGTCCCGGCGCCGCCCTCAGCACTTCGACCGCATCCGCGCGGCAGAACGATCCCCCGCGGTCCTCGGTCACCACCGCAACCACACGCTCGCCAGGCAAGGCATGGCGCACGAAGACCACCCGGCCACCCGGCGCCCCCGGCTGTGCCTCATAGACCCGGGAAACGCAGTGCCCGCCGTGCGCGACCGAACCGACGTCGAGCTCCAGTCGTCGTCCCGTCCAGCCCGCGTTGTCCCGCGGTTCGGTCACCGGCCGGTGTCCTCCTCGCTGCCCTCCGGCAGGAACAGACCACGACGCACGTCTCCTGCCGCCGAACGCGCAGGCAGCTCGCGGGCGCCGCGCCGTTGCGACGAGGCGAGCTGCCAGGGCACGCTGGTCACCATCACGCCGGGCTGGAAGAGCAGCCTGCCCTTCAGGCGCAACGCGCTCTGGTTGTGCAGCAACTGCTCCCACCAGTGACCGACGACGTACTCGGGAATGAACACGGTCACCACATCGCGCGGGTTGCTGCCGCGCACCCGCTTGACGTAGTCCAGTACCGGCTTGGTGACCTCGCGGTACGGAGATTCGACGACCTTCAGCGGGATCCGGAAGTCGTGCTTGTCCCATTCCTCGACCAGCGCCTGGGTGTCCGGTTCATCGACGTTCACCGTGACCGCCTCCAGAATGTCCGGGCGCATGGCCCGCGCGTATCCGAGGGCGCGCACCGTCGGCCGGTGCAGCTTGGAGACCAGCACGATGACGTGGTTGCGGGAGGGCATCACCGCGGGCTGGTCCTCGGCTTCGGCGAGTTCGACGGACACCCGGTCGTAGTGCCTGCTGATGGCGCTCATCAGCAGGTAGAAACCTGCCATCGCGGCAAGCGAGATCCATGCTCCCTCGGTGAACTTGGTGACAAGGATGACCACAAGTACCACAGCGGTGGAGGAGAACCCGACCGCGTTGATCGCCTGGGAGCGCCGCATGCGCCGCCGCTCGCTGGGATCGGTCTCCGTGCGCAGCAGTCGGTTCCAGTGCCGGATCATGCCGCTCTGACTGATCACGAACGCCATGAACACACCGACGATGTAGAGCTGGATGAGCCGGGTGACCTCGCCGTCGAAGGCCACCACGAGCACGATCGCGAACAGCGAAAGGATGACGATGCCGTTGGAGAACGCCAGGCGATCTCCCCTGGTGTGCAGCTGACGCGGCAGGTAGCGGTCCTGGGCCAGGATCGATCCCAGCACCGGGAACCCGTTGAACGCGGTGTTGGCGGCGAGCACCAGGATGAGGCCGGTGAAGAAGATGACATACCAGCTCGCCGGGGTGAACTCGGAGAACACCGCGTTGGCCAGTTGGGCGACCATGGTCTTCTGCTCGTAACCCTCGGGCGCGTTCACCAACTGGTGCTCCGGATGCTCGGCCAGCTTCACGCCGGTGACGTTGGCAAGGAACAGCAGGCCGAGGAACATGGTGATCGCGATCGCGCCCATCATCAGCAGGGTGGTCGCCGCGTTGCGGCCCCTCGGCTTGCGGAATGCGGGCACCCCGTTGCTGATCGCCTCCACACCGGTCAGTGCGGCACTGCCGGAGGAGAACGCGCGCAGGATCAGGAACGCGAAGGCGAAGCCCGCCAAGTGCTCGCCCTCCTCGACCAGCACCAGGTCGGCGCTTTCCGCGCGCACCTCGTCGTCGAGGACGAACACCCGCAGCGCGCCCCACGCGATCATGACCAGGATGCCGATGACGAAGGCGTAGGAGGGAATGGCGAAGGCGGTACCGGATTCCCGCACGCCGCGCAGGTTGATGGCGGCCAGCAGCGTGATCGCCACGACCGCGAAGGCCACCTTGTGGGTCGCGACGAACGAGATGGCCGAGCCGACGTTGGCCGCGGCCGCCGAAATGGACACCGCGACAGTGAGCACATAGTCGACCAGCAGCGCGCTGCCGACCACCAGCCCCCACCTGCGCCCATGGTTGACCGTGGCGACCTCGTAGTCGCCACCGCCGGAGGTGTATGCCCGGACGTTCTGCCGGTAGGACGCGACCACCGCGAGCATGACCAGCGCGACGCCGAGGCCGATCCACGGACTGAACACATACGCCGACGCGCCCGCGACGGACAGCACGAGCAGGATCTCCTCGGGCGCATAGGCCACGCTGGACATCGGGTCCGATGCGAACACCGGCAGCGCGATGCGCTTGGGCAGCAGGGTGTGCGCCAACCGGTCACTGCGGAACGGTCGACCCAGCACCAATCGCTTCACAGCCGTGGTGAACTTGAGCACGAAGGAAAAGGGTATGCCTGCCGAACCACCCGTGCGCCAACAGGTAGGTTCTGCGCAGATACCTGGGTCAGCGCACCGAACAAAAGGTCGATATCCGGACAAACCCCGGTTCGGACGGTCACCATGAACCGACTGGAGCAGGAGGAGGCAGCGGCGTGCACGTTGTCATCATGGGATGTGGTCGAGTCGGCGCCTCCCTTGCGGCGGCGCTCGAACGGCTCGGTCACGACGTGGCCGTTATCGACAAGGACCGCGAGTCCTTTCGCAGGCTCAGCAGTAATTTCCGCGGCCAGCAGGTCATCGGCATGGGCTTCGACCGGCAAGTGTTGATCGAGGCGGGTGTCGAGCGTGCGGGAGCGCTCGCCGCGGTCTCCAGCGGCGATAACTCGAACATCATCTCGGCGCGGGTCGCTCGGGAGAACTTCGGCGTGGAGCATGTGGTCGCGCGGATCTACGACCACAAGCGGGCCGCGGTGTACGAGCGGCTCGGTATCCCCACGGTGGCCACCGTCCCCTGGACCACCGACCGCTTCCTGCGCACGCTGCTGCCGGAGGGTGTCGCGGCCGCGTGGCGTGACCCGTCCGGCACCATGGCCTTGATCCAGCTCCCGTTGCACGACGGGTGGGTCGGCCGGTCGGTGGAGAGCCTGGAGGAGGCCGCGGGAGCCAGGGTCGCGTTCGTCATGCGGTTCGGTACCGGTGTCCTGCCACAGGCCAAGACGGTGCTGCAGGCCGGGGACGACGTTTACGTCACCGCACACTCCGGCACCGTTTCCGATGTCACCAGCGTCGCGGCGCAGAGCCCCGAGGAGGACCACTGATGCGGATTGCCATCGCGGGCGCGGGCGCGGTCGGCAGGTCGATCGCAGCCGAACTCGTCGACGCGAGCCATCAGGTGATGCTGATCGAGCGCGCACCGAGTCAGTTCGACCCGGAGACCGTCGAGCGAGCCGACTGGATCCTCGGCGATGCGTGCGAAGTGTCCACTTTGGAGGAGTCCGGGCTGCAACTCTGCGACGTCGTGATCGCGGCGACCGGCGACGACAAGGTCAATCTGGTCGTCTCCCTGCTCGCCAAGACCGAGTTCGCGGTTCGCCGGGTGGTGGCCAGGGTGAACGACCCGGCCAACGAGTGGCTGTTCAACGACAGCTGGGGCGTCGATGTCGCGGTGTCCACGCCACGCATGCTGGCCGCCATGGTGGAAGAGGCGGTCAGCGTCGGTGACCTGGTGCGGTTGATGACCTTCCGCCAGGGGCAGGCCAATCTCGTCGAGATCACGCTGCCTTCGGACACCCCGCTGGCGGGCACCCCGGTGCGCGACCTGGACTTGCCGAAGGATTCGGCGCTGGTGACGATCCTGCGCGGCAGCCGGGTGATCGTGCCCCACCCCGACGATCCGCTTGAACCTGGCGACGAGCTGCTGTTCGTCGCGCAATCCGACGTGGAAGCCGAGATGCGCGTGGCGCTGGGCTACTGAACCGAGCGCTTCTCGGCGTCCGGCTGGGCGTATTTCGCCCGCAACCGTGCCTCGACCCCGGCTTCTGTCTCGGCGCGGTGTTCGGCGAGCTCGCGCAGCCGTCGATCAGAACGCCGTACCGCCCACACCACGACGAGCAGCGCGAGCCCCCACAGCGGGAAGCCCATCGCGATCTTGGCGACCCCGAGCCAGCCGGTCTGGTCTTCCTCGTACAGCCAGCGCTGCACGACGAAGCGCGCCGCGAACACCGAGGCCATCGCGAGCGTCGCGATGTCGTAGCCGCGCAGCGAGTACTTGTCCTTGCGCCACGCGGTACCCGCGCCGTTGAGGAAGTTCCACACCATCCCGGCCAGCGGCCAGCGCACGATCACCGACAGCACGAACACCGAGCCGTAGACCAAGCTGGTCCAGATGCCGAACAGGAAGAATCCCTTCGCTGTCCCCGTTCGGTAGGCGATGAAGGCGGCGATGGCCACCCCGAAGAAACCGGAGATCGCGGGCTGCAGCGGCTCCTTGCGCACCACCCTCAGCACGGTGATGGCCACCGCACTGCCGACGGCGCACCAGATGCCTGCCGTCAAGCCGAACAGCCCGTTGGCGACCACGAACACGATGACCGGCACCGCGGAGAAGAACATCCCGGAGACGCCGCCCATCTGCTGCAGCAGGGTCGGCGCGGCATCGCGCTTGCCGGATTCCGGTGGATCGGACTCTGACTTGGATTCAGGATTCACGGTGCCTATGTTCAATGGTCGGATCGGGTCACTGGGCCATCTGGAGTTCGTAGTACGGGTTGTAGAGCACTTTGTGACCGTCGCGTTCAGCCAGCCGGCCACTCACCTTGATCGTCCTGCCTGGCTCGATACCGGGAATCTTACGGCGTCCGAGCCAGACCAGTGTCACGCCCTCGGTTCCGTCGAACAACTCCGCCTCAAGGGTGGCGACCTCGTTGGACGGGCTGAGCTCAACACTACGCAAGCGACCCAGCATGGTGACTTCCTGGCCGGTATTGCAGTCGGATGCGCGCTGCGCCCCGCCTGCCACCGACTTCGCGGACAGATCAGCCGCGTCGAGGTCCTCGACGTCGCTGATCAGCTTGCGCACCATCCGGCTGAAGTAGCCGCCGTCTTTGGCGGACATATTCGGCGCTCCTACGGCTCGGGGCCAGGTTCCGGCCCGTGCATAATCAACACTAACCGTCTTTGACGCATGGGAAGTCTGATCGCCACATGATCGCAACGTGACGTCCGTCAATTCCGCGACGGGCAGGTCGGGACTGCCCGCGAACGTCGCCGTCATATTGCCCGGAACCGGTTCGGATGAGGTTTTCGTCCGCGCGGTATTCGAGGAACCGCTGTCAAGCTTCGGGGTGCGGCTGATCGCACCCGCGCCGCGACCCGGCTCCGGACTCGCTGATGCCTACCTCGCGGCGTTGGACGCCGCTGCGGCGGAATCCGACCAGCCGATCCTTGCCGGTGGGGTGTCGTTCGGCGCGCACCTGTCCTCCGCGTGGGCGCTGCGCAACCAGGTTCGCTGCGCGGGTCTGATGGCCGCCCTCCCGGCATGGAACGGAGTTCCCGATGTGGCACCCGCATCGATCGCCGCCCGCGTATCCGCCGATCTGGTGCGGTCGCAGGGCCTCGAACGGGCGCTCGCGGTCGCCACAGCCGACGTCGCACCCTGGCTGGCCGATGAGCTGCGCCGGGCCTGGCGCAGGCAGGGCACCTCGCTCGCGGACGGACTCGACGCGGCATCGCGGTACCCGGCGCCGGAGCTGACTGCCCTACGCACCCTCGATGTGCCCACAGGGATCTCCGCCTGCACCGACGACCTGGTGCACCCGGCTGAGGTCGCCTATGCCTGGGCCGACGCGATCCCGCGGGCCCGCGTCCAGGACACCACTCTCGCCGCCCTCGGCGCGGACCGGGCCTGCCTCGGCCGGGCCACGGTCCTCGCCCTGCTCACAGCACTCTCGCGGGCCTGACACGTTAGGCGCACATGTTCCCCAATGTGGCATTGGGGGCATCCTCAGGCCTGCTGGGCCCGCTGCTCTGCGATGTGCTCGGCCACCGCGTCCGGCAGCGTGATCGGCAGCGGGTTGCGTACCGGCATCGGCCCGTCCCCGCGGACCACGACCGTGTCGCGGATGAGTTGCCGCAGCGTCTGCGCAGCACGATCGCCTGGCTGCGCAGGCCCGGTGATCACGCCGCGCAGCATCCATCGCGGCCCGTCAACGCCCACGAAATGCAGGTTGACGTCGCCGAGTCGCACCGCCAGCTCCGTACCCCACTCGCCGAAGGACCGCCGGACCGTGCCGCCATCGGCTCGCAGCGACTCGGCGAGCTCCTCGCTGACATCCGGCCACAGGTCCGCGGTACGCGGCGCGGCATAAGCGCTGATCGTGATCTGGCCGTACGGGGTGACCACATGCACCGCGCGCACGTTCCCACTCGCCTGGTCCATCTCCACCTGCACCTGCGCGCCGTTAGGCACCGGCACCCGGACGGAGCCGAGGTCGATCCGCGGCACCTCGTCGTGGGGTGCGTCGGCGTCGTCGTACGGGCCCTGCACGGCCGGTGCCTCGACCGGCTCGGCCTCATCGGGATACATTTGTTCGCCTGGCTTCGGCATGGCGTGCCGACCTCGGCTACCCGGCGCGCTGGACCGCTTACGACCGAAAATCCCCACTAGCTCACGTCTCCATTGTTCGAGCCCGACAACGCCGCATGGCCGCCGGTCGATCCATACCCGCCTGCGCCGCGGTCAGAGTCACCTAGATCATCCACCTCGATGAACTCGGCATGCTCGACCCGTTGAATCACCAGCTGAGCGATCCGGTCGCCCCGCGACAACACGATGGGCTCGGCCGGATCGTGGTTGATCAGGCATACCTTGATCTCACCCCGGTAGCCTGCATCGATGGTGCCCGGGGTGTTGACCACCGACAGCCCCGTGCGGGCAGCCAGCCCGGAGCGTGGATGCACGAAGCCGGCATGGCCGATCGGCAGCGCGATGGCGATCCCGGTGCCGAGCACCACCCGCTCGCCCGGATGGATCACGGCATCGCTTGTGGTGACGAGATCGGCGCCCGCATCACCTGCGCGGGCATAGTGCGGTGGCGGCACGCCCGGGTCGATGCGGGTGAGTAAGACCTGAACTCCTGACACGGCGGACGACATTACTCTAAGGAGCCGTGACCAAGTCTCCCCACGGACCGACCAAACACTCCGAGCGGCTCTTTCTTCCTTGGTGGGGCTGGCCGCTCCCCCTCGCCGCCGCGACTCTGCTCGCCGCGGAGATCCACCTGGGCTACCCGGGTCTACGCGGCTGGTTGCCGTATGCGGTGCTGCTGCCCTTGACCGTCGGCGTATTGCTGCTGCTGGGCAGGACGCGAGTCCGAGTCGTGGGCGAGGACGCCGACACCGAGCTGTGGGTCGGCGATGCTCACCTTCCGGTGCGCTTCGCCGGTCATGTCGAGGTGATCGACGCCAAGCACAAGCGCAAGGCACTCGGCCCTGCGCTGGACCCGGCGGCATTCATGCTGCACCGCGGCTGGATCGGCACCTTGGTGCGGGTGCACCTGACCGACCCGGAGGACCCGACGCCGTACTGGGTGTTCAGCACCCGCCATCCGCAACGGGTGGCCGAGCTGATTCGCACGTCGAGCGCGGCACGATGACGCGTAGGGTGGCCGACCCGAAGGCCCGGCCACCCCACGGCAGGAATCACCAGCGTGCCACAGTGCCTGTGCTCAGGCGCAGTCGCGGCAGACCAGCCGTCCCTTGTTGTCCTCGGCGAGCCTGCTGCGGTGGTGCACGAGGAAGCACACCGAGCAGGTGAACTCGTCGGCCTGCTTCGGCACCACCCTGACGGTCAGATCTTCGCCGGACAGCGAAGACAGGTCCGCGCCGGGCAGCTCGAAGTTCTCGGCTGTCGCGTCTTCGTCGACGTCCACGACGCCGGATTGCGTTTCGTTACGTCGCGCCTTGAGCTCTTCCAACGAGTCTTCGGCCAACTCGTCGGCTTCGCTACGGCGCGGAGCGTCGTAGTCGGTCGCCATTGTCCCTCACCCCTGCGCTCAGCTTCTTGTTGTCGGTTGGCTCGGGCGCGCGGAACCTCCACACACCCGCTATGTCTCTGTGTCGCTGGATAACGATCCAGCGCTCCTTTTTGTGCCCGGAGTCTCGACGCAAATGGACCAGAACACGCTCGATCTGGCCCGGGCCCACGCGCCGGAGCTCGCAGAGGGTAGCTCATCCAGCGAGAATTCACGCAACGCCGCACCCGCCAGTGATGCGCATGTCACGTCAACTTTACCCCGATCGAGTAGCCGAGCATGCTTGTCACCGGCTCCTCGCCGCGCCTGTTTGCCTACCGGCACCCAGCATGGTGCTACCGCGGGCCGCACTGCCGGTAGGGTCCGGAGGTGGCGCCGGGTAACTCGGATCGAGCCGGGCATACAGGGGGTAACGAAGTCGGCGGTCGTTCGCTGTAACACCTAGGCTGATCAGTAACGATGTCGGCAAGTGAGCATGTGAGTCGATCAGATCGGAAGGGACAGGCAGGTGCCGTCGGGGATCGGGTTCGCAGGGCGCGGGTCGCGACCGTATCGCAAGTACCGGCCCCTGCCCATGTTGATCTTCATCGCACTGCTCGGGTTCGTCTCGGTCTTCGTCTGGCTCAGGGCGCTGGCCAACAGCGCCGACATCGATGCGGCGATCCGCTGTGAGCCGCCAGCTTCCCCACCACCCGGCGTGACCTATACCTCGGTTGGCCACGACGCACTCGACGGCGTGCCGCCCATCCCACCGGGCAAGGTCGCAGTTGCGGTGCTCAACGCGGGCGGCGCCCGCGGCCAGGCGTCCCTGACCACCGAAGCCCTCCGGCTACTGGGCTTCACCGAGGTCGGCGAGCCGGACAACGATGCGGCCTACGAGGGCAGGACAGCCAACTGCCGAGGTCAGATCCGCTACGGCGAGAACGGCGCTTCGGCCGCCCGCACGCTGAGCCTGATCGATCCCTGCGTCGAGCTGATCAGGGACGACCGCAAGGACACCAGCGTCGACCTGGCGATCGGCAGCAGATTCGGCGATGTCACGCCCCGGCCGGAGGCCCGCGAGGTGCTCGAGCTGCTGAGTTCCTGGTCGGAGGAGCGGAAGGGCTCCGGCGGTAGCGAACTCTCCAACGGCGAGAACGCCCCCCAGATCGACGCCTCGCTCCTCGAAGCCGCTCGCGAAGCCGCCTGCTGAGTTCAGACGCCGCCCGCACCGCACTCGATCAATGCGCTGCGCAGTTCGGCCGCGATGGAGGGCGCAGCGGCGAAGGTGGCGTCGGCCCCGAACGCCGGCTCCTCCCCCGGCAACGCGACGATCGCACCCGCCTCCTGCGCGATGAGCGCCCCCGCTGCCCAGTCCCAGCGGGAAAGACCGTGCTCGAAGTAGCCGTCGACCCAGCCTGCCGCCAGCGCGCACAGGTCGAGGGAGGCCGCACCGGCCCTGCGGATATCCCGCACCCTGCCGAGCAACGCGTGCACCATCCGCGCCTGACGTTCCCTTCGGTCGGAGCGGTACCCGAAGCCGGTGGCCAGCAGCGTCAGGTCAAGCCTCGCGGGCTTGGCGACGTGCAGCTGCCTGCCGTCCAACCAGGCCCCGGCGCCCCGGGTCGCGGTCCAGCGCCTGCCGCTGATCGGCTCGACCACCGCGCCCGCGACCGAGACGCCGCCGATCTGCGCCGCGACGGAGACCGCGAAGAACGGGTGGCCGTAGAGGAAGTTCACGGTGCCGTCGATCGGATCGACCACCCAGGTGACCGCGTCGGGGTCACGGTCAACCGGGCCGCCACCCTCCTCCCCGAGTACCGCCTCGCCCGGCCGCAGCTGGGCCAACCGGTCCCGGATGAGCAGCTCGGCCTCGGTATCCACCGCGGTGACCACGTCGGTGTGGCTGGACTTGGTGTCCACGGCGACCGCCCAGCCTGCGTTCATGTCGGCCCGTGCTCGGCGAACCAGTTCCGCTGCCTCGCTCGCGACCTGTTCGGCAACCTCGGTCAGGCTCAATTCAGCTGCGCTCACCCGGTCATGGGATCACATGCCGATACAGTCAGACCCACCACCATCTGAATCGAACCGGAAGGACACGCGCTCATGACGGCGCTCGGATTCGGCATCGACATCGGCGGCACGGGCACCAAGGGCGCGATCGTCGACCTGGACACCGGGCAACTGGCCGGGGAACGACTCCGGGTCGACACTCCCCAGCCTGCCACCCCCGATGCCATCGCCGATGTAGTCGCGGACATCATCGAAACCTTCGATTGGGCCGGTCCGATCGGGATCGCGGTGCCCTGCGTGGTCAAGCACGGGGTCGCGCAGACCGCGGCCAACATCGACCCGGCCTGGATCGGCGTCGACGCCGATGAGCTGTTCGCCAAGAGGCTCAACCGCGACGCCGACGACATCTCGATCCTCAATGACGCCGACGCGGCCGGAATCGCCGAGGTGCGCTTCGGCGACGAGCGCGCCCGGAAGGGTGTCGTGCTCCTGCTGACCTTCGGCACCGGCATCGGCAGCGCATTGTTCATCGACGGCAGGCTGGTGCCCAACACCGAGCTCGGTCACCTCGAGGTCGACGGGCACGACGCAGAAGATCGGGCGGCGGCATCGGCGAAGGAACACGAGGGGCTCAGCTACCCGGATTGGGCCGGCCGGGTGTCCCATTACCTCGCGACGCTGGAGAAGGCCCTGTGGCCCGATCTCGTCATCGTCGGCGGTGGCGTCAGCAAGAAAGCCGACAAGTGGGTCCCGCTGCTGCGCGCACGCAGCACCATCACGGTTGCCACGCTGAAGAACCACGCGGGCATCGTCGGCGCGGCCGCCGCATCGGCGGAAGGCATCGAGCACTAGCGATCCAGCGGGGCACGACGAGTAGAGTCCACCCCATCACCCTGGCGGCCGAACTGGTGCGTTCGGGTGGCGTGCACCAGCGTGGATGGCAGAAAGTAATGATCGCTTCGCAGGACAGCGGGGCTTCGTCGTTACAATGGAACACGGCCCCGGTGTGTGGTTGACAAAACCACAGGCCGGAGGGTTATCCCGAAACGTGAGGCAGCTGAGGTAGTTGAGCCTCGGCCTAGCAGATACAAAGCTGCGAAAGGGCGTACGTGGCAGCCGCAAAGACCGCAACGCGACGCGGGACGAAAGCATCGAGCGCCGACGAGACAACCGACCCCGCGTCGGATGTCACCGACGCCGAGTCCGCCAAGGCGACGAAGGGCCGCCAGCGCACCACGAAGTCCACCACTGGCAAGAAGACCAGCTCCAGGACAACGCGCGCGAAGAAGGACACCAAGGCCACCTCGGAAGAGGACGGCCCGGAGAACCTCGACGAGGCCGATGCCCCCGACCTGTCCGATCTGGAAGAGGTCGAGGTGGATGTCGTTGACGCGACGGTGACCGAGGGCGACGAACCCGAGACGCGCGGCGGCAAGGGTAAGAGCGAGGGCGACTTCGTCTGGGACGAAGAGGAATCCGAGGCGCTGCGGCAGGCCCGAAAGGACGCCGAGCTGACCGCGTCCGCGGACTCGGTGCGCGCCTACCTGAAGCAGATCGGCAAGGTCGCGTTGCTGAACGCGGCCGAAGAGGTCGATCTCGCCAAGCGCATCGAAGCCGGCCTGTACGCCTCCGAGCGGATGCGAATCGTCGAGGAGGAGGGCGAGAAGCTCGCCACCCAGATGCGCCGCGACCTGAAGTGGATCGTGCGCGACGGTGAGCGGGCCAAGAACCATCTGCTGGAAGCAAACCTGCGCCTGGTCGTCTCGCTGGCCAAGCGCTACACCGGCCGCGGCATGGCGTTCCTTGACCTGATCCAGGAGGGCAACCTCGGCTTGATCCGCGCGGTGGAGAAGTTCGACTACACCAAGGGTTACAAGTTCTCGACCTACGCCACCTGGTGGATCCGCCAGGCGATCACCCGGGCGATGGCCGACCAGGCCCGCACCATCCGCATCCCGGTGCACATGGTGGAGGTCATCAACAAGCTCGGCCGCATCCAGCGTGAGTTGCTGCAGGACCTCGGCCGCGAGCCCACCCCCGAAGAGCTGGCCAAGGAGATGGACATCTCACCGGAGAAGGTCCTGGAGATCCAGCAGTACGCCAGGGAACCCATCTCGCTGGACCAGACCATCGGCGACGAGGGCGACAGCCAGCTCGGCGACTTCATCGAGGACTCCGAGGCAGTGGTCGCGGTGGACGCGGTGTCGTTCACCCTGCTGCAGGACCAGCTGCAGTCCGTGCTGGCCACCCTGTCCGAACGCGAGGCCGGCGTGGTCCGGCTCCGCTTCGGCCTCACCGACGGCCAGCCGCGCACCCTGGACGAGATCGGCCAGGTCTACGGCGTGACCCGCGAGCGCATCCGCCAGATCGAGTCCAAGACCATGTCGAAGCTGCGCCACCCGTCCCGGTCCCAGGTCCTGCGCGACTACCTGGACTGAGCCACGGCAACGGCCCCCGGGTTGCGGCCCGGGGGCCTTTCCCTGCCCGTCGTGGGCCGACCGGGTGACCGC
>JBOHER010000317.1:0-4807 GCA_050701115.1 Haloechinothrix sp. | reverse complement strand
GCACGAACGTGCCCTTCGGCGCCGTCCGGCTAGGCGGCGGTGCATGCCCAACAACAGCGCGAGCCGGTCCGGAGGGACCGACTCGCGCCGTTGGCAGTCGGCTTCTCGTGCTACTCCAGGCCGAGCTTCCGCTTCACGCCGTGGTTGGGCAGCTCCGTGATTCGGGTGCTGTTCAGCTGCCACTTGTCCATGTACTGCTCGGGGATCACCAGCTCGACGCCCTCAGCGTCGAGGAAGGCGGCGAGGCCCGGGTTGGAGAACTGGCGGTCTTCGCTCAGGCCCTCCTTGAACGGCACGTAGAAGTTGCCCATGTGGTTGGGGATGTAGGCATCCGGGTTGGCGACAGGGACCACGAGCTCTGCCAGTGGCTGGCCGCCCAGGCCGATCCACAAGTCGACGCTGTCGATGCCGGCATCGGCCATCGCAGCGACGAGGTTGTCGTGCGGGGCACCGTAGTCGACACCGTCCACGACGACGGGCTCGTCCCAGTCGGACGGGCTCCCGGTGTCGGTCATCAGCCAGCTCACCGACCCGCTCGGGGTCTCGACCGTGAACAGGAACCCGCGGCCGCCACCGCCGTTGGGGAACGAGTCGAGCGTCCCGGCGAAGAGCCCACCCGTAGCCGGGTCCGGTGTGGGGACGCTGTCGAGCTCGAGGGGCTCGTGCAGATCGGGGCTGGCGTCGGTGCCGCTGTGGTTGATCCGGACGACGCGCACCGTGAATCCACGCGCCAATTCGATGACCTCACCACCCACCACGATCGTGCATTGCGATTCAGGCACGTCCCAGGCGATCGCCTGGTAGCAGGTGGAGCGTGATCCGATGATGTGTGCCCCGGTCACGTTCCCCCAGAACGGGGTGTCGAAGGAGTGGTCGAAATGGCTGTGGCCGGTGAGGATGTAGTCGATATCGCGGTTGCCCAGGGCGTCGATCACCTCGGTGTTGATCGCTTCGTCGGTGACCTGGGGATCCCGGGTGTGCGCCAGTCCGACCGTACCGCCGAAGAACTGGTCCTGCGGGATGCGGGTAAAGTAGTTGTCCATCACGACGCGGGTGCCGCCGACCTCGATGAGCCAGTTCGCGATACCCATCCACGTCAGCCTGACGTTGCGGGGACCCGAGTCAGCGCTGCGGCCCGAACCGGGCGCGCCCAGTGCCGCCGGCGCCAGCAACAGCAGCAAGGCGAAGAAGGTGGTGATCACGATCGGTAGCCGAGCGGGCGCTCGCCCCGGATCCTTCCCTGCCTTGCGTTGTCGTGGTGTCTCAGGCGATCGACTTGCGGATGTCTTCCGCTCGTACGCCGAGCATTGGGGAGGAGGCAGCGCCATCGAGCGCGGCGCCGCACGTGACGCGGTCGATCGGCGCTTGCCCCAGCGACCGTGGCTTGCAGAGTTGCTCCAGCCGTCACAGGGCCGCTTGGTTCGACGATTAGACGTCGAGGCGAGTCTGCGTGCGTAGCTTCTTCAAGCGATCACCAGTGCCGCGCGCCAACGTCGGCTGCGCAGCTGAGCGATGCGTCGCACGTAGCTCCTACGTTCGCCCCGCCGCTCTGGTCACGCCCATGAGCATCGCTGTGGCGCCACACCGTAGGTGGCTACGCCCGGACGGAGGCCCGTGCACTCCTCATGGGTGAGTGTTCGCCCGGCCGCCCTGCGGCAGTTGTCGCTCGCCACGTGGATGGGACCGGGGTGTCGCCACGAGCTAGGGACCGGCTCGGGGTGGTTGTCGGTCGCAACGCGATGATGATGAACCACAGTGGGGCGAGCATCAAGGATCCTTCCTGTTGGTGGTCGTGTGGGTCGTGATGGTGGGCTTTTGGCGGCGTCGGTAGGACTCGCCTTCGATGACGAGTTCGTAGGCGCAGGACTGGAGCCGGTCGAGGGCGGACTGGGCGAGCAGGGGGTCGGCGAGCTGGCCGAGCCACTCGTTGGGTTCGCGGTTGGAGGTGATCAGCATCGATGCGGTTGCGTGCCGCTCGACGATGAGCTCGTAGAAGTCGGCGGTGGCGGTGGCGTCGAGCGGGTGGAGCGCGAAGTCGTCGATCAGGAGGAGGTCGACGGCGATGAGTCGGCGCATCTCGTGGGCGTGGCTGTTGTCCAGGCGTGAGGCCTTGAGTCGTTTGAACAGCCGGTCGGAGCGGTCGGCGTGGACGCGCATGCGGCGGCGGCAGGCGACGTGGCCGAGCGCATGCGCGAGGTGGGTCTTGCCGACGCCGACGGGGCCCAGGATCAACGCGCTGTGGTTGGCTTCGACGAACCCGAGCGTGGCCAGCTCGGCGAAGGTGTCGTGGTCGTAGGTGATGTGGTCGTGGTCCTGCCACGTCTGGAGGGTCATGGCGCGGTCGAGCCCGGCGGCGCGGGCGCGTTGCGCGGCGCCGGTGCGGTCACGACGGTCGATCTCGTCGGCGAGCACGAGTTCGAGGAACGCGGCGTGGCCGAGCTGGTTGTGCTTGGCCAGCAGCAGGCGTTCGGGCAGGGTGTCGAGCATCTTGCCGAGCTTGAGGCGGCGCAGGACCTGCCGCAGCTCGGGGGTGACGGTGGGGGCGGGGGCGGCGCTCACGCGCTGACGTCCTGGTCGTCGGGCAGCCGCCAGGCGTCTGGGTGCCAGGGGGTGCCCTCGCGGGCATGGGCGGCCTGGTGCTGGGCTTCCACCTGGCTGGCGCTGCCGGACGGGTACACGCCGTGGACGTCGCGCACGTGCGCGCACAGCGCGAAGCAGGCGGCGCGCAGGCGGTCGAGCTCGGTCACCGTGCCACCTCCTCGCCGTCAGGCTGGCCGGGACGGCGTACGGCAAACTCGTCGGGGTCGCGGGCGAACCGTGCGGAGATGACGGTGCCGGTCGGCAGCGGCAGCGGCGGCTGGATGCCCTCGGTGCCGCGCTCGAGCATCCGGCCGACGAGCGCGACGTTGACGGCCTCGGCGTCCAGGGCGCGGCGGCAGGCGTCGTCGACCCGCTCGGCGCCCCACTTGCCGACCAGGCCGAGCAGCCGGTAGACCTGCCGCATCCGGGTCCACGGCAGCGGCACCTCCAGCAGCGCGGCGGCGTAGGCGCCGACCGCCTCGCCGTGGCGGGTGGCCTTGGCGACCAGCAGGTCAAGGTCGCGCAGCGCATAGGCGGTCTTCTCGGCCGGTAGGTCGTCGGGGTCGGTGGAACGCTTGCCCGGCGGCATGCGCGGGTGGACCTTGACGATCTGGCCGCGGTGGCTGATGCGCACCAGCGCCGAGTCCGCGCGCACGTCCACCTGGCAGCCGATCAGCGCGCCCGGCACCGAGTACAGCGCCCGGGCGACCTCGACGTGATGGTCGCGGTGCACCTTCGGAGTGCGGTAGACCGGCAGGTCGTAGGGCTCGGTGGGAGCGGGCAGCAACAGCGCTTGCTCGTGGGTCGTGAACTCCTCGAGCGGACGCGCCTGGGTGGTCCCGTGGATGCGCATCCCCGCCTTGTCCACACACCAGCGCTCGGCATGCCGCTGGGCGTCGTCGAGGTCGTGGAACTCCTCACCGGCGAACATGCTGCCCCGCACGTAGCTCACGGTCCGTTCCACGCGCGGCTTGTCCTGCGGGCGGCGCACCCTCGCGGGGTCGATCACGAACCCGCGCGACTGGGCGTACTCGAGCAACGCGTCGGTGAACCGCGGCGCGGTCGCGTCCGCCTTGGCCACCACCGGGGACAGGTTGTCGGGGATCATCACGTGGAAGACGCCGCCGAAGAACGCCCACGCCGCCTCACAGCCGGCGATCACGTCCTCCAGCGTCTCGCGGTGGGTCAGCCACACGAACGTGTGCCGGGACAACACCGCGGTGAAGATCAGCGCGCGCACCAGCCGACGTCGGCCCGTGGCCGCCTCCGTCAGATAGCCCATACGGCCGAAGTCGACCTGCACCTCCCCGCCGGGGTCGCCGTCGGCGACCCGCACCGTCCGCTTCTTCCGACGGTGCCCCAGCTCCTCGACGCAGAAGCGGTGCAACGTCCGCTCCGGCACCACCACACCGCGGCGGGCCAGCAGATCAACGACCTTGACCACCGGCACGTCCGCCTTCAGCCACGCCTTGATGCGGTCACGCTCGGCGTCGCAGCGCTCCCACCCGGCACCGCGGCCGCGGGGCCGGGACGGGCGGACCGCCTCCACCACCGCGCCCAACAGCTCGTCGCTCAGCTGCTCCTGGCCGCCGTCACGCACCACACCGGCCGCCTCGGCAGCCTCCACGTACCGGCGGATCGTCTTGCGGTCAGGCGAAGCCAGCCGCTCGATCGAGCGCAGCCCCTCGCCGCGCAGCCACAGCCGCAGCACCTCTCGGATCTCGGTCACGGACACCTCCCGGTACACCATGCGTCCTCCCGCCGCTCGACAGCGATCTAGGACGCGAACTGAACCGTTCAGGCGACCGAAAACCTCGTAACCCCACCCGGTCCCATAACTGGCGACAAGGTGGTCCCATGCTCGCGGCGAAACCCCCCTACAAGTGGTCCCATGCTCCTGGCGGGCGACAGGCAGTGGACGAGCATTGTCGCAGTGACTCACTACCATCGTCACGCTCGCGCGAACTGCCCTACCGCGAGGGGCAGCCGAGCGCGTGCGCCTGGCGAAGGTGAGGATGGCGAGATCCGCACAACGACGAGAGGCGTCCGCGTTGGCACTCAACACAACGGCCCTGGCGCGTGGGCTCCTCTCCGAGCGTCCGCAAACCGACATACTTCGCCTAGGAGCCACGTTCGCAGACCTGGGCTGGAACCCACGGGCTCTCAGATCGCGTGATGGTACAGCTGCTGTCTCATTACTGGCAGGCGACCTACCCCAGGTTCTAAT
>JBOHER010000316.1:0-13910 GCA_050701115.1 Haloechinothrix sp. | reverse complement strand
GGGACCCCGCGCGGGGTCCCGGGTGAGCCTCTCAGGCGCCTGCCGCCGCCTTCAGCGCGTCGGCGCGGTCGGTGCGTTCCCAGGGCAGGTCGACGTCGGTTCGGCCGAAGTGGCCGTAGGCCGCGGTGGCCGCATAGATCGGGCGCAACAGGTCCAGGTCCCGGATGATGGCCGCGGGCCGCAGGTCGAACACCTCGGTGACCGCCTGCTGGATCTTGATCGGATCCACCGTCTCGGTGCCGAAGGTCTCCACGAACAACCCCACCGGAGCCGCCTTGCCGATGGCGTAGGCAACCTGTACCTCGATCCGGCCCGCCAAACCGGCGGCGACCGCGTTCTTGGCCACCCACCGCATCGCATACGCGGCCGAACGGTCCACCTTGGACGGATCCTTACCCGAGAACGCGCCACCACCGTGCCGGGCCATCCCGCCATAGGTGTCCACGATGATCTTGCGGCCGGTCAGGCCCGCGTCTCCCATCGGTCCACCGATCACGAACCGCCCGGTCGGGTTCACCAGTAGCTTCACCTCCGCGGTGTCGATGCCCAGCGCGGCGATCTCCGGGCCAACCACGTGCTCGCGCACATCCACGCCCAGCATCTTGTCCAGATCGATGCCCTCCGCGTGCTGAGTTGACACCACCACCGTGTCCAACCGCACCGGCTGATCACCGGCGTACTCGATGGTCACCTGCGTCTTGCCGTCCGGCCGCAGATACGGCAGCACACCGTTCTTACGCACCGCGCTCAACCGGCGCGACAGCCGATGCGCCAGCGCGATCGGCAATGGCATCAACTCAGGCGTGTCCGTGCAGGCATACCCGAACATCAGACCCTGGTCGCCCGCACCCTGCCGGTCGATCTCGTCAAGAGCGTTCTCCAGCCGCGTCTCATACGCGGTGTCCACCCCCTGCGCGATGTCCGGCGACTGCGCACCGATGGCCACATTCACACCGCAGGAGTTGCCGTCGAAACCCTTGGCCGAGGAGTCGTAGCCGATCTCCAGAATCTTGTCCCGAACGATGCCCGGAATGTCCGCATAGGCCTCCGTCGTGACCTCACCCGCCACATGCACCTGGCCAGTGGTGATCAACGTCTCCACCGCCACCCGGCTCCGCGGGTCCTTCGCGAGAAGGCCATCCAAGATCGAGTCACTGATCGCATCACAGATCTTGTCCGGATGCCCTTCCGTCACCGACTCCGAGGTGAACAACCTGCTCTGCGATGCGCTCACGACGTTCCTCACTCATTTCGCCTGATCGGTGCTGGTCCTCATGCGAAGCGAAGACATTTCGAAACTACCCTCGCTGACCAGCGTACTTTCTTTCCTAACGGCCCAGTAGCTCTAACGGCCCAGTAGCTCCAACGGCCCAGTAGCTCAACGGTTGTGCAATCCAGCAACGGCATCCCACACTGCGGCCGCCAGTTGTGATTTCGATCCGAACGGGATAGGCGTTTCAGTTCCATTCGCCGCCAGCAGCCAGCCCGCGTTGTCTTCGACCTCGAACGCCCTGCCCTCGCCGACAGCGTTCACCACGAGCAGGTCACTGCCCTTGCGGCGCAGCTTGGCTCGGCCGTGGTGCAGAACGTCACCCTGCCGGTCGCCGGTCTCCGCGGCGAACCCGACGATGATCTGCTCCGGCCTGCGGTTGCCGACCAATTCGGCGAGTACATCGGCGTTGCGCTCCAGCGCGACCGGCTCCGGTTCCCCCGCGGTCTTCTTGATCTTGTGTTCGGCCAGCCGGGACGGGCGGAAGTCCGCGACCGCAGCGGCCATCACGACCACCTGCGCGGACTTCGCCGCATTTAGCACGGCCTCGCGCAATTGAGCCGCGGTCGACACCGACACCAGGTCGACGCCTGCCGGGGTGGGCAGCGACACGGTATGCGCGGCCACCAGGGTCACCGTCGCGCCACGGGCGGCTGCCACCCTGGCCAGCGCATAGCCCTGCTTACCGGAGGAGCGGTTGCCGAGATAGCGCACCGGGTCCAGTGGCTCACGGGTTCCGCCCGCCGACACCACGACCTGCACTCCGGCCAGGTCGCGCGGCAAGGCGTCCGGCTCGGCGATCAGCAGGCGGGCCAGGTCGATGATGTCAACCGGATCGGCGAAGCGGCCCTTGCCGGTGTCCTTACCGGTGAGTCTGCCGACGTCCGGGTCGGTGACGATGAGTCCACGCGAGCGCAGCAGCTCGACATTGGCTCTGGTGGCCGGGTGCTCCCACATCTCGGTGTGCATGGCGGGGAAGAACACCACCGGGCACCGGGCCGTGAGCAACGTGTTGGTCAGCAGATCATCGGCCAGTCCGTGCGCGGCCTTGGCGAGCAGGTCAGCGGTGGCAGGGGCGACAACGACCAGGTTGGCTTCCTGACCGATCCGCACGTGCTCCACATCAGGCACGTTCGAGAAGACACCGGTGCGCACCGGGTTGCCGGACAGCGCCTCGAAGGTGGCCGCGCCGACGAATTTCAGTGCGGCTTCGGTAGGCACGACCCGCACTTCGTGGCCGGACTCGGTGAGTCCGCGCAGCACCTCGCACGCCTTGTAGGCCGCGATACCACCACCCACGCCGAGAACGACGCGAGGTTTGCCAGCGAGTGGGTCGCTCACTCGCCCTCGGTGTGCTCGAGCAGGCCGGAGTGGATCTCGCGCAGGGCGATCGACAGCGGCTTCTCCCGGGGGCCGGGCTCGACGAGCGGGCCGACGTACTCGAGCAGACCCTCACCGAGCTGCGCGTAGTAGTCATTGATCTGGCGGGCGCGCTTGGCTGAGTAGATCACCAAGGCGTACTTGGAGCTGACCTTCTCGAGCAGGTCGTCGATCGGGGGGTTGGTGATTCCTTCGAGCTTCTCGCCCGTCAGACCCAGCGTGGTGCTCACTCGCAGCGCTCCTGTGTTGGACTACTAGGGTCGGGAGCCCTCATTCTGGGCTGCACCGAGCACTAAGCGTAGCAACTCGCCTGCCGCGCTCCGCACATCGGCATTGACAACGCTGGCATCGAACTCGCCGACGGCGCCGAGTTCCTGCTCGGCGACGGCAAGCCGGGTCCGCACCGATTCGCCTGCTTCGGTCCCCCGGCCGGTCAACCGGTCGACCAGGACGTCCCATGACGGCGGCACCAGCATCACCAGCTGGGCTTCCGGCATGGCAGCGCGGACCTGACGCGCACCCTGCAGTTCGATCTCAAGCACGGCGTGCCTGCCGCCCTCGATTGCCCGCACCACCGGTTCCCGAGGGGTGCCGTAGCGGTTACCCGCGAACTCGGCATGCTCGAGCAACTCGCCCTCGGCGACCATCTTGCCGAACGTGCCGCGGTCGATGAAGTGATAGTGCTCGCCATCGACCTCACCCGCGCGGGGGGCCCTGGTGGTGACCGAGATGCTGAAGTAGATCTCCGGGTCGAGCTTGCGCAGTTCGGCGATCACGCTCGACTTGCCCACCCCGGATGGACCTGAGACGACGGTGAGCCGGCCCTTACGGTCCGGCCCACCGCTGGTGCCCGCTGTGTTCACTCGGCGTTGAACTCGGCGAGCAGCGCCTTGCGCTGACGCTCACCGAGGCCGCGCAGGCGGCGGCTGGCCGCGATCTCGAGCTTCTCCATGGTCTGCTGCGCGCGCACCTTGCCGACGCCGGGCAGGGCCTCGAGCAGCGCCGACACCTTCATCTTGCCCAAGATCTCGTCCTCGTCGGCCTGCTTGAGCACCTCGGGCAAGGTGGTGCCGCCTCGCTTCAGCCGGTCCTTGAGCTCGGCGCGAGCCCGGCGGGCGGCAGCAGCCTTCTCCAGCGCAGCAGCACGCTGTTCCTCGGTCAGCTGGGGAAGTGCCACGATTTCCTCCGATAGGGTCAGGTAGCTTCGTCGCCGCGACGTTACCCACCCGTGCGATGCCACCACAATGCGGGGTACACCTGGTGGACCTGCACGGACAACCTGGTATCAGCGCGAAATGGCTCAGCCCGAGATCTCACTCAGGCTGCCCTGGACCTCGCGGACCGCCTGACGCAACGCACCAAGGCCCGGACCGTGTTTGAGGATGTCGCGGGACGAGGCCGGAAGCACCCAGGGAAGGGCCGGTCCAAACACTTTCCGCAGGTCAGCGGCCGTCGCACCCTGAGCACCGAATCCGGGCGCGAGAATGGGCCCGTTGAGCGAGGCGAGGTCGAGGCCCGTTTCGCCGACCGTCGCCCCGATGACCAGGCCCACGTCCCCGTAGGGACGGGCTCCGGCGTTGCACCCGGCCGCGGCATCGACGATCGACTGGGCGACGGTGCTGCCGTCGATGCCGGCTCGTTGCACACCCGCGCCCTCCGGGTTGGAGGTCAGCGCGAGCACGAATACCCCTCGCCCGGTCTGTTCGGCCAGGTCCAGCGCTGGACGAAGCGATTCGAATCCGAGGTAAGGCGAAAGCGTCACCGCGTCGGCGGCCAGCGAGGAGTCGTCTCCGAGGTAGGCCTGCGCGTAGGCGGTCATCGTCGAGCCGATGTCACCCCGTTTCACGTCCAGCAGCACCAGCGCGCCCGCCTCCCGGCAGCCTCCGATGGTCCGCTCAAACACCGCGACCCCGGCCGAACCGTAGGCCTCGAAGAACGCCGACTGCGGCTTGATCACCGCCGCCTCCCCCGCCAGGCCGTCCACGCAGGTCAGCGCGAACCGCTCGAGTCCGGAGGCGTTCCTCGGCAGCCCCCAGGCGTCCAGCAGCGCCGGATGCGGATCGATGCCAACGCACAGCGGCCCCCGAGCCGCCACTGCCGCCGCAAGCCGCGCGCCGAACCTCATACGGACGCCTGTCCTGCCCGCAGCGCCGCCTGCAGTTCCTGCAGCGACCGCACCCCGATGTCGCCGCGGATGGACGCCTCGATGCCGTGTACCGCGGCGGCGGCACCCTGGATCGTGGTGATGCACGGGATATCGCGGGAGACCGCGGCGGTCCGGATCTCGTAACCGTCGATGCGCGGCCCGCTGTTGCCATACGGGGTGTTGATCACCATGTCCACCCCGCCCTCGAGGATGATGTCCACGATATTGCGCTGGGAGGACCCATCCGGTGCGGTTTCGCTGTACTTGCGCACCACCGAGCACGGGATTCCGTTGCGCCGTAACACTTCCGCGGTGCCCGAGGTAGCTAGCACCTCGAAGCCGAGATCGGCCAGCCGCTTCACCGGGAACACCAGCGAGCGCTTGTCCCGATTGGCCACCGAGACGAAGACCTTGCCCGAAGTCGGCAGCGGTCCGTAGGCGCCTGCCTGGGACTTCGCGAACGCCTTCCCGAAGGAGGTGTCCACGCCCATCACCTCGCCGGTGGACTTCATCTCCGGCCCGAGCAGGGAGTCGACGCCATGCCCCTCCGGCGTGCGGAACCGGTGGAAGGGCAGCACGGCTTCCTTGACCGACACCGGCGCGTCGGCGGGCAGGGTGCCGCCGTCACCGGTGGGCAGCAGCAGGCCTGTTGCGCGCAACTGCTTGATCGACGAGCCGGTCATGATCAGCGCACAGGCCTTGGCCAGCGGCACGCCGGTCGCCTTCGACACGAACGGTGCGGTACGGGAGGCCCGCGGATTCGCCTCGAGCACGTAGAGCACGTCGTCCTTGAGCGCGTACTGCACGTTGAGCAGGCCACGCACTCCGACCCCCTTGGCGATGGCCTCGGTGGACCGGCGCACCGCGTCCAGGTCGGTGCGGCCGAGCGTGATCGGCGGTAGCGCGCAGGAGGAGTCACCGGAGTGGATGCCCGCCTCCTCGATGTGCTCCATCACGCCGCCAAGGTAGAGCTCCTCGCCGTCGTAGAGCGCGTCGACGTCGATCTCGATGGCGTCGTCGAGGAACCGGTCGACCAGCACCGGGTGTTCCGGGGTGACCTCGGTGGCGCGCTCGATGTAACCGGCCAGGTGCGCCTCGTCATAGACGATCTCCATACCGCGCCCGCCGAGTACGTAGGACGGGCGTACCAGTACCGGGTAACCGATCTCGTCGGCGATCCGCTTGGCACCCTGGAAGGACGTCGCGGTGCCGTACTTGGGTGCTGGCAGCCCGGCGGCGGTGAGCACCTCACCGAACGCGCCCCGGTCCTCGGCAAGGTGGATCGCCTCCGGCGGCGTGCCCACGATTGGCACGCCCGCGTCGGCCAGCCGCTGCGCGAGCCCGAGCGGCGTCTGCCCGCCGAGTTGCACGATCACCCCTGCCACAGTGCCGGACTGCTCCTCGGCGTGCACCACCTCGAGCACGTCCTCGAAGGTCAACGGCTCGAAGTACAGCCGGTCCGATGTGTCGTAGTCGGTGGAGACCGTCTCCGGGTTGCAGTTGACCATCACCGCCTCGAACCCGGCCTCGCGCAGCGCGAGCGCGGCATGCACACAGGAGTAGTCGAACTCGATGCCCTGACCGATCCGGTTGGGACCCGAACCGAGGATCAGCACCTTCGGCTTGTCGGTCTGCGCCTCGACCTCACTCTCGGCCGCCGGGTCGCTCTCGTAGGCCGAGTAGTGGTACGGGGTCCTGGCTGCGAACTCTGCGGCACAGGTGTCCACCGTCTTGTACACCGGGCGGATCCCCAGCCGGTGCCGCAACGCCCGCACGCCGTCCTCACCGGCCAGCTCGGGACGCAGCGCGGCGATCTGCCGGTCCGACACCCCGTACCGCTTCGCCTTGCGCAGCAGCGCTTCGTCCAGCACCGGGGCATCCATGATCTCCGCCCGCAGCTCGACAAGGGACAGGATCTGGTCGACAAACCACGGATCGATGCCGCTGGCCGCGCAGACCTGCGCCACACTCGCGCCCAGCCGGAGCGCGCGCTCGACCCCATACAGCCTGCTGTCGTGCGGGGTGCGCAGCGATTCCAGCGTGGATTCGAGGGTGGCACTGGAGCCGTCTACTTGGCGAGGGTCGGGCTGGGTCCAGAAGCCTGCGGCCTTGGTCTCCATGGACCGCAGCGCCTTGCCCAGCGCCTCGACGAAGTTGCGGCCGAGCGCCATCGCCTCGCCGACGCTCTTCATCGTGGTGGTCAGCATGGGGTCGGCGCCGGGGAACTTCTCGAAGGCGAACCGCGGCACCTTGACCACTACATAGTCCAGCGTGGGCTCGAAGCTGGCCGGGGTCTCACCGGTGATGTCGTTGCGGATCTCGTCCAGCGTGTACCCGATGGCGAGCTTGGCGGCGATCTTGGCGATCGGGAACCCGGTCGCCTTGGACGCCAGCGCGCTGGAACGGGAAACCCGCGGGTTCATTTCGATCACGACCATCCGGCCGTCGGCCGGGTTGACCGCGAACTGGATGTTGCAGCCGCCGGTGTCCACGCCGACCTCGCGGATCACCGCGATACCGAGGTCACGCATGTGCTGGAACTCGCGGTCGGTCAGCGTCATCGCCGGTGCGACGGTCACCGAGTCACCGGTGTGCACGCCCATCGCGTCGACGTTCTCGATCGAGCAGATCACCACCACGTTGTCGTGATGATCACGCATGAGCTCGAGTTCGTACTCCTTCCAGCCGAGCACGCTCTCCTCGATCAGCACCTCGGTCACCGGGCTCTCCTCGAGCCCGATGGAGGCCAGCCGTTCGAGATCCTCCTGGCTGTGCGCCATGCCGGAGCCGAGACCACCCATGGTGAACGACGGCCGGATGACCACAGGCAAGCCGAGTTCGGCGACGCAGTCGCGAACCTCGGTCATGGAGTGGCAGACCGCGCTGCGCGGCACCTCGCCGCCGATGGTGCGCACGATGTCCTTGAACTTCTGCCGGTCCTCGCCGCGCTGGATGGCGTCGATGTCGGCGCCGATCAGCTCGACGCCGTACTTGTCCAGCACTCCTCGCTCGTGCAGGGCGATCGCGGCGTTGAGCGCGGTCTGCCCGCCGAGGGTGGCCAAGATTGAATCGACCGGCCGCCCTTGCGCTTTCTCATAGGCGAGCACCTTCTCCAGGAAGTCCGGCGTGACCGGCTCGATGTAGGTGGCGTCGGCGAACTCCGGGTCGGTCATGATCGTCGCCGGGTTTGAGTTCACCAGGCTGACCCGCAGGCCCTCCTGGCGCAGCACCCGGCAAGCCTGGGTTCCCGAATAGTCGAACTCGGCGGCCTGGCCGATCACGATCGGGCCCGAGCCGATCACGAGGACGTGCTCGATGTCAGTTCTCTTCGGCATTACTTGTTCTTCTCCATCAAGCTCACGAACTCGTCGAACAACGGCGCGGCGTCGTGCGGACCGGCGGCGGCTTCCGGGTGGTACTGCACCGAGAACGCGGGCACGTCCAGCGCGCGCACCCCCTCGACACAGCCGTCGTTGGGGCAGTAGTGGCTGACCACGGCCTGACCGAACGGGGTGTCGAACCGCTCCCCTGGCTCACCTTCCAGCGCGAACCCGTGGTTCTGCGCGGTGATCGCCACATCCCGGGTCACCACGTCGATCACCGGGATGTTGATGCCGCGGTGCCCGTAGCGCAGTTTGTAGGTGCCCATGCCGAGCGCCCGACCGAGGATCTGGTTGCCGAAGCAGATGCCGAACAGCGGAACCCGCTGGCCGATCACCGCCTTGGTCAGCTCGGTGGCGTGCACGGTGGTCGCCGGGTCACCAGGGCCGTTGGACAGGAACACCCCATCCGGCTCGAGCGCAAGCATGTCCTCCGCGGTGGTGTGCACCGGGAGCACGTGCACCTCGATGCCACGCAGGCTCATCATCCGCGGCGTGTTCGACTTGATCCCCAAATCCAGCGCCGCGACCCGGAACCGGCGCTCACCCCGAGCCCGCACGACGTACGGCTCGGCGGTGCTGACCTCACCCGCCAGGTCCGCGCCCCTCATCGGGGGCGAGTCCAGCACCCTGGCCACCATCTCGTCCTCGGCGGCCAGCGCGTCACCCGAGAACACCCCGGACCGCATCGCGCCCCGCTCACGCAGGTGGCGGGTCAGCGTACGGGTGTCCACGCCTGCGATGCCCACCACACCCTGCCTGCCGAGTTCAGAGTCGAGGCTGCGGCGCGACCGCCAGTTCGAAGGCACCCGCGCCGGATCGCGCACCACATAGCCGGCCACCCAGATCCTGCTCGACTCGTCGTCCTCGTCGTTCCAGCCGGTGTTGCCGATCTGCGGGGCGGTCTGCACCACGATCTGCCGGTGGTAGGACGGGTCGGTCAGGGTCTCCTGGTAGCCGGTCATTCCAGTGCAGAAGACCGCCTCGCCGAGCGTCCGGCCCTGCGCGCCGTAGCTGAGGCCACGGAACACCCGGCCGTCCTCTAGCACCAGGGCTGCCTGCGTGTCAGCCATGAGCGGTTCCTCCACTGATCTCGTTCGTTCCGTTGCTTTCCGCGCTTGATCCGATGCTCGGACCATTCACCGTTGTCAGCCCCGTCATGGAAGTCCGTTCTGGCTCTCCCGCCGCCGCGAGCCACCCTCTGGGCGGCCCTCGTCGTCGGGATGGGAATGGCCCTCATCGGGCGTCATGGCCAGCAAGGCGTGAATCCACTGTGGATAGTCCGCGATGTCGTCCCCCCGGAATCCGGTGTCCACCGCGACATCTCCCAACCGCCAGGTGATCACCAGCAGGCCCTCGGTGCCCATCACCTTGCCCGCCATGCCTTTGGCGGTCTTCGCGTCCAGCAGCGACTCGGCGGGGATGAAAAAACTTGGCGCGCCGTGCCGGTCCACCACCACACCGGCCGTATAGCGACGCAAGGTGGCCGGGCCTCGGATGCCCGCTCCCCTGGCCACGATCCGGTCTTGCCAATGGCCGGATCGGGTGGTCGCTACGTAGATGCCGGTCGCGACATCGCGCGGGCCTGCACCGAAGCCGTGCTCGGGGTCGGCCAGATGCTCGGGGACCTCGGGGAACGGGGCATACCGCGCGCTCTGTTCGGCCGCCTTGCGCCGCCACCCCCGCCACATGCCCAGGACGGCCAGCAGGAACACGGCCAGCACCAGCATCGTCAACCCGAACCGTTCCACTGTGTCAAATCCCATCATTCTGGCGGTGCACGCTCTCATCATCCAGGCTGCCTGAAAGTGAACCGCCCGGCTCTTGGCGGATCCTCCCATTGTGTGCGGTTACGCACCCTCGCAGCAGCGTCGCGGTCACCACCGCGGGGAGCCGCATGCCTTCATACGGTGTGTTGGCCGCGATGCTGGCGAACTCGGCGCCGCGCACGGTCCAGTCGCGTTCGGGGTCGACCAGCGCGAGGTTGGCAGGCTCGCCTTCGGCGATCGGCCTGCCATGGTCGGTCAGCCCGCCGATCTCGGCGGGCCGCTCGCTCATCACCCGCGCGACCCCGCGCCAGTCCAGCAAGCCTGGCAGCACCATCGTTTCGACCACGATCGACAACGCGGTCTGCAGGCCGAGCATCCCTGGCCGGGCCGCCGACCACTCACAGTCCTTGTCCTGCACGGCGTGCGGCGCGTGGTCGGTGGCCACGCAGTCGATGACCCCCTCGGCTAATGCCTCCCGCAGAGCTGTGACGTCCGCCAGGGTGCGCAGCGGGGGGTTGACCTTGTTCACCGGGTCGTAGCCGGCCAGCCGGTCATCGGTGAGCAGCAGGTGATGCGGGGTCACCTCCGCGGTCACTGTGTGGTTACCGGCCCCTTGGCGGGTGCCCACCCCTTCCGCGGTGCCCCGTGCCTTTGCCCAGCGCAGCACCTGCGCGGTGCCGACCGTGGAGACGTGGCAGATGTGCAGGCGAGCACCGGCGTGGGCAGCCAGGATGCAGTCCCGGGCGACGATCGACTCCTCGGCGGACGCAGGCCATCCGGCCAGGCCGAGCCGCGACGCTTGCTCGCCCTCATGTGCCTGCGCGCCCACAGTCAGCCGCGGTTCCTCGGCATGCTGGGCGATGACCGCGTCCAGGGCACGGGAGTACTCCAGCGCCCTGCGCATGATCAGCGGATCGTGCACGCAGTACCCGTCGTCGGAGAACATCCGCACCCCGGCGGCGGAAGCTGCCATCGTGCCCAGTTCGGCCAGCTTCTCCCCGCGCAGGCCGACCGTGACCGCACCCACCGGATGCACGTCGACCAGGCCCGCGGCCCTGCCCGCGCGCCACACATGCTCGACGACCACGGCGTTGTCGCCGACCGGATCGGTATTGGCCATGGCGAACACCGCGGTGTAGCCACCCAGCGCGGCCGCAGCCGACCCGGTGGCGACGGTCTCGGTGTCTTCCCGGCCCGGCTCACGAAGGTGGGTGTGCAGGTCGACGAAGCCGGGCAGCAGCACCTGACCTGCCCCAGCGATGACCTCGGTGTCCTCGCCCGCGTCCAGCCCGGTGCCGATGCGGGCGATCACCCCGTCGGCGACGAGCACGTCCACCGGCTCGCCTTCGCCGTACAGACGGGCGCCCTTGATCAGGACAGGCATGGTCACTCCTTGTGCTGAAAGACGCTTTCAGCGCGTTGGGTGTAATGAATGGCGCTTTCAGTGCATTGAGCGCGCTGAAAGCGTCTTTCAGCGCCCGGCCTGGTCACTGTGCTGCCCCCTCGCCGGCTAGAAGGTGGTACAACACGGCCATCCGCACGTGGACGCCGTTGCGAACCTGCTCGGTGATGGCCGCGTTGGACGCGTCAGCCACTGCCGAGGCGATCTCCATGCCCCGCAACATCGGGCCGGGGTGCAGTACGACCGCGTCCTCGGGCAGCAGGCGGGCCCGCGCCTCCGACAGGCCGTAGGCGATCGAGTACTCACGGGCCGACGGAAAGAACCCGCCATGCATCCGCTCGGCCTGCACCCGCAGCATCATCACCGCGTCCAGGCTGGGCAACTCCGCGTCCAGGAGATGGGAGACGGTGACGGGCCAGGAGCCGATTCCAGCAGGGAGCAAGGTGGGCGGAGCAACGATGATCACCTGAGCGCCGAGACCGGTCAGCAGGTGGACGTTGGACCGGGCGACCCTGCTGTGCAGCACATCGCCGACGATGCCGATCCGCCTGCCCGCCAAGGTGCCAAGGCGCTCACGCAGGGTGGCAGCATCCAGCAGGGCCTGGGTCGGGTGCTCGTGCATCCCGTCGCCCGCGTTCACCACCGATGTCGGGCTGCCCGCAAGCCACTCGGCGAGTCGGTGCGGCGCTCCGGAAGCGGGGTGTCGAATGATCACGCAATCGGCGCCGGCCGCGGACAGGGTCAGCGCGGTGTCCCGCAGCGACTCCCCTTTGCCGACCGACGATCCGCCGGAGGAGACGTTGACCACGTCCGCGCTCATCCATTTGCCCGCGAGTTCGAACGACACCCGGGTTCGGGTCGAGTTCTCGTAGAACAACGTGATCACGGTGCGTCCGCGCAAGGTGGGCAGCTTGCGTACCTCCCTGCCGAGCAGGGTCTGCTTGAGGTTGTCCGCGGTGTCCAGGATCTGGGTGGCGAGATCGGTTTCGAGGCCCTCTGTGCCGAGCAGATGCTTCATGAACTGGCTCCTGCACCGGGTCGCACAGACCTGAGCAGTACCGCGTCCCGCTCGTCCACCTCGGACAGCAGCACGGCGATCTCTTCATCGCGCGAGGTGGGGATGTTCTTGCCGACGTAATCGGCGCGGATCGGCAGTTCCCGATGCCCCCGGTCGACGAGCACGGCGAGTTGCACGGCCCCGGGCCTGCCCTGATCGCGCAGGGCGTCCAACGCGGCCCGAATGGTGCGGCCGGAGAACAGCACGTCGTCGACCAGGATCACGATCCGGCCATCGATACCGCAGGGCGGTAACTGCATCTCGCCGAGCGGCCGGGGTGGACGACGTCGCAGATCGTCGCGGTACAGAGTGATGTCGAGCGTGCCGTGTGGGATCCGCACCCCGGAGAAGTCGGTGACCCGATCGGCCAGCCGGGCAGCGAGCGGGGCGCCACGCGTGGGAATCCCGAGCAACACGGGCGGCGCGGCGGTGCCCGAGCCAACGGCGGTCTTTTCGATGACCTGATGAGCCATCCTGGCGACAGTGCGCGCGACATCGCCGGCAGAGAGCAACTCCCGCTCGCCTACCGGTCCCGTCGCGCCACGAGATCGCGGCGCCACGTGCCACTCCTTCCCCGCCTCACGGGACGGGTCGTTAAAGGAAGTTCGGCCCGCACGACAAAGTCCTACTACCGCGCGAAACCGCACCGACAGTAGCAGGCCCTTCCGCTCAGCCGACCGGGTGGTGTATATGGATTAACCCAATTACCCCAGAGGATCGGGTTGACCTGGTCATCGCGGCAGGCAACCATTACGCTGAGTATTCGACCAAGGAGGGTCATTCATTTCCAGCAGACGGGGGCCACCCGGAGGGTGGTTCGTGGCCGCTGGAGCACCGCAAGCTCCAAGCGACACCCGCGCGGACTAGTTATGAATGGCCCCGCCTCTGGATACGACACAGGGAGTCCCCGCCGGTCAACCCGGAGCGACGGGGTGCAGGAAACGGAGAAGTGACCATATGGGCGATTACGCCAAGGCGCTAGGAGCCAAGCTCCGCGGGATCCGCCAGCAGCAGGGGCTCTCCCTGCACGGAGTCGAGCAGAAGTCCGGCGGGCGTTGGAAGGCCGTCGTGGTCGGTTCCTATGAGCGCGGCGACCGGGCCGTGACCGTCCAGAAGCTTGCTGAGCTGGCCGACTTCTACGGGGTGCCTGTCGTCGAACTGCTGCCCGAGGGTCGCGTTCCGTCTGGTGCCGAGCCCGCAACCAAGATCGTCATCAACCTGGAACGCCTGCAGCAACTGCCCGCGGAGAAGGTCGGCCCGCTCGCCCGCTACGCGGCGACCATTCAGAGCCAGCGGGGCGACTACAACGGGAAGGTGCTGTCCATCCGCACCGAGGACCTGCGCTCGCTGGCGATCATCTACGACATGACCCCGGGTGAACTGACCGAGCAGCTCATCGACTGGGGGGTGCTTCCGCCCGAGGCCCGCCCGGCGAAGGAAGACTGAGTAACCGGAGTTTGCTGCAGTTACCGGTGCCTGCGTGGGGGGCTTGGGGGTCTTGAAGAC
>JBOHER010000315.1:0-22980 GCA_050701115.1 Haloechinothrix sp. | reverse complement strand
TGATCGTGGCCGCTGGGTTGATCGAGCGCCCCTACATCTTCGCGGGCAACGACACCCCCGGCGTGATGCTGTCCACCGCGGCCCGCCGGTTGATCAACCTCTACGCGGTCAAACCGGGCAATCGGGCGGTGGTGCTGTCCGCGAACGCCTCCGGCGACGCCGCGGCGGCCGATCTGGAAGCCGCCGGGGTCGAGGTCGTCCATGTCGCCGACGCCCGGGCGGGCCAGGACGTGGTGCGGGTGCGGGGTGGCCGCCGGGTCCGCTCCGTCGAACTCGCCGACGGCCGCCGGATCACCGCGGATCTGCTGGTCACCGCGACCGGCTGGACCGCCCCGACCTCGCTGCTCAACATGGCAGGCGATGTGCCGGTGTACTCGCCCACCGCGGCACGGTTCCTGCCCGGCGGCACGGCAGGCGACACCGTGCTCGCCGTCGGCGGCATCGCAGGCGACGGCACCCTCGATCAGCTGTGTGCGCACGCCGACGCGGTCGGCATCGAGGCCGCCCGGCGCGCCCTGCGGCGCCGCCACACCCAGCTCGGCGCGGTGCCCACCCGCAACGGCGACGAGCCGGCCGAACCGGCCATCTCCGCGCCGGTGATCCCGCAACTGCCGGTACACCACCACCCGGAGCTCTTCCGCGGCCACACGCACGGCATCGTCGACTACTCCGAGGACGTCTCCTCCACGGACCTGCACGCCGCGGTGCGCGAGGGATACGACTCCGCCGAACTCGCCAAGCGCTACACCACCGCGACGATGGGTCCGGTCCAGGGAAAGCTGGAGACGATCAACGCGATCGCGGTGATCGCCGAAGCCACCGGAGCCAGCATCGCCGAGACCGGCACCACCACCTGGCGCCCCATGTACGTCCCGGTCACCCTCGGCGCGCTGGCCGGCCGGATCTTCGAACCGGTCCGCCACTCGCCGATGCGGTCCTGGCACGAGCGCAACAACGCCACACCGCTGGTGGCCGGGCAGTGGATCCGGCCGGACCACTACGGCGATCCGGCCGCCGAGGTGCGCGCGGTACGCCAACGCGTCGGGATCATCGACCTCACCCCGATCGGCAAGCTGGACCTGCGCGGGCCGGACGTACCCAAGCTGCTCAACCAGCTCTACATCAACAAATGGTCCAAGCTCGGCATCGGCAAGGTGCGCTACGGCGTGATGTGCGCCGAGGACGGCGTGGTGTTCGACGACGGGGTCACCGGCCGATTGGGTGAGGACCACTACCTGATGTCGACCACCTCCTCCGGTGCGGCATCGGTGTGGGAATGGGTGGAGAACTGGCTGCAGACCGAGCACCCCGAATGGCGGGTGCACGTCACCCCGGTCACCACCGCCTACGCCAGCATCAACGTCGCCGGGCCCCGCTCCCGCGAACTGGTCTCCCGGCTCACCGAGGGCGTCGACCTCTCCGCCGAGGCGTTCGGCTACATGCAGGTCCGCATCGGCCGCGTCGCCGGAGTGGACGACTGCGTGCTGTGGCGGATCGGCTTCACCGGCGAGCTCTCCTACGAGCTGCACGTGCCCGCCGGCTACGGCCTGCACGTCTGGGAAACCCTGCTCGAACACGGCAAAGACCTCGGGGTGGCCCCGTTCGGCATCGAAGCCCAACGCATCCTGCGGCTGGAAAAAGGCCACCTCATCGTCGGGCAGGACACCGACGGGCTGACCAAAGCCTACGGCGCCGGACTGGACTGGGCGATCAAGCTCGACAAGGACGACTTCGCCGGCAAACCCGAACTGGTGTGGCAACACCACAACGGTGACGGCACCCGCCTGGTCGGCATCCAACCCGTCGACGGCACGATCGTCCCACCCGAGGCGAGCCAGATCATCACGCAGGGCAACACCATCGCGGGCCGGATCACCTCCAGCCGCATGTCACCCACCCTGGGCCGCTCCATCTGCCTCGGCCAGGTCGACGCGGCGCTCGCCGCACCGGGCACCGAGCTCACCGTGCGGCTCCCCGACGGCCGCGACATCACCGCCCGCGTGATGCAGCACCTCGCGCACGTCGACCCCGAAGGCAAGGGTCAAGAAGTGGCAGGCGAGACCTCCGGCCTCCGGCCGCACGCCACGCCGATCGCCCGCAGCCCCATCGCACCCGGCGAACAGGTCACCACCATCGCCGACTGGGAAGTGGGCGCACGCCGCAGCAACGCCCCACTCACCCTCGCCGACCACACCCTGCTCGCCAAAATCGGCATCCGGGCACCCCACGACGGCGCGCTCGCAGCCGCACTGGGTGTCCGATTCGGACGGACACAGCGTCTTGCCCCCAGCGCCGGCGGGCGCGGCAGCGACCAGGACGGCAACCTGGTCATCGGTTCCGGACCCGGCGAGTGGCTCGTCATCGGCAGCCCCGGCAGCCAGGACAAGCTGCTCACCCGCATGCGCGCACTGGCCGAGGACACCGGCGAGTTCGCCTCCGTCATCGACCTCACCCACGGCCGCGCCCTGATCCGGCTGGGCGGCGCCCACTCCGCCGACCTGCTGGCCAAGGTCTGCGGCATCGACCTCTCCGACCACTTCACCCCGGACGGGGCGGCGTTGCGCACCTCCGTCGCCAAACTGGTCACCGACGTCATCCGCCACGACAACCAGGGCGTTCCCGGTTACCTGCTGCACTGCGAACGCTCCTCGGGCCAATACCTCTTCGACGCCCTGCTCGACGCCGGAACCGAATTCGACATCGACATCGACGGCTGCCCCACATCACCCACCCTGTGAGGAGACCATCATGGCTTTCCCGAGTGACCTCGACATCGCCCGCGGTGCCGCGCTGAAACCGATCGATGACATCGCCGCCGAGATGGGCCTGCCCGCCCATCTGCTCGAGGCGTACGGAAGCGATGTCATGAAGATCAAGCTCGAAGCGATCGCCGAATTGGCCGATCGGCCGAAAGCCAAGTACGTGGTCGTCAGTGCGATCACCCCGACCCCGCTGGGCGAGGGCAAGACCACCACGACCGTTGGCCTCGGCCAGGGTTTCAAGCACATCGGCAAGCGGGCGACGGTGGCGATCCGCCAGCCGTCCATGGGGCCGACGTTCGGCATCAAGGGCGGCGCGGCCGGTGGTGGATACAGCCAAGTCGTTCCGATGGAGCTGCTGAACCTGCACCTGACCGGAGACATGCACGCCGTCACCGCAGCGCACAACCTGCTCGCCGCGGTGATCGACAATCACATGTTCCAGGGCAACGAGCTCAATCTCGACCAGCACAACATCACCTGGCGGCGGGTGCTCGACGTCAACGACCGCGCGCTGCGCAACATCCTGGTCGGCCTCGGCGGCCGCGGCGACGGTGTTCCACGGCAGACCGGCTTCGACATCACCGCGGCCTCCGAGGTGATGGCCGCGCTCGCGCTCACCACCTCGCTGGACGACCTGCGGAAGAGACTTGGCCGGATTGTCGTCGGCTACAACGAGGACGGCGAACCGGTCACTTCGGATCAGTTGCAGGCTGCCGGATCGATGACCGTGATGCTGCGCGAAGCGATCAAGCCGAACCTGTTGCAGACACTGGAGAACACCCCGGTGCTCGTGCACGCGGGTCCGTTCGGCAACATCGCCACCGGCAACTCCTCAGTGGTGGCCGACCTCATCGGCACCCGTGTGGGCGACTTCCTCATCACCGAAGCCGGCTTCGGTGCGGACATGGGCGCGGAGCGCTTCTTCAACATCAAATGCCGCACCTCGGGTCTGTCACCCGATGCCGCGGTGGTGGTGGCGACCGTGCGGGCGCTCAAGGCGCATTCCGGCAAGTACCGGATCGTCGCCGGTAAGCCGCTGCCTGCTGATCTGCTCAAGGAGAATCCGGACGACGTGGCCGCGGGTGCGGCGAACCTGCGCAAGCAGATCGAGAACATCCGTCTGCACGGCGTCTCGCCGGTGGTCGCGGTCAACGCGTTCCCGGACGATTTCGCGTCCGAGCACGACGCCATCCGGCAGATCGCCGAGGAGATGGGCGCCCGGGTCGCGGTGTGCACCAACTTCGCCGAAGGCGGCAAGGGGGCCGCCGAGCTCGCCGAAGCTGTCGCGGAAGCCGCCGAGGAACCCACCGACTTCAGGTTGCTGTACCCGGACGAGGCGAGCCTGCGGGAGAAGATCGAGGCGGTCGCGACGAAGGTGTACGGCGCCGACGGCGTGCACTACTCGCTGCACGCGACGCAGCAGCTGGATACCTACGAGCGGGCCGGATTCGCCCACCTGCCGGTCTGCATCGCCAAGACACACTTGTCGATCTCGTCCGACCCGAAGCTGAAGGGAGCGCCCACAGGCTGGACGCTGCCGGTACGCGAGGTGCGCGCCTCGGTCGGCGCCGGATTCATCTACCCGATCTGCGGAGACGTGCGCACGATGCCGGGACTCGGCACGAATCCTGCCGCGTTCCACATCGATCTCGATGAACACGGTGAGATCGTCGGACTTTCGTGAGCGCAGCCGTGCGCAACACCACCGTTGGACAGTTTCTCGACGACGTCGCCGCCCGGACCCCGGCACCGGGCGGTGGCGGAGTGGCGGCCGTGGCGGTCGGCGCCGCGGCCGCACTGGTCGCGATGGCGGCCAGGTTCGCCGAGGGCGAGCTGACCAAGCTGGCCGATCGGGCGGACCGAATTCGCGCCGAGGTGATCCCGCTCGTCGAGGCTGATGCCGAGGCCTACGGCGCGGTGCTCGACG
The DNA here is from genome assembly GCA_050701115.1 of Haloechinothrix sp. GTDB lineage: Bacteria > Actinomycetota > Actinomycetes > Mycobacteriales > Pseudonocardiaceae > JBOHER01. The sequence goes on along the minus strand of JBOHER010000315.1, from coordinate 18,291 downwards.
CCTACCGGTTGCCCCGGCAGCAACCGGATCGGCTGGAACAGATCGCGACCGCGCTGCGGGCCGCCGCGGACGTGCCGTTGCGGATCGCCCAAGCCGGATCGGAGGTGGCCACCCTGGCGTCCCGGCTGGCCACCCAGGGCAATCGCAACCTCGTCGGGGACGCACACACAGCGGTGTTGCTGGCCGAGGGCGCGACCAGGGCCGCGGCGGGTCTCGTCCGGATCAACGCCGAGGCGGGCAAGCTCGATGACGCATGGCTCGAGCACGCCGGAACCTACCTGTCCGCGGCTCGGGATGCCGCAGCGTCTTTACCGGCCCACTGACGGTTTCCCACCCCTTCCTCAGCGATTCGGAGGTAGCCATGACCGCGCACGTGATCGACGGCAGGGCGTACGCGAGAGACCTGCATGCCGCGCTCACCGACGACGTGGCCGAGCTGGTCGCGCAGGGCGTCCGGCCGGGCCTGGCCACTGTGGTCGCGGGAGACAGCTATCCGGCGCACGCATACGAGCGGCGCGTGCGAAGGCTCGCCGAACAACTCGGATTGCACTATGTCCGCGAGCAACTTCCGGCCGATGTCGCGGAGGCCGATGCGATCGCTGTCATCGGCAAGCTGGGTGCGGACCCGCGGGTATCCGGGATTCTCGTGCTGCGCCCGTTGCCGCCGCAGGTGTCCGAGGCGGCGCTGTACCGCGCGTTGGATCCGCTCAAGGACATCGAGGCCGTGCATCCGGTCAACGCGGGCCTGCTCGCGCTGGGACGACCTCGTTTCGTGCCATCGACCCCGGCGTCCGCGTTCCATCTGCTCGACCGCTATCTGATCGAATCGGGCCGCGACCCGGCGCAGGTCTACCAGCGCAGCAACGTGGTGGTCGTGGGCCGCTCCGCCAACGTGGGTAAACCAGCCATCACGCTCGGGATGGAGCGCGGCGCCACGGTGCTGTCCTGCGATGTGCACAGCTACACCTCGGGCCTGCTCTACGAGCACACCCGGCGCGCCGACATCGTGATCGTCGCTACCGGCGTCCCGGGGCTGGTGTCGGCCAGGGACGTCAAGGACGGTGTGATCGCGGTCGATGTCGGCATCAACCCTGTGCACGACCCTACGACCGGAAAGATCCGTCTGGTCGGGGACCTGGACTTCGCCGCGGTCGCCGAACGCGCTGAGGCGATCACCCCGGTACCGGGAGGTGTCGGACCCATCACCGACGTCTGGCTGCTCCGCAACACCATCGCGGCCGCCCGCCTTGCGCTACGCATGGCTCCCACTCAACTGTTGATCGAAGGCATCAGCCTGCACGCGGCAGATCATCAACTGGTGAGCGCCGGGCGGGGCTGAGATCGGCTCAGACACCTGATTTGTTGAACTATCTGCAACAAAGTTTCCTGTAGGGGTTTACAGCCTGACATAGAAGCTGCATGATCTAAGTCACATCGATCCACCTAATCCTGACGCCTACCTGCACCGACGCGGAGGAACTCGGGCGGCCGCAGCAGCCCGTAGACGTCACTGAGGAGTCGCCATGCTGGATGTTGCCAGGAAACAGGCGTTACGAATCGACTACCGCAACCGTCAGGTGCGGTGGGGGTTCATCTGGGCGCTGTGGTGCGCAGTGTTGTGGGGAGCCTGGTATGTACCGGGCTTCGCGATCTACTCGGAAGAGCCATTCGTGAGCTTGGCCGACACGAACGAACAGATGATCTTGGCCGCGATGGTTGTCGCGTTCCTGAACGCCATCGCGGTGTTTGCCGCGATGTTCCTGTGGATCGGGGTGCTGGGCAAGACCAAGGACTACGTCCGCACGCTGAAGCGGAAGGAGATTTCTCGCTGGTATCTGCCTGCCGGTATAGCAGGCGGTCTCGCCATCTTCGGCACCTACGTCGCCATCGTCTACGTGGGCGCTCAATTCGCCGCGGTAGCTGCGTTGCTCTACCCGATCGTCGGTGCGCTTGCCGCCAGGATCTGGTACAGCGAGCGCATCACGACGCAGGCTGCGATTGGCATCATCGTCATCGTGGCAGGCGGCGTGGTGATCTTCACGCCTGGTCTCATCGGAGAACTGACCGGTACCGGGACCGGCGGGTGGATCGGCTATCTCGCCGGAGCCATCACCTTCGTCGGATGGGGCCTGGAAGGCGCCATCGCTGGACGCGCCCTGGACGTCAGCGACCCGGACGTCGGCCTCACTCTGCGCTTCACCGCCGAGGTCGGCATCTGGCTCGTCGTCGCCGTGCCCATCACCGTGCTGCTGGCAGGCAACGCGTTCTGGACCGCTCTGGTCACCGCGTTGACCAATCCTGCGGTATGGCTGCTGCTGGTGTTGATGGGGCTGACGTTCGCCTTCTGTTACGTCTCCTGGTACAAGTGCTTCCCGCTCATCGGAGTCGGCCGTGGGCAGGCAATCGCAGCCCTCTACGGCCCGTTGGCACTCGTCTGGCTCTTCCTGTTCACCCACGAATGGCCAGGCACCGAGTTCGTGATCGGCTCAGCGATCGCGGTGTTCGGCAGCTTCATTCTGTTCACCGAGAAACGCGGCGTCCTCGAGATCATCCGAGCCGTGCCCGCCAGATCGCACGGGAGCGCAGTACCCACCGGAAGGGGCAGCGATGCCTGACATGCATATCAAGGGCTACATACTGCAGTTGATCGAGCGTAACCAGGCGATGTGGGATTACGACGTCGCCACCACGGTGATGCGCGCGTACGGGCTCGCAGGTGACTACTGGTACGGAACGGCGCGGCTCACCCTCACCGACCTCTTCTCGGGTGGGTTGCTCGACGAACTCGAGACCACCATCGACCCGGAGAAGTCCTTCGGCGAGGAGCGACTGCTCGTCAAGTTCGGGCTCAACCACTTCGGCCGGGAACGCATGCGGCAAACCGGCCTTCTGGAGGCGATGTCATGACCGAGTTCTTCGCATGGGGCGAGGCCGGAGTGATCCTCGCGATCATCCTGCTCGTCGGGCTCCCCGCACTTGCCCTGTACCACGCACGCACGTTCGTCAAGAAGTTGTAGCAGCGATCGCGAAGAGAGAGACGATGACTGTCAGCGCTACCGAGCCCAGGCTTCTGTTGCCCGGCCTTGTCCCCAAGGAACCAGGGCTGGAGACCTACTGGGTGCGACCCGGTGGGGTCACCGCTGTCCAACTGGATCGCGGTGACCGGCTGAGCGTCATCGACCGCGCGGGCAGGCAGACCGCGGAGCTGACCGTGCTCTCGGCGGGCGGCGGCAACGGCTCGGCACTCGGCATGACCGCCGACGCACCGGCGAGCACATTGCGCTCGTTGTGCACAGCGGAATCGGACGATGGACGAGCCGACGTGCTCGCCGTACTCGCAGCAGGAGGGTTCGACCCCCAGCAGGCGGTTGCCGCTCGACTGTTCGGCGAGTGGTCGCAGGCAGGCGCGAGCGAAACTTTCACCGCCGGCGAGCAGGCCTGGGTCCTGATCGCCGCTCCCGCGCGCGTGATGAGTGTCGAAGACGACGCGGCGAACCCACCGTCCGATCTACTGCTCGAACTACGTCGAGCCAACCCCCGGCGGGAACGGGAACCGCGGTTACCGGCGCCACTGGCCGAACCGATACTGGACATGCGCATCGATGCGGCCACCGCGCGCGGCTACCAGGTCAAGGAAGGCCAGTACATCCAGATCATCGACGTGGCGGGCAGGCAGTGCTCGGATTTCCTTGCCTTCGGGGAACATCGGCTCGACGCCGGACTCGAGCGCGGACTTGACTCGACGACCACCCGGTACTTCATGGGCAACGCCTACCCCCAGCCAGGGCTGTTCGGGAAGTTCTACGACGCCGATGCTCAGCCCCTTGTCGAGGTCATCCGGGACACGGTCGGCAGGCATGACACCTTTGGGCTCGCGTGCAACGCGAAGTACTACGAGGACATGGGCTATCCGGGCCACATCAACTGCACGGACAACTTCAACCGCCAGCTCGACCCGTACGGCATCGCTCCGCGGAAGGGCTGGCCCGCGTTGAACCTGTTCTACAACACGGCTTTCGACGACTCGAACCTGCTGGTGTTCGACGAACCCTGGTCGCGGCCCGGCGATTACGTGCTCATGCGGGCGATGACTGATCTGGTCTGCGCGTCTTCGGCGTGTCCGGACGACATCGACCCGTCCAACGCCTGGCTGCCGACAGATATCCACGTCCGTGTCTACGATGCGAAACGGAAATTCTCCATGGCCATCGCTCACCGTGTCACGCCCGAGTCCGAGGCGAAGTTGACCAAGGAAACCGCGTTCAGTCCACGGATATCCGGCCTGACCCGGCAAATGACCGAATATCGCGGCTACTGGCTTCCGACCAGTTTCGACAACCACGGCGCACTCGACGAGTACTGGGCCTGCCGGGAAAGCGCCGCGGTCATGGACCTCTCGCCACTGCGCAAGTTCGAGGTGCTCGGCCCGGACGCCGAGTCCTTGCTGCAGGCCTGTGCAACCCGCAATATCCGTAAGCTCTCGCATGGCCAGGTCGTCTATTCCGCGATGTGCAACGAAACCGGCGGAATGATCGACGACTGCACGGTCTTCCGGCTCGGCGACACCAACTTCAGGTTCGTCGGTGGTGACGAGTACGACGGGATCTGGCTGCGCAAGCAAGCCGAGCGATTAGGGCTCGATCGCGTGTGGGTCAAGGATTCCACCGACCAGCTGCACAACATCGCGGTGCAGGGACCTGCCAGCCGCGAACTGCTGAGCGAGCTCATCTGGACACCACCGACCCAGCCGAACTTCACCGACCTCACCTGGTTCCGGTTCGCCATCGGCCGGATCGGCGACCACAACGGAATCCCGCTCATGGTGTCCCGCACCGGGTACTCGGGCGAGCTCGGCTACGAGCTGTGGGTGCACCCGAAGGACGGCCCCGCGTTGTGGGACGCGGTCTGGGAAGCGGGTAGGCCGCACGGCATGCTCCCACTCGGCCTTGATGCGCTGGACATCCTGCGCATAGAAGCCGGACTTGTCTTCGCGGGTTATGACTTCTGCGACCAGACCGACCCGTTCGAAGCGGGCATCGGATTCACCGTGCCGCTCAAGACAAAGGAGGATGACTTCGTCGGCCGGGACGCGCTGGTCTCCCGTAAGGCGAACCCGCAACGCACGCTCGTGGGACTCGAACTGGCAGGCAACGAGCCTGCTTCGCACGGTGACTGCGTGCACGTCGGGCGCTCGCAGATCGGTGTGATCACCAGCGCGACCCGCTCACCGATACTGCGCAAGAACATCGCGCTGTGCCGGATCGCGGTCCAGTACGCCGAGATCGGCACCGAGGTCGAGGTCGGCAAGCTCGATGGCCACCGCAAGCGGATCCCGGCCCAGGTAGTGCGCTTCCCGTTCTATGACCCGGAAAAGCTGCGGCCACGTTCCTAGTGGGCTCGCCCCACACTGCTACCGGATCGAGGCGATCAGCGTGGCGCGGTCGGACAACAGCTCCACCGCGCCGCGCATCGCCTTCTGGGTGAACCTGGCCGCAGGCCCCTGAACACCGAGGATCGCGACGAGCCGCTCGGCAGAATCGAGCACCGGCACGGCGACCCCGTTCAGCTCGGACTCACGCTCGCCGACGGCACGGGCCCACCCTCGTTCACGCACCCGCCCGACTTCGTCGGCAAGCGTAACGCGATCAGTGATCGTCTTCTTGGTGAAGGCGACGAGGTCGGTGTCGGGCAGCCTTCCTCCCCATGCCAGGAATACTTTGCCGACCGCGGTGGCATGCGCGACGCTGTTCCTGCCGATCGCGGCGACGCTGCGCACCGACGCCTCGCTCTGCGCGAAGTCAATGGTCAGCACCTCTTGCTCACCCGGCAACGAGAGGGTCGCCGTCTCACCAGTGAGCTCGGTGAGTTCATCGAGGTACGGACGGACCACGGCACGGATGTCGAGGTTTTCTCGGGCAACCCGCGCCAGCTGCAAAATGCGGATCCCCAGCCGGTAGCGCCCGGTGGACGGAATGTGCTGCACAAGCCCGCCTTCAACCAGGGTGGCGAGCAAGCGAGACACACTACTCACATTGATGCCTGCGCGTCGTGCGATCTCATTGGTGCCGACGTCGACTCCGTCGTCGGCGAGCACGTCGAGCACCGCTATCGCTCGTTGCACCGCCTCAACCTGACGAACCGCCGGCTTACCCGTCCGCGGCACTGTACGCTCCCTTCTGGACATACCGTTGCTCTACAGACGCGCCCGCCCGCGCCAGCAACGCCTCGAGCGGGGCCGCCTTGTGCAGGCATTCCTGCCATTCCAGTTCGGGATCCGATGAGCCGGTGATCCCGCCACCGACCCCGAGCGCGATCGCATAGCCACCGTCGGCCGCCTCATGCAGTTCGAACGTGCGGATGGCGACATTGAGCTCCAGTCCTGCGATCGGGGATGCCAGTCCGATCGCACCGCAGTACACGCCGCGCGCCTCCATCTCCAGCTCTGCGATCAGCTCGAGTGCCCGCAGCTTGGGCGCACCGGTCACCGAACCCGGCGGAAACGTGGCATGCAGCAGGCCGGAGTCATCGATGCCCGCTGCCAACCGGCTCTCCACAGTGGACTGGAGGTGCCATACCCCGGGTGCCTCGGTCACGGCGAGCAACTCCGGCACGGTCACACTGCCAACCTCGCTGACCCTGCCGAGGTCATTGCGTACCAGATCGGTGATCATCACGTTCTCCGCGACGTCTTTCTCGGACCGGCGCAGCCGCTCCGCGTTACGGTCGTCGGCCGGGCCGCGGCGGGGCAGGGTACCTTTGATCGGCGTTGACCACACCCGATCTTGTTTCCTGGCGAGGAAGAGTTCGGGAGAAAGCGATGCGATAGCACCCCACTTCCCCGCGAGGTATGCCGCACGCCGCGGTCGCAACGTGCGCGTTCCCTCGGCGAACAACTCAGCGGGCGCGCCATCGAATGTGCCGTGGAATCTGGTGCAGATATTGGCCTGGAACAGCTCGCCCGCTTCAATCGCTTTGATGCAGCGGCGCACCGAGGCGGTGTGGGTGCTGGCGTTGGACCGCCACAGTCGCCCGGGCGTCCAACCGGCCGCGCCTACGTCGGGCACCTTGTCGAGGACGGCAGCCAAGTCATCGGCAAGGTCGTCGGGATCCGGGCAGCCCGGTGGCACGATGGCTTCGAACCACCATTGGCCACCGGCATCGAGCCGGAGCACGTGATCAGCCCAGCCCCATGCCGCGTTCGGCAACGGACTCGGCCGCGCGAACGGATCGGTCAGACCGTAGCCGAGGTAGCCGATCCACCCTCCACCAACCGCGCCATCGCCTGCGCCCGGTGCCGCGCCCTCGATCCGCGGCAGTCGTGCGGGCACCGCGAACGCCTCCGGGATGCCGCCGACCGGCTGGACACGCACCGAGGGAACCAACACCGCACGCGATTCGAACCAGTCCCCGGTCAACGCGGCGGGAGCGGGCAGCCCATAGTGGCGGGCTCGCTCATCCAGCAGCAGCAGCGCCTGCCCGGGCGTCGCCGGTGACCGCAGGGGTCTGCGAACCAACCGCATACCGCACATCCTCACCGAAGAACCGCTGGCCTACCCGCCGCAAGCTAGGTAGACTCATATCCAGAACGGCAATGGTATCGCCGTGAAGGCAATACTACAGGAAACCCTACAACCAGTCCATCCACAGAGGTGAGCACCATGGGTCAACAGCACGCTCGGTACGTGATCATCGGCGCGGGCATTCACGGACTGTCCACCGCCTGGCACCTCGCCCGCCGCCTGAAGGCAAGCGGCAAGGGCGACGGCAAGGACATCCTGGTCATCGACAAGGGCGGAATCGCAGCGGGAGCATCCGGCGTCGCCTGCGGGGTGATTCGGAACAACTACTTCCAGCCCGCGATGCGCGAACTCATGGCTCATTCGGTCGAGGTATGGGAGTCGGACCCGGAGGCGTTCTCCTACCATCCAGTCGGTTACCTGCAGATCGCCCCGGAAGCCATGCGCGCCGACGTCGGACAGATCTACACCGAGCAACAGGCGATCGGTTACGACTCCGCGCTCATCGACGGTGTTGACGATTGCCGCGCCTACCTGACCGCGATGTTCTCCGACTGGCGGGCACCCGGAATCTCCGTGGTACTCCACGAGAAGCGGGGCGGATACGCCAACAATGTCGCCTCGATGCGAGGTCTGGCGGCCAAAGCCGTCGCGGAAGGCGTCCGGATCCGGACGGGTCTTACCGTCACCGGACTGTCCCTCGATTCGGGAGCCGTGACCGCGGTACAGACGGATGACGGGGATATCGCCTGCGAGCAGCTCGTTGTCGCGGCCGGCCCCTGGGTACGCGATATGTGGGCCATGCTCGATCTGCCGAGCCACATCCCGGTGACCGGTCCGGACGGAACCGTCCATCCGGACACTCCGATGTGGACCTACTGGGCACTGCAGGAAGGCACGCTCGGTGTCGACCCGCATGAGTTCACCGACAATCGCGGCCAGCTTCCTCCTGTCGTGCATGTCGATTCCGACCAGCCGCTCTACGACGACATCGATGGCAGCCTGATCACCGATCAGATGTGGGGGATCTACTACAAGCCGGACTTCTCCTTCGGTGGGGTGCAAGGTGGCGCCTCGCCGCACCGGCTCGACCGCCCGGCGCACGAGATCGCTGTCGACCCCTACGGCCCGGATAGCCCGGAGTTCACCGTGGGTGAGGACTTCATCCGCATGTGGACCTCCGCCCTGGCGCACTGCCAGAAGCGATTCGAAGGCAAGCGCCACCTGTACCGCGAGGAGCCTTCCGGCGGCATCGGTGCCTTCACCCCGGACAGCTTCCCGGTCTTCGACACGTTCCGGCAGAACGCGTACGTGATTGCTGATGCCAACCACGGCTACAAGATGCTCGGGATCGGGGCGCTGGTGGCACAGGAGCTGACCGGCACACCGCAGGCTCTCCTCGAGCCGTTCCGCTTCTCCCGTTACGCCACCGGCAAACTGCACCCCACGAGTAACTCTCCGTTCCCCTGGAGCTAGCGATGCGGGTGATTTCCTTCAGCACCAAGACGATTGCCCACCAAGCACTGTCCGCGGACGCGCTACGTGAGGATGTCCCGAGTTCCGTGGAACTTCAGTGGCGGCCCGAGTGTGATCACCAGGCTGCGGTCACGTTCTGATCATGACATGTGGCACTGACATTTCGGCGATCTCGTGTTCGAGCGGGGTGTGCGACAGATCTGTAGGGAGCAGGGTTTGATCTTGCTGAAGAGCTCGGTCAGGCGGTGAGGGCGGTGAGGGTCTGGTTGTGGGGGTGTGTCCAGATCTGGTCCCAGCGGTCGCTGGCTTGTTGGCAGCGGGCGTGGTAGAGGTCCACGATCTGGGTGGCTTCGACAGATACCGCGGCCCGTGCCCCGGGTGATCCGGCTGCGCGCACGCGCAGTTCGGCTTACCACAGCGGCGATAGTTCTCAATCACGCTGCCGCGGCGAAAATCACCGGTACCGGCCAACCGGGCGTACAGCCGCGCCCGCTGCTCTTCCAGCTCACCAAGCGACGGATCGGTCACGGCCGCCTCCCATCTGGTTATTTGACACCAGCGCAGCGCCAGCGCCTCCAACTCGGCCTGGGCGGCCATGGCGTCACGGCTCCTGCGGTGGATACGACCTTTACCGGACCTGGAACTTACCTTGACTGCCCCGATGCACCCTCTGACTGTCTCAAGGGGTCTCCAGCGATGCGAAAGACCCATCAGATCGAGGAGGAAGTTGCAATGGTTTATTACCCTGACCCGTACGAACCTTCTGGTCGTCCTCCGCCGTGGTGGCCGGACAGCCTCCCGTGGCCCCCTTGGGGACCAATCTTTCATCCCACCTTTCCTGAGTACCTAGACAAGGCTGCTTCGGTGGAGGAACGGGTGGCGTCTCTGTTGCTACCGCTGGCTCCTGGGAATGGGCTCCGTCAGCTTGTCAACGACCTTGAGCATCTGAGGGAACTCGACTCGAAGATGGAGAAAGCCTTCTCGCTGCTCGAAGAGCGGTTCAAGTCGGTCGGCGACAATGTACTCGAACCGCTGTTGTGGAGCCAAATTCGAAGCCACGTTCAGTCACCGCACTGTTTCGCTCGCTTGAGGTCTTTGCTCCGAGACGGAGACCGAGTCCTCGCCGCGGCTGAGGCATCGATGGAGACGATCTTCCGAGACGACACTCTCCATGGTGTGGTCAAGTCGATCCAAGAATCCGGCGAGTCGGATGCCGGAAGCTTGCACGCCTCGCTTCAAGCAGCACAAGCGGAGCTGAACCGGATCTTCCCGGAAGATTTCGTGGGCGTCGCCATCGCGATTGCGGTGCTCGTCGTAGTGGACACGATGCTGATCATCGAGGACGTACACATGATCCACTACATCGCGACTCACTAGATAGCGATCAAGTGCGGACTGGGTCCGCTCGGCACTCAAGTTATCGGGACACGCGGACCCAGCCAGTCCGGACACCCGCGCTAACCACAACGGCGCGCTAGTGTGGACTGAACCGCATATGTCGCGCGCACACACTGACCGACAGGATCGTCGACCGAGCGGCTCCGGGTGAGCTCACACCACCCCACGACGCAAGGCTGCCTGTTGCCCACCAATACCGGGTGGGCAACGGGCAGCCCGGAGGTCGTTATTTGCCGTCGTTGAGGAAGGTGGACATCGAATCGTCGAGTTCTTGCCACCATGGGGTGTGGTGCAGCGGTGCCTGGGTTCCGGTGCACGGCGAGGTGAACGCGCGATCACGGTATCCGGTAATGCTTTCGTCCTTGTGGTGTTCCCACGTTCTGAAGTGCTCCCGGGTGAGGTCCAGGTCGTAGGCGGGGTAGTCGATTTCCTTGTACAGCTCTGCCATGTAGTCGGCCTGGAAGTCGATCTCCTCGAACGGGCTCGTGCACGCGGCAAGGCGGGTGCGCCATTCCTCGATGTCGGCGACCATGTGCTTGCGCGACGGTAGCGAGATGCGGCCGAGCACGTAGTCGCGGGCGTACCAGGCCTGTCCGTCGAACATGGTGAACGTGTAGTACTGGTCCTGCATCGCCAGGTACATCATCTTGGGGTTGTCGATCCAGAAGATGCCCTTGTACAGGTTCTCCGTATAGAGCACGTTGGAGGTGCGCAACCGCAGGTCGTCGGCGATGAAGCCGAGCGAGTGCTGATAACCGGTGCACAGCACGATCGCGTCCACCCGCTGCGTCGTGCCGTCGGCGAAGTGCGCGGTGTTGCCGTCCACCTTGGTCAGCAGCGGCACCTCCTGGATCCCCTCCGGCCACCCAAAGCCCATCGGGTTGCTGCGGTAGGAGATGGTGACCGAGTAAGCGCCGTACTTCTTGGACTGCAGCGCGATATCTTCCGCGGAGTAGCTGCTCCCGATGACCAACAGGTTCTTACCCGCGAACTCCCCGGCGTCCCGGAAGTCGTGCGAGTGCATGATCCGACCCGGGAACTGCTCGAAACCTTCGTAGGAGGGCATGTTCGGCGTGGAGAAGTGCCCGGTGCCCACGATGACATAGTCGAACTCTTCGGTCCGCGTCTGCCGATTCTGCAGCGTCTCGACGGTCAGCGTGAACGTGTCCTTGTCCTGGTCGTAGGAGATCCACCGGACGGCGGTATCGAACTCGATGAACTGGCGGACGTTGTTCTTCTTCGCACGCCCGGTGATGTAGTCGTAGAGCACCTCGCGCGGCGGGAACGACGGGATCGGCTGCCCGAAGTGTTCGTCGAAGGTGTAGTCGGCGAACTCAAGGCATTCCTTGGGGCCGTTCGACCACAGATATCGGTACATGCTGCCGTGCACCGGGCCACCATGCTCATCCAGCCCGGTGCGCCAGGTGTAGTTCCACAACCCTCCCCAGTCACTCTGCTTCTCGAAACACACGATCTCCGGTACATCGGCGCCCTGGGCGCGCGCCTCCTCAAAGGCGTGCAGTTGCGCGAGGCCACTGGGTCCGGCGCCGACGACAGCAACGCGTGAAGCCATCTCACTCTCCTGTTAGCCGCATTCCCTTGTTTTCCTATGATGAGACATTGTTCACTGTGAGTGGATAGTATCGAGGGTGTGGGGGTATGTCCAGGGTGTAACGACGTGGAGGTTGACGTGAGCGCAACGGTGATCGATGGCAGGGCGGTGGCTCGTTCGGTTCGGGAGCTCGTCGCGCGTGAGGTCGCGGGTCTGGCGGTTCCGCCGGGGCTGGCGACGGTGCTGGTCGGCGAGGACCCGGCGTCGGCGATCTATGTGAGCAGTAAGCGAAAGCAGTGCGTGCAGGCGGGCATGCTCGACCTGCACCAGCACCTTCCCGGCGATATCTCCCAGGACACGCTGGCCGCGGTCATCGATGAGCTCAACGCCGACCCCGCGGTCACCGGCATCCTGCTTCAGCTGCCGCTCCCGCGGCACCTCGATTCGAGGGCTCTGCTCGCCCGCATCGACCCGGACAAGGACGTCGACGGGCTCACCGAGATCAGCGCGGGGCGACTCGCCCAAGGCCACCCAGGATTGCGTCCGTGCACTCCCTCCGGAGTGATCGAGCTTCTCGACGCCTATCAGGTGCCGATCGAAGGCGCCGAAGCCGTCATCGTCGGGCGCTCCGAGCTGGTCGGCAAGCCCCAAGCGCAGCTCTTGCTGCAGCGCAACGCCACGGTCACCATCTGCCACTCCCGCACCCGTGACCTGGCCGCGGTCTGCGGGCGCGCCGACATCCTCGTCGCCGCCGCTGGCGTTCCCCGGCTCATCGGAGCCGACGCCATCAAGGCCGGTGCGACCGTCATCGACGTGGGTATCCACCGCACCGAGGACGGCTTGTGCGGAGACGTCGACCACCAGGCCGTGCGCGACGTCGCGGGGGCCATCACGCCGGTGCCCGGCGGCGTGGGTCCGATGACCATCGCCATGCTGCTGCGCAACACGCTCACCGCGGCGCTGCGATGACCACGCTGGGCCGTATCACGCAGCGTCGCCGAATTGTGCGCCTCAACGCGGGCAGGCATTCCGCCCGGCCGGATGTGCTGGTGGTCGAAGAACCCCTGGAAATCCGGGTCGGTGGCCGTACGCTGGCCGTGACCATGCGAACCCCGGGCCGCGATGTCGACCTGGCAGTGGGCTTCCTGCTCTCCGAGGGCGTGATCGGGAGCCCTTCGGATGTCGTCGCCGCCCGCTACTGCACCGGAACCGGCCCGGACCCGAACTACAACACCATCGACGTCACGCTGGCGCCCGGCGTCGCACCACCGGATCCCTCCATCGAACGCGCCTTCTACACCACCAGCTCCTGCGGAATCTGCGGGAAAGCCAGCCTGGACGCCATCCGAACCGCCGAGCGATGGACGGTAGCCGACGACGATGCCGTCGTCGACGCGTCGCTGATCTCGGCACTGCCCGACCGGTTACGGGCAGGCCAGTCGGTGTTCGACCGCACCGGTGGGCTGCACGCCGCGGGACTGTTCACCAGCGAGGGGCGACTGCTGTGCCTGCGGGAGGACGTCGGCAGGCACAACGCCGTCGACAAGGTCATCGGCTGGGCGCTCAAAGAAGACCGGCTCCCACTCCGCGGCTGCGTCCTGCAGGTCAGCGGACGAGTGTCCTTCGAACTCACCCAGAAAGCGCTGATGGCGGGCATCGCCACACTCTCAGCGGTTTCAGCGCCATCCTCCCTCGCGGTTGACCTGGCCACCGAAGCGGGCATGACCCTCATCGGCTTCGTCCGAGGCAGCTCGATGAACATCTACACCGGCCAACACCGCATCGCCCTGCCCGACCCCGCGCAAGTTACGTACGGCGGTGGGGAATCCTCCCCTGCCGCCTCCGGCTGAGCCCGGACAAACTGGTTCACGTACACCGGTGAGACACACAGAACAGGGAGTGATCGAGATGCGCCAGATCCACGCCGGTCTCGGGTGGCCCGATGTTCCTGGACAGTGAACACAAGTTCTTCCTCGTCGACTGGGTGCTACCCGCTGTCAGCCTGGAGGACCTCCGCGCCGCACAGCGTGCGCTCGAGGAAGCAGGCCGACGGCTGACCGCCGAAGGCGAGCCGGTGCGATGCCTGCGCAGTACCTACGTACCGGCTGCGCACCGGTGGCTCTGCCTGTTCGCCGCACCCAACGAGGACGCGGTCCGCAAGACGCACGAGATCGCCCAGATCCCGGCCGCTCGCATCCAGGAGGCGATCGACCTCTGCGTCGACGACCGGCTGCCCACGTAGGTGCTGGTCCCCTTGCTCGGCACTGTGACCGCCATTACGATCGCAAGCGCTATGCCCGCAACGACTTCGCCGCGCCGCGCGGGCCACCTCCCGTCCGAACTGACGAGCTTCGTCGGGCGCCGACGCGAGGTCGCTGATATCAAACGGATGTTGTCCGCATCTCGGCTGGTCACGCTGACCGGTGTCGGCGGTGCGGGTAAGACCCGGCTGTCCTTGCGCGTCGCCGCCGACCTGCACCGGGCATTCCCGGACGGTGTCTGGTTCGTTGAGCTGGCGGCCTTGGAGGATCAGGCACTGCTCACGCAGACCATCGCCAGCGCCCTCGGCGTCCACGACCGCACCGCGAGGTGGCCGACACCGGCGCTGGCGGGATACCTGCGCGACAAGCAGCTACTGCTGGTGCTGGACAACTGTGAGCACCTGCGAAACGCCTGTGCTGTGCTCGCTGACACGGTGCTGCGGTCGGCTCCTGGGCTGCGGATCCTGGCGACCAGCAGGCAAGCTCTTGGCCTGACTGGTGAGCACACCTTCCAGGTGCCGACCCTGTCGGTCCCGGACACCGACCGGCTGCCGCCGCTGGAGGCGCTGAGCCAGTACGAAGCCGTGGGACTGTTCGTCGACCGCGCGGTCGCGGTGCAACCGATGTTCGCCCTGACCAACGACAACTTCGAGACGGTGGTCAAGGTTTGCCAACGGCTGGACGGGCTCCCGTTGGCGATCGAGCTGACGGCAGTCCGGCTGCGGGCACTGTCGATCGACGAAATCCTGGAGCGGCTCGAAGATCGCTACCGCCTGCTCACCGGCGGGAGTCCAGGAGCGTTACCCCGGCACCAGACGCTGCGTGCGCTGATCGACTGGAGCAGCGATCTGTGCTCAGACGAAGAGCGAGCGCTGTGGGCACGCCTCTCGGTGTTTTCCGGCGGGTTCGACCTGCACGCGGCCGAAGCGGTCTGCGCGGGAGGCGACATCGGCGAATACGCGCTCATGGACCTGCTTGCGGCGCTGGTCGACAAGTCGATCGTGATCGCAGAGGAACACGGGGGGCGGGTGCGCTACCGGCTGCTGGAGACGATTCGGCAGTACGGATACGAACGGCTACGCGAATCCGACCAGGAGTGGGCGATCAGGGAGCGCCACCGTGACTACTTCGAGCGCGTGGTCGAGCAGGCCTGGGCGGAGTGGCTCAGCCCTGAGCAGGAGCGCTGGCTGGACCGACTGCTGCGCGAGCACAGCAATCTGCGCGCGGCGCTCGAGTTCTGCTTCACCGAGCCTGGACAGGCCGCAGCGGGCTTGAAGATCGGCGGCGCGCTGTGGTTCTTCTGGATCGCCACCGGCCTGACCAGTGAGGGTCGCCGTTGGCTCGAGCGCGGGCTCGCGCTCGAACCCCGATCGAGCAGCTGGCGGGCCAGGGCGCTCTGGGTCGCCGCCTACCTGTGCGTGATCCAGGAGGACATCGCAGCGGCCAAGCCGATGATCGTCGACTGTCAACGCCACGCGGAGCAACATGAGGATGCCGGTAACGCGGCCTGGGCTGTTCAGCTCTTGGGAATGGTGGCCATGTCCGAGGGCGATCTGGCGGGCGCACGGTCGCACCTGGAGGACGGGCTGCGCAGGCACCGAGCCTGCGACCAGCCGATCGGGATCCTCGACGACTGCTTCTATCTGGTCGCTGTGACCGCGCTGCTGCACGACCTGCGGCGGGCAGCCGCGCTCTGCGAGGAGGCGCTGGCACTGTGCGACTCGCACGGCGAGCGCTGGCTGAAGTCCTACATGTTGTGGGATCTGGGCCTGGTCGCCTGGCAACTCGGCGATAGCGCGCGGGCCGCGGCATCGGGACGCGACGGTCTGCGACTGGCCCGCGAGTTCAACGAACAGTGGGCCATCGCGTTCTGCATAGAAATCTTGGCTTGGACCGCCAACGCGGACCTGCGGCACCAACGGGCCGCCCGCCTGCTCGGCGGAGCCGACAGCATCTGGCGGCGCATCGGCGCGCCCCTTTTCGGCATGCGCCACCTGCTCCGCTACCACGAGCAATGCCTGGATCAGGTAAGAACCGCCCTGGGCAGCAAGTCGTTCGACACTGAGTTCGGCAACGGTAGTCAGATGACGATCGGCCAGGCCATCTCCAGCGCGCTCGAGGAGCGCAAGCCGGCGCCGGAACCGAGCGCCGCCGAGGACCTCGGTCTATCCCTGACTCCGCGGGAGATCGAGGTCGCGGAGCTGATCGCGGACGGGCTGAGTAACAAGGCGATCGCGGCGAAGCTCGTCATCGCCCGCCGCACAGCCGAGGCGCACGTCGAACACATTCTCGGCAAGCTCGGCTTCTCCTCACGCGCCCAGGTCGCCGCCTGGGTCGCCGAACATCGCTCCGCGGAGACGGACACCGCCTCCCGAGGCTGATCGACCGCGCCCCTACGTAGCGATTTAGGTACGGCCGTAGGTGATTGCCCCATGCTCCTACCAAGGTGAGCTGGACCACACTGATGGATCAGTGGCTCGCCGCACGGCACGCCATCTTGCCGATCTAGCTCAGTGGAGGACAACGTGCTCGTCGACTCGAACACACTGGCATTCCCCGGCCATTTCGCCGACACCCCCGGCATTCACGGCACCGACGAGCTGGCTGATCAATCTTGGCGGACGCCGCAAGAGTTCCGGCAAGGCATAGAACACCTGGCGGGCGGAGTCACCGTCGTCACCTCCGGCGACGACGACGGCGCCCGCTACGGCCTCACCACCACATCGGTCTGCGCACTCAGCGTGGACCCACCGACGCTGGTCGCCTGTATTCGCAGGAGAAGCAAGATCGGCCAGCAGTTGGGTCGTACCAGGCGGTTCTGTGTGAACGTCCTTTCCCGGCAGCAGCGCACGGTCGCAGAGGCCTTCGCCGGGCTCCGGGGCGTGGAGCCGGATCGCTTCCGACACGGTCGATGGAGCTCAGGGGTCACCGGTTCACCCGTGCTTGAGGACGCCCTCGCGTCGTTCGAGTGCGCCGTCGATCTCATCTATGGCTACCCGAACCACCTGGTCGTCATCGGCAGCGTGCAGAACGTCGCACAGATCTCGGAGGCGGACGACCCGCTGGTGTACTTCTCCCGCCAGTTCGCCCACGTCGAACAGACCGGCGCCGCCATGGCCGCCGCGATCTAGGCATCCACTGCGAGCGCGAAGAACACCGAAGAGGACCGAGGGAACGATGACGCTGACTCAGCTACGCACGTTCCTCGCGATCGCCGACACCGGATCCGTGCACGCTGCCGCCGACCAGTTGTTCGTCACGCAGTCGGCCGTGTCGGCGTCGGTCACCGCCTTGCAACGATCACTCGGCATTCAGCTCATCCGCAGGGAGGGCCGTGGCCTGCGGTTGAGCGAGGCGGGCGTGGTCTACGCCGACTACATCCGGCGGATCCTCGGGCTACTCGACGAGGCCGGTACAGCCGCTGCCGCGGAGGCCGATCCCGAGCGCGGACTGTTGCGGATGGCTGCGCTCACCACGGCGGGTGAGCAGATCCTGCCGCGGGTGCTCGCGAGCTTCCGCCAGCGCCATCCACAGGTCGGTATCAAATTGGAAGTAGGTAACCGGGAACGAGTACGCACCCTGCTCGACCGTCACGAGGTCGACCTTCTCCTCGGTGGTCGCCCCTCGCCGGGCCGGGAGGTAGCGGTACTCGGCGTCCGGCCCCACGAGCTGATCATTGTCGCCGCCGAGGTACCTTTCACCGCGCCCGACGAGCACGACATCCTCGAATGGGTCGAAGGGCAAACTTGGCTGTTGCGCGAGAAGGGCTCAGGAACCCGGGAAACCACTGAGCAGTTCCTGGCAACACAGGACCCGAGCCACCCCCCACGCACGCTGACCGTGGGGTCGAACGCAGCGATCCGCGAATCGGTGGTCGCCGGGCTCGGCGTCACCCTTATCTCTCGGGACGCGGTTGCCCGCGAGCTCGACGAGGGCAGGGTGGTTGAGGTTCCGCTGCCAGGGACACCCTTACCGAGGGACTGGCATCTGACCGCGAACCCCGGCGTGCTGCCTGCGACCGCGCTGGCACTCGTGGCGCATGTGCTCACAACTGGTGAGTTTCAGCCCCCGCGGCAACGGGCCGAAG
>JBOHER010000314.1:0-1669 GCA_050701115.1 Haloechinothrix sp. | reverse complement strand
GCACGGTGTCGGACACGACGTGCCCGGTCATTCAGGACATCAGGTGAAATGTCATGCCCTGCTCGACCAGCGTGTCCCCATTGGGCCGGATGCCGAGTACCTCGCCGCCGCCGACCCAGCTTGGCGGGAAGCCGATGCCGACCAGATAGCCGCAGTGATGACGCAGTGATGACGCAGCGAGCGCTCGCATCGCTGGCGGCGACCGCTCGCTGCCAGGTCGTGTAGACCTCGCCGGTCGGCACTCCGGGGCGCAGGGCAGCATGTGCCGCGTCGAACCCGGCGAGAGCCGCGGCGTGCGCGTCCGCCGCCCCTTCCGGCAGGTCTCCAATGTAGACGGTCCAGCTGGGCGTGGTACCGCCGGAAACACCCGGACAGCTCGATGAACAACCCCGATCGGGGCTCCAGGGCACGGTCCCCCCACGACACGTGCTCCTGATCGAGCATCCACAGTGGACGGATGAGGGCACTAAACCCGGATGCTGCCCACCTCGGGTGTACCACGCGTGGTGAACCGCGGCGGCGACCTCGTGCTCGGGCACACCTGAGCCTGCGGCCGCGATACTCACCGCCATCGCGCGCGTGATCAGCTGGTCCGCGTCCCGCAGCATCCGGTCCGGCAGCGCGGCTCGGATCCGGTCGTAGATCATGGGCGGGAAGAACATCACTGTGTGCTCGACCCCGACCGACCCTCCTGGCGTGATCACATCGGCAAGCGCCGCGGCTACCACCTTGGCGGGGTCGGTGCCGTCGCCGAATGTCAGGTGCCTGCAGTGCGGGAGTTGCGCGCGGACGGTGGGGCGTTCCGTTCCCGCGTCACCACGATGAGATCGCCCCGCGCAAGCACGATCAGCAGGGTGAACGCGAAGTAGCCGAGATGGTCAAGGCCGCTCAGGTAGTAAAGGCCCGCCGGTGCGGTACTCAGTGCCTCTGCGCTCACATCGCCAGAGTGCAGCCGCAAATGGATTAGATCCACGTCAAATTTTTGCGTGCACCATTAGATTGTCTACATGTTGGAGGTACGCAGGCTCCGGCTCCTCCGTGAGCTCGCCCAGCACGGCACGATCGCCGCGGCCGCACGGGTCAGCTCCCTGACCCCGTCGGCGGTGTCCCAGCAACTATCCCTGCTGCAAAAGGAGATCGGTGTAACGCTGTTCATCAGGGACGGGCGCCGGTCGATCCTGACCGAGGCTGCCCGCGTGCTGGTGACACGCACCGACCGGGTGCTGGCCGAACTGGAAGGTGCGCGGGCCGATGTCGCGGAGCTGACGTCGACCGTGCGGCATCTTGCGGGTTGCCGCCTTCCCGACCGCGGCGGTGTCGTTGGTCCCCGGCGCGACCGTGCGGTGTCGCGCCGCCCACCCGGATCTGCGGATCCTGCTCGCCGAGTACGAGACCGACGACGGGATCGTCGCGCTGAAGGCAGGCCTCGTCGACATCGCCCTGGTCTACGAGTAGAGCCTGCTCCCCAGGGTGCGCGACCCGGGCGTGGAGTTGATCCCCTGGTGACCGAGCCGTTGCTCGCCGCGCTGCCTCCGGCTACGCGGGCGGGCGCAGGCGCGATTTCGCTCGGGTCGCTGGCCGACGAGCCGTGGATCGCACCGCACAGCGACGCCGCGCTGCGCGCCGTCCTCGAACAGGTCTGCGGCATTGCCGGCTTCGAGCCGAGGCT
>JBOHER010000313.1:0-18033 GCA_050701115.1 Haloechinothrix sp. | reverse complement strand
TCGAGGCCGCAGGGTACTACCTCGAGCAGACGGGCCGCCGGGTGTCCATCGAGTACGCGCTGATCAGGGACATCAACGACCAGCCGTGGCGGGCCGACCTGCTCGCGAAGCTGCTCCGCAAGTATTTGGGCCACCTGGTGCACGCCAACGTCATCCCGCTCAACCCCACGCCCGGCAGCAAGTGGGACGCCAGCCCGAAACCGGTGGAGCGCGAGTTCGTGCGGCGGGTCAATGCCGGGGGAGTGGCCTGCACGGTGCGGGACACCCGCGGCCAGGAGATCGCCGCCGCCTGCGGCCAACTGGCCGCCGAAGGCTGACAGCGGTCGTTTCGATCGTTTGATCCACGGTACAGACGGCTACGCGAACGCCTTGCCCACCGGTAACTCGGCCAGCGCCTGTAGCACCGGCTCGGCCCCGGGCACGCTGGAGCCATGCCGATCGCTCCCGTCGCACGCGCCGCCGTCTCCGACGTCGTGTACGCCTCGCTGCTCGAGGAGATCCTGTGGGCCGGCTCGCGCCGGGGGCCGCGCTGCCCTCCGAACGCGAGCTGGCCGAGGGCTTCGAGGTCAACCGCCACGCCGTCCGTGAGGCGCTCAAGCGGGTCCAGCAGTCCGCGGGCTGGTCAAGATCAGCCAGGGCGGCAAGACCCGCGTGCAGGACTGGCGGGCCCACGGCGGGCTCGACGCGCTCGTGGCCCTCGCCTTCAGCGGGGCGGTCCCTCCGGCCAAAGTCCTCGACGACATCGCAGTCATGCGCGCCGCCCTCGGCGCCGACGCCTACCCGGTCCTGCCCGTGGCCGCCGACGAGCTGACCCTGGTCGACCTCGCCTTCTGGACCGCCGTCGTCGACGGCTGCCACAACGTCGCCTACTGGCTCGGGCTCAACACCCTGGTCGCAGGCATCGTCGAGATCGGCCACGGCCGGATCGACGGCCTCCTGGAGGAGTACGCCGACCGCGACGCCCACCTCGAGCTGGCCCGGCTCATCGGCACTCGCGACGGCGCCGCTGCCCGCACCCACGCCGAACGCCTGCTCGCCCGACCCTGAGGAGACGACCGTGTTCGAGGTGGCGCTCTTCTTCGCCGACGACTTCCTCTACTACTGGTACCACCGCACCCATCACAATCCGGGTGTTCTGGGCCAGCCACGTGGTGTACTGGCTGCCGCTGGCGTTCATCGGTTTCTCGCCGTGGATGATCCTGCCCCAGCAGTCGATCAGCCTCGTCTACCAGTTCTTCATCCACACCGAGCGGGTCGACCGGCTTGGACGGCCGGTTGAGCTGGTGCTGAACACGCCCTCCCACCACCGCGTGCACCACGGCTCCAACGACGTCTACCTCGACAAGAACTACGGCGGCATCCTCATCGTGTGGGACCGGCTGTTCGGGAGCTTCCAGCCCGAGGTGGAGCGGGTCCGCTACGGCCTGACCAAGAACATCCACCCTGTGCGGGTGGCTTTCCACCAGTTCGCCGGCGGCCGACCTGGCCGTGCGCACGGCCGTGCGTGTCGAGTGGCGTCGGCGATGGCCACCCGAAGTTGGCTGCTCCTGTTGATCACGTTTGCGGCTCTTGCTGCGCGTGCTGGGTTCCCGTGCCGTCGAGGACTTGGATGCGGGCGGGCACGTTCTTGTGCCATGGGGTGCCGAAGAACTTGTCCCGCCTGCTGATCGAGGTGAGCGCGTTCGGGGCGACCCCCACCAGGGACTCCGTTCCCGCGTCGTCCGGGTAGTGCAGACCGAAGCCGTTGGGCAGCGAGATGTGACCGGGCTGCATCATGTCGCTGATTTCCACCGAGGCCTCGGCCGACCCGGACTCGGTGACCACGCGGACGGTGGTGCCGGGGTCCACCCCGAGCCTTTCCGCGTCCTGGGGGGACAGCCGCAGGGCCCCGGCCTTGTCCCGGCGCCGCCATTCGGGGTTCCTGATGATCACGTTGGCGGTGAAGGAGCGACGTTCACCGGCGGACAGGGTGAACGGGAACTCGTCGGTCGTGAAGCGCGGTTCGATGCTGTCGATTAGGGCCAGTTCGTCGAGCAGGACGGGGATGCGGGCGTGGATACGTTTGTCGTTGTGCTGGATGTAGTTCCACGCGTCTTCGTAGCGGTCTTCGGTGAACATCACCCCCTGGTGTTGGGTGGTGAAGGCATCGAAGAGCTGCTCGCCCTGGGCGAATCCCCGGGCGGTGAATCCCGCCCGGGCGACCGCGTCGGGTTGACTGATGGCGCTCAGGTGTGCGATTCCCCAGACCAGGGCGGTGGCGGCCCGCCCGTCGGGCATGGTCTGGCCCAGCGTCTTGTACAGCAGGTGGGGGAGTATCCCGGCCAGTTCGGGTCGTGCCTGCACGGTGGAGAAGAACGCGAGCGCAAAAGCCTCGCGTCCGGCGTGCGCGGCGCCGGTGAGGTCATCGAGAAGTCGCTGCTCGACGACACCCAGTTTGTCGATGATCGCGGTGTAGATCTCGGCCTCCGGCCGGGTGCCGGGCAGCGGGTCCATCAACGGGGCGCGCAGTTGGAAGGTGTTGTGCGGGAAGTGGAGCGTGAAGAAACTGGCCTCCCACTTCTCGAACTGGCTGCTCGCCGGTAGCACGTAGTCGGCGCATCTGGCCGTTTCGGTGAAGGCCACATCGACGACGACCGTGAGCTCCAGTGCCTTGAAGGCCGCCCGCATGCGTGCCGAATCGGCGAGCGAGTGCACGGGATTGGAACTGTCGACCCACATGGCCCGGAAACGGTCAGGGTGCTCGGTCAGGATTTCGTCGGTGATCGCGGTAGCCGGCATCAGGCCGCTGATGATCTTCGCTCCGGTGACCGGTGAGACAGCAGGCGCGTTCTGCATGCCCAGTGTGTCGGCCATGTGTTGTGCGGCCGGGACGGACACCGCACTGCAGAACGCCCGCAACGTCGCCTTCGAGAACGCCGCCGCGGCGCGTCCCGACCGCTCTCCTTGAGCGAGCGTGGCCAGTGCCCGGCGAAGGGGGCGCGCCCCGATCCGCATGGCGGCGACGCCCATGATGCGGCGCGCCCGCGGCAGGGCGACCCGGTGCTGCTGGCTGGGGACGGCGTGCCAGGTCCCTGCCAGTGGGAAGGCCCATGAGTGGATGTGGACCCCGCCGGGCTTTGCGAAGTTGCCGGTCAGGATCCACAGCAGCTTGTTGAGATACGACACCAGGGTGCTGTTCGGTGACTGCTGCACCCCGAGATCCTCGTAGGTGGCCATGCTGGTCGCCGCCCCGATCGTGCGCGCCGCCGTGCGAATCAGCTCTTCGGGAACTCCGCACCGGCGGCTGTAGTCGCTGATGTCGATCCGCCGTAGCGCGGCGAGGACGTCCTCGACGCCGGTGGCATGGTGTTGGAGCCATTCGTGGTCGATCAGGTCTTCGGCCACCAGCGTCGCCAGCAGCGCGGACACGCACCACGCGTCGGTTCCGGGCTTGATCCGCAGGTGGATGTCGGCAATCTCCGCGGTCTCGGACTTGCGGGGGTCGATGACGATCATCGTCCGGTCCGGGTCTTTCGCTATTTCCCGCAGGACCGGCCGGGCGCGGGCGATCCCGTGTGACTGCCAGGGGTTCTTGCCGATGAAGACGGCGACCTGGGAATGTTCGAAGTCCCCTGTGGTGTGGTTGCCGTACAGTTCGGAATCCACCCAGCCTTCGCCGGTCTTCTCCTGCGCGAGGGCGTTGGACATGAACGTTGCGCCCAACGCGTGCATCAGCCCCCGCCCATATGCGCCGCCGAGATGGTTGCCCTGGCCGCCTCCACCGTAGAAGAAGATCTTGTCCCCGCCGTGTGTGTCGCGTACCGCAGTGAGCTTTGCGGCGATCTCGGAGGTGGCGGTGTCCCAGTCGATCTCCTCGTAGCTGCCGTCGGCGCGCCGGCGCAACGGCGTGTCAATGCGATGCGGCCCGTTCTGGTACTTGTCCAGCCGCAACGGCTTCTCACAGGTGTAGCCCGCAGAGTTGGGGTGTTCCTTGTCGCCTCGGATCTTGACCAGCTTCCGGTCGGCGACCTGCACCTCCAGCCCGCAGTTGCACTCGCAGAGAATGCACGCAGTCTTGCCCCACTGCGCCTGCCCGGCCTGCCCGCCCGCGTGTGTCTCGGTCATCGGTGTCCCTCCTGCTGGGTCGGGTCGTTCGCCACGAGCGGCCGGCCGGGCCGAGTCGATCTCGTGCGGGTACACCCAGGTGATCTCGCGGAAGAACTCGGTGTCCCGCGCACCCTCCCGGCGCCGCGGATCGTCGCGAGCTCATCCAGCAGCCGTCCGGCTGCGGCAGGTTCGAGTGCGCCGGACGGAACGGTGACATCGATCATCGGCATGGCGACCTCCGCTCTTTCCCGTTAGCTACTTATGAGTAACTATGCAACATGATATAGTTCCGAGTCAAGGCTATGCCGCGACCATGACGGAGGTGGGCATGGGACGCAAGCCAGGGCAAAGCCGCCAGCGGATGCTGGACAGCACGGTCGCGTTGCTGCGGGAGCGAGGACCATCCGGCGTCAGCATCGACGCCGTCCTGTCCCACAGCGGGGCCCCGCGTGGCTCGGTGTATCACCACTTCCCCGGCGGCCGGAACGAGCTGATCGTCAGCGCGGTCCGCCAAGCCGGTGACTACATCGGCGCGTTGATCGACCAGGTGGTGAACGACGCTGATTCGCACACGGCGCTGCAGCGATTCGTCGGGTTGTGGAAGCAGTTGCTTGTTGACAGTGACTACCGGGCAGGTTGCCCGGTAGTGGCGCTCGCCGTGGACAATCGCGAAGACCTGCCCGAAGCCTCCGGCGTGGTCCGCGAGATTTTCGCGTGCTGGCACGACAAGCTGCGCGACCTGCTCGTGGCCAACGGCGTTCCCGCCGATCGCGCCCGACGCCTGGCCACCCTGGCCGTCGCCGCCATCGAAGGAGCCGTCATCCTCTGCCGCGCCGAACGCAGCGCCGACCCTCTCGACCAGGTCGTCACCGAGATCGCCCCCCTGTTCCGATGAGCGCCGGCTGGAAACGAGCCCGCACGACCGCCGCCGGCTGCGGCCAACTCGCGGCGGAAGGCTGAGACCGCCCATCCGAGGGGAAACTCGCCGACGACTTTCCCTCGAAACGTGACCGACGGGCGCTACCGTGGATGCATGGACAACCATGTGATCGAAGTCACAGAAGATGAGCTGGCCCTGCTTATCTCGGCGCTGCGGTCGTACTTGTCCGACTTCGGGCACGACGAAGCCGATATGCAGCGGGCGATCAAGCGTCTACTGGCGAAGTTGCCGCAGCTGCAGCGCAGTGCCTGAGCAGCGCTGCGCCCATTCTTGACCGCCTGGGCCTGCCGGTGAGCGATCAGCGGCGCCAGGCGGTGCGACGCCTGCGTAGGTCCCAGACCAGCGCGGCAATGATGGTCAGCGCGGTGCCGATCAGCCAGTAGTCCTCGGTCCTGCTCTGGTGCGGGCCGATCTGCATTGCCAGCAACACGATCGCGATGGACCAGCCCATGAACTGAACCGCGTTGGGGAAGGACCCGTGCCAGCCCCACTCGGCCGACGGCTCGTCCCGGGGATCAACAGCGCCGTTACCCGCCGGCTCGGACTTCTCGAGCTCCTTGGTAGCCGCCACGATCTCTCCTCCTGGGCGCATCAGCGAATCTTCGCCGAAATGATCCCATACCGGCTTGGGCGGCTGGCCGACCACCCAAGTTCGCCATCGGCGAGAATAGGTGCCGATGAGCTCATTCACTCCCTTCGCCGCTGCCACCGGCCGCCGATCCGTGCTCGTGCTCGGCTCGACCGGCTCGATCGGCAGGCAGGCGCTCGACGTCGCGGCACGCAACCGCGATCTGTTCCGGATCGCCGGTATCGCGGCCAGCGGCTCGAATCCGCGGCAGCTCGCCGCGCAGGCCATCGCGCACTCCGTCGCGGCGATCGCCGTGGTGCGGGCGACCGCGGTGGAAGACCTGCAGTTGGCGCTGTACGCCGAGGCACAGCGACGCGGGTATTCGACCGGGGGCTTTCGCGTGCCGCGGATCTTCGCGGGGCCTGCCGCGGTGGTTGACCTCATCGACGCCGTCCCGGTGGACGTGGTGCTCAACGGCATGCCGGGCTCCCAGGGGCTCGCGCCGACCCTTCGGGCGCTGGACACCGGCGCAACACTCGCGCTGGCCAACAAGGAGTCCCTGGTCGCAGGCGGCCCACTGGTGCTCAAGGCGGCCAAACCGGGCCAGATCGTGCCGGTGGACTCCGAGCACTCCGCGTTGGCCCAGGCCCTGCGCGGCAGCCGGGCGGACGAGGTCGCCCGGTTGGTGCTGACCGCGTCCGGTGGGCCGTTCCGCGGGCGCAGCCGGGCCGAACTGGCCGACGTCACGGTCGAGCAGGCGCTGGCGCACCCGACCTGGGCGATGGGACCGGTGGTCACCGTCAATTCGGCGACCATGGTGAACAAGAGCCTCGAGCTGATCGAGGCACAGCTACTTTTCGGCGTGCCCTACGACCAAATCGACGTCGTGGTGCACCCCCAGTCCATCGTGCATTCCATGGTGACCTTCACCGACGGTTCCACGCTCGCGCAGGCCAGCCCGCCGGACATGCGGCTGCCGATCGCGCTGGCGCTGAACTGGCCGAACCGGGTGCCCGATGCCGCTCCGCCATGTCGCTGGGACACCGCGTCGGCGTGGACGTTCGAGCCGCTGGACAGCGAGGCCTTTCCGGCGGTCGCGTTGGCCCGGCACGCGGGCAAGATCGGTGGCTGCCTGCCCGCGGTGTACAACGCGGCCAACGAGGAGGCGGTGGCCGCCTTCCTGGCGCAGAACACCAGCTTCACCTCGATTGTGGACACTGTTTCCGAGGTAGTGGCCGCCGCCGACGAATGGCAAGGCGAACCTCGCGATATCGACGACGTGCTCGCCGCGGAGCAATGGGCTCGTGCCCGTGCGTCCGAGCTGGGAAGGAACTAGCTAGGTGCTCGCCTACATTTTCGGAGTAGTGCTGTTCGCGCTGGCCATCTGTGTGTCCATCGCGCTGCACGAGGCCGGGCACATGCTGACCGCCAAGGCGTTCGGCATGAAGGTTCGCCGCTACTTCATCGGGTTCGGCCCGACGCTGTTCTCCTTCCGGCGCGGTGAGACCGAATACGGAGTCAAGGCGATCCCGCTGGGCGGGTTCTGCGACATCGCCGGTATGACCGCGCTGGACGAGGTGACGCCGGAAGAGTCCCGGCGGGCGATGTGGCGGTACGCCACCTGGAAGCGCACGGTGGTGCTCTCGGCCGGCTCGATCACTCACTTTATCGTCGGCTTCATCGTGCTCTACCTGATGGCCGCCTTCATGTTCCTGCCCAACATCAGCGGCAAGGCCGAGCTGGCTTCGGTGTCACAGTGCGTGCAGGACGCCGAGACCCGGGAGGCGCTGGCCGACCCGATCTGCCGGCCGGGTGATCCGGCGCCGGCCAAGCAGGCAGGCATGCTGCCCGGCGATGTGATCGTGTCGGTGGACGGGCAGCCGATGGCGAACTTCGACGAAGTGACCGACGAGATCCAGCAGCGCGAGGGCCCCACCCCGATCGCGGTCGACCGGCAGGGCACGATCGTGCCGCTGGTGGTCAACGTCGCGCAGCTCACTCGCCCCAACCCGGACGCGCGGGCCGTCGAGGCCGGCGAGGAACCCGAGACCGTCGAGGTCGGCGCCATCGGCGTCACCTTCCCGATGAGGTACGAGTACGGCCCGGGTGAGGCGGTGGGGGCCAGCGTGGCGTTCACCGGGGACATGTTCGCCAACACCTGGCACGCCCTGTTGCGGTTCCCCGAGAAGATCCCGCTGGTCGTGGACGCCATCTTCGGCGCGGAGCGTGATCAGGACACCCCGGTCAGCGTGGTCGGCGCGAGCAGGCTCGGCGGCGAGGCGGTTGAGGCCGGGATCTGGTGGGTCTTCCTGATGCTGCTGGCCAGCCTGAACTTCTTCGTCGGCGTGTTCAACCTGCTGCCGCTACTGCCGCTCGATGGCGGTCATATCGCGGTCACCTGGTACGAGCGGGTACGGGACAAGGTCCGCCAGCTGCGCGGCAAGGCGCCCGCCGGGCCGGTGGACTACACCAAGCTGTCGGCGGTGACCATGGTCATCGTGTTCCTCGGCGGGGCAGTGGTCCTGCTCACCGTGACCGCGGACATCGTCAACCCGATCCGGCTGTTCCCCAACTGATAGCCAGCACCTTCGTGGGTGGAAGGCGCCTGGTGGACCGCCGCACTCTCGTGAGTGAAAGTTGTTTCTCTGGCAGCCATAACCACTCACGAGGGTGCACGCCGGTATCGTGGAGTCGACGATGCGACCGAGTGCAGAGGATTCGATGACCGTCGATCTTGGTTTGCCAGCAACCCCGCCACCCGTGCTGTCCGAGCGCCGGAAGACCCGACAGCTCATGGTCGGGCCAGTGGGGGTCGGAAGCGACCACCCGATCTCCGTGCAGTCGATGACCACCACCGTCACCGCCGACGTCAATGCCACCTTGCAGCAGATCGCCGAGCTCACCGCGGCGGGCTGCGACATCGTGCGGGTCGCGTGCCCGAGCGCCGACGACGCCGAGGCCCTGCCCGCGATCGCCACGAAGTCGCAGATCCCGGTGATCGCCGACATCCACTTCCAGCCGAAGTACGTGTTCGCCGCGATCGAGGCCGGTTGCGCAGCGGTCCGGGTCAATCCGGGCAACATCAAGAAGTTCGACGACAAGGTCGCCGAGATCGCCAAGGCGGCCGCCGACCATGGCACGCCGATCCGGATCGGCGTCAACGCGGGTTCACTCGACCCGCGCCTGATGCGGAAGTACGGCAAGGCGACACCTGAGGCATTGGCCGAATCCGCGCTGTGGGAAGCGAGCCTGTTCGCCGAGCACGACTTCCACGACATCAAGATCTCGGTCAAGCACAACGACCCCGTGGTCATGGTGCGGGCTTACGAGATCCTCGCCGAGCAGTGCGACTATCCGTTGCACCTGGGCGTCACCGAGGCGGGGCCCGCGTTCCAGGGCACCATCAAATCAGCGGTGGCCTTCGGCGCGTTGCTCCGGGAGGGCATCGGCGACACCATCCGGGTCTCGCTGTCCGCGCCTCCGGTGGAGGAGGTCAAGGTCGGCGCGCAGATCCTGCAGTCGCTCAACCTCCGCCCCCGCAAGCTGGAGATCGTGTCCTGCCCGTCCTGCGGGCGCGCCCAGGTCGACGTGTACAAGCTGGCCGACGAGGTCACCGCCGGCCTGGAGGGCATGGAGGTGCCGCTGCGCGTCGCCGTGATGGGCTGCGTGGTCAACGGACCGGGCGAGGCCCGCGAGGCCGACCTCGGTGTGGCGTCCGGCAACGGCAAGGGCCAGATCTTCGTCAAGGGCGAGGTCATCAAGACCGTGCCCGAGGCGCAGATCGTGGAGACCCTCATCGAGGAAGCGATGCGGATAGCCGAGGAGTCCGGCGAGGGTGCGGGCTCGGGCAGCCCCACCGTTAGTGTGGGCTGAGCTGAAAGACGCCATCAGTGCGTTCGACGCGGTGAAAGCGCCATTCACCGCACCCAACGCCGATGGCGACATCGCACGCCGAACTGCGATGGCCGGAGGTGGCGCCGTCATGCTCGGCTCCACCAGGTCCAAGACCGGCGGCAGGGCAACCTGTGGACCTTCGGCACCTACCGCGGCGCGTGATCTCACGGTATGCGCACGGTGAAGTGCTAGCCGTTACCGGCAGTTTTCTGGCACGCTTAACTCGTGTTGCGGCTTGCCGGTGCCCGGCTGCTTGATGAACGGGACTATCCGGCGGTTCGAGCCGTGCTCACCGCCGATCCGGTCGGCTGTTGCATGGTGAGCGCGCGGGTCGAATCGGCGGGGCTGGACCCGTGGCGTCTCGGTGGAGAGGTGTGGGCATCGGATGCACGTCCCGCGCGCACCGGACGCGTGCACGGACTGTGCTTCTCCGGCCCGAACCTCATTCCGCTGTGCGGTAATTCTTCGGCGTGGCGCTCGTTCGCCGACCGCGCGCTTCGCCGGTCTCGGATCTGCTCGTCACTTGTCGGCCCTGCCGAACAGGTTCTGGGCTTGTGGGACGAACTCGCCCGCGAGTGGGGGCCGCCGAGGGAAGTGCGTGCGCAACAGCCGCTGATGGCACTCGATCGGCCGCCCTGCGTGCAATCCGATCTTTCGGTGCGGCGGGTGTATCCGCATGAGCTCGACCGTTACCTGCCCGCCGCCGTCGCGATGTTCATCGAGGAGGTCGGCGTCGATCCCCGGCTCGGTGATGGTGGCGCGAACTATCGCGCACGCGTCGCCGAGTTGATCTCGAACGGGCGGGCATTCGCCCGATTCGAGGACGGCAACGTCGTGTTCAAGGCCGAGATCGGCGCGCTGAGCACTCGCGTCGGTCAGATCCAGGGTGTGTGGGTGCACCCCGATCGTCGTGGTCGCGGTGTCGGGACGACGGGCACGGCCGCCGTGGCCAATCGGCTGGTCACCGGCATGGGCCGGATCGCCAGCCTGTACGTCAACTCCTACAACACGCCTGCGCTGGCCGCCTACCGCAAGATCGGTTTCCGGCAGGTCGGCGAGTACGCCACCGTGCTGTTCTAACCGTCCGAACCGGCGTTGCTTGCGGATAGACCCGTTGGTTTCCGGCATACTTCGGCAGCGTGCGAGCAATCCTGAGCGCAGCGTTGACCGCGGTTCTCGTGGTGGGTGCCAGTGGTTGCGGGCTATTCGGTTCGGAGCCGCCCGAGCAGGCGGCATCGCGGTTCCTCGAAGCATTCGGAAGTGGTGACACCCGGAGCGCGGCGGCGATGACCGACACCCCCGAATCGGCGAAGGCGGCCTTGGACCACGCGCGCGGTGCGCTCGAACCGCGGTCGGTCGCCGCTGAGGTGGGCGAGATCCAGGAGCGCGGCGACTCGGCCGGCGCGAAGGTCGCCTACCGGCTGACCTGGCGGCTACCGCACAACAGGACCTGGACGTACTCCTCGGAGATGGAACTGGATCCCACCAATGACGGCTGGCGGGTGCATTGGTCGCCATCGGTCGTGCACCCGCGGCTCGCTGCCCAGCACACGATCGCGATGCGGGAGGAAGCGCCGGACCTCGCCCCGGTGCTGGATAGGGATTCCCGCCGGCTGCTGGCGCCGGAGAACGTCGTGTCGATCCTGCTGTATCCGGCTGAGGCGAAGGAAGGCGATGACCTGGGGTCGGTAGCAGGAACACTGGCCGACGCGCTCGGTCAGTTCGACGACTCGATCACCAAGAAGTCGATCGTGGACGGGGTGCGCAAGGCCGACCAGCAGGGCTCCTATCTGGTCGCAGCCCTGCGTGAGGCCCAGTACCTGCGGGTAAAGCCGGTGATCTACGACCTGCCCGGGGTGCGCTTCACCAAGCGGGAGCGGCTGCTGGCGCCGAAACCGGACTTCGGTGTGCACGTCTTGCGCGGCATCCGGTCGCTGGTCGAGGAGCAGGTCACCGGTCGGGCGGGTTGGCGGATCGTGGCCGTGAACGCCTCCGGCGTCGAGACGGCCGAACTGCACGCGGAGGCGGCCGAGCCGAGCGACGCGGTGGCCACCACGTTGAGCTACCGAGCGCAAGAATCCGCCGAACGCACTCTCGCAGAGGCCCGCGGACCGGCCGCGATCGTCGCGCTGCGGGCTTCCTCCGGCGACATTCTCGCGGTAGCGCAGAACGTGCCTGCCGACGAACAGGGAGCGATCGCCGTGACCGGCCGCTACCCGCCGGGGTCCACCTTCAAGATCGCGACGGCATTGGCCGCGCTGTCCACTGACACCGTCGCGCCTGACGGCACGCTCGACTGTCCCGGGACGACGGTCATCGAGGGCAGGTTGGTGCCCAACGAGGGCCGGTTCGAGCTCGGCAAGGTCCCATTGCCGACCGCGTTCGCCAGGTCCTGCAACACCACGTTCGCCCGGCTCTCGGCCGGATTGCCCGACGACGCGCTCACCATCGCCGCGCGGGACCTCGGTATCGGTGCTGACTTCGAGATCCCGGGGATCACCACGATCACCGGCTCGGCTCCGCCCGCGGAGAGCATCGTGCAGCAGGCCGAGAACGGTTTCGGTCAGGGCAGGATGCTGGCCAGCCCCTTCGGCATGGCCCTTGCCGCCGCGACGGTCGCCAACGGCAGGACCCCGACGCCCACGTTGCTCGAGGGCCAGCCCACCAAGGCCAAGGACCTCGGTCGGCCGCTACCTGAGGAGCACGCCACCGCATTGCGCTCGATGATGCGCAAGGTCGTCACCGAGGGCAACGCGCGCAGGCTTGCCTCGTTGCCCGCGGTGCGGGGCAAGACCGGAACGGCGCAGTTCGGCGACGGCACGAACTCCCATGGCTGGTTCGTCGGGTACCAGGGCGAAATCGCGTTCGCCGTGCTACTCGTCGGTGCGGGCAGCTCCAAGCCCGCGGTCGAGACCACTCATCGGTTTTTGACCGGGATGGACTGAACGCGGCGCTGCCCGCCGTCGTAGGGTGGACGTCATGCCGTTGCGTGCCCCCTTGAAGCCAGGCGTCCAGTCGCCTCGTCGTGCTGTCCCGTCGTCTATCGCTCGTCCCGAGTATGTGGACAAGCCCGGGCCAGAGCGGGACACCGGCAACGGGGTGCGCACGCCCGAGGTGATCGAGGCGATGCGGGTGGCAGGCAAGATCGCGGCCCAGGCGCTGGACGAGGGCGGGAAGGCGGTCAAGCCGGGCAACGCCACCGACGACGTCGACAAGGTGGTGCACGAGTTCCTGCTGGACCACGGTGCGTATCCGTCCACCCTCGGGTACAAGCACTTCCCCAAGTCCTGCTGCACCTCGCTCAACGAGGTCATCTGCCACGGCATCCCCGACTCGACAGTGATCTCCGACGGCGACATCTGCAACATCGACGTCACGGCGTACATCGGCGGTGTGCACGGTGACACCAATGCCACCTTCCTGGCGGGCGAAGTGTCCGATGAGGCGCGCCTGCTGGCCGAGCGCACCCGGGAGGCCACCATGCGCGCGATCAAGGCGGTGCGGCCGGGGCGCCAGCTGAACGTGATCGGCCGGGTCATCGAGTCCTACGCCAAGCGGTTCGGGTACGGCGTGGTCCGGGACTTCACCGGACACGGGGTGGGCCCGGCATTCCACACCGCGCCGACCGTGCTGCACTACGAGGAGCCCTCGGTCACCACCCTGATCGAAGAAGGCATGACGTTCACCATCGAGCCGATGATCACCTTGGGCACCATCGACTACGACGTCTGGGACGACGACTGGACGGTCACCACCAAGGACAAGAAGTGGACCGCCCAGTTCGAGCACACCATCCTGGTGACCTCCGACGGCGCAGAGATCCTCACCCTGCCCTAGCGACGTGTCCGCGCCCTGTGCCCGCGTGTCCGCGCCCTGTGCCCGCGTGTCCGCGTTTCGTGTACGCCAGCGGGGCGGCCTCACTCCGGCTCGCCGAGTTCAGCCGGTGAAATCGGTGAGAAAGTCAGGCGGCCAGCGGCAGGTTGAGCAAAGCGTTCTCCACCAGCTCGGACATGCCCGGGTGGATCCAGTACTGGCCACGCGCCATGGTCCGAGCGTCCAGCCCGAAGCTCATAGCCTGGATGATCGGTTGGATCAGCGTGGGCGCCTGCGGACCGAGGATGTGCGCGCCGATCAGTTGCCCGGTCACCGGGTCAGCGAGGAGCTTGGCAAAGCCCGCCGTGTCCTCCATCGCCCATCCGTAAGCGATGTCGGCATAGTTCTGCGTCGCGGTCACGTAGCTGACCCCACGTTCGCGAGCCTCCTGCTCGGTGAGACCGACAGAGGCAATCTGCGGTGAGGTGAACACCGCGTGCGGCACAAACCTGCGGTCGGTCTTCGTCGGGGACTCCGGGTGCAGCAGATTGTGTCGCACCACACGGGCTTCATGGTTGGCGACGTGCTTGAGCTGGTGGGGCGAGCAGATGTCGCCGAGCGCGTAGATGCCATCGACCGAGGTGCGCTGGAAGCCGTCCACCTCGACGTATCCATCGGCGGTTGTGGACACTCCGGTGGCCGCGACGTTGAGCAGGTCCGCATTGGGTACGCGACCGGTGGCGATCAGCAGCAGTTCGGCCTCGACCGTCTCGGTGCTCTCCTTCCCGGCCAGGTCCAGGGCGATTCCGGATTCCGTCCGTCGCGCCGCCACCGTCGATCGGCCGAGCCGGACGTCCCAACGCTGGGTGGCCAGGTCGGTGAACCGGGCGCTGATGTGTTCGTCCTGGCCGCGCAGCAGCGCTTCCGAGCGGGCGACCATAGTGACGTCGGCGCCGAAGGAGGAGAGCACGTGCGCGAACTCCGCTGCGACGAACCCGCTGCCGAGGATGATCACGCTGGCGGGCAGCTTGTCGATCCTCATGATCGTGTCGGAGGTGTGGTAGTCGACGTCGGACAAGCCTGGGATGTCGGGCACCGTGGCGCGGCTCCCGGCTGCGAGCACGAACCGGTCGGCGGTGATCACCTCGGGTATGCCGCCGTCATTCGGCGCGACATTGAGGGTCTTGTGCCCCACGAAGCGACCAACCCCTTGGTAGACCGTCACATTCGCGTTGTCGGGGTGGTCGCGCCGGTAATCCAGGCCTCCCTCGGTGATCGGGTCGATCCGGCCGAAGATTCGGTCGCGCATATCGGCCCACCGCACGCCCCGCAGTTCGGCGTCCACCCCGAGTTCGGTGCTGGTCTCGGCCGAGCGAGCGACATCGGCCGCATGCACGAACATCTTGGTAGGGATGCAGCCGACATTGAGGCAGGTGCCGCCGAAGGTGCCCTTCTCCACGATCGCCACCGTCCGGTCGGCGAACTGGGCGTTCAGGATCGAGTTGCCTGAGCCGGTTCCGATGATCACGAGGTCGTAGTGAGCCACACCTGCAGTCAACCGGATGCGCGTCTCAGGCATTCCCAGCGCCGACGGGCGGGTGCCTAGTGGTGATAACAAGGAGGGGTGCACCTTTCCCCGCGCGTCCGGGCACACCTGCTCGCATTGTGCGGACTGTGGGCTGTGGCCTTCGGGGCGATCCTGATCGTCGGCTTGGACGTGATCGCCGCTCGGGACGAGGCTGACTCGTTCTGGTATCTGCGACGAAGGACCATCAGCCACCATGCCCTTGGCCTGCAACGCTGGGTTTTCGATTCCGCGGTGGTGCTGCTCGCCGCTGGTTCGCTCGCGGTGCTGGCCGCCTTGCTCGCAGCGGGTATCGCGCGAAAGCGGTCTGCGGCGGCGTACGCACTGGCTGCCTGGTGCGCGGGTTTGTTGTTGGTGGCACTGTTCCAGAAGCACGACTGGTCGGTTGGCCCCAGCCTGGGTGGCTATGTGCACTGGGCGGGCACCCTGCTCGCGTTCCTCAGCTTGCCTGCCGCGGCCATCCTGCTGGCCCGGCCGTGGCTTTGGCATGGGCCTTGGCGGGTGACCGCCTGGAGCAGCCTGGTCCTTGGCGTCACCGCGCTGCTCTGTTTCCTGCCGGTCGTGTTCGCCATCGCGGTACACCTGACGATCGGTACGTCGTGGTGGCAGGTTGTGCCCCTCGGCCTGGTGGAACGGGTGCTGGCCATCGTCGAGGTCGTCGCGGTGCTGGTGATGGGTCGGTGGGCGCGCTCGGCCGCCTGCAGCCCGGCGATACCACTCGGTTCAGTGACAGTGGATCGGGGTATCAGCCGATAGGGTCGCCATCGTGTTCGGTGCACCCAAGGGCAGACATCGCGCCCTACCCACTCGGGCCGGCAGCCCGGCGACGCTGACCGTGCAGGGCATTCTCGCGGCGGGGGTGCTGATCGCGGCGAGCGTGCTCGGGGTGGCTTCGGCGTCGGCGGTCTCGGCGCAGGCCCGTCCCGGGGCCCAGCCGTTCATCGTCGGTGGCAGCGCGACCAAGATCAGCGACCATCCCTATGTGGTGTATCTCGCCGACCGCAGGGGCAGGCAGTACTGCGGCGGCGCCCTGTTTGCGCCGGACAAGGTGGTCACCGCCGCGCATTGTGTCGCGCGCATCTCGCGCAGTGCGATCCGGGTGGTCGCAGGCAGGCAGGACGTCCGCGGCGATGACGGGATCGAAACCACCGTGCGGCAGGTATGGGTGCCCGATGACTACCGGCGGGTCAACGAAGGCAAGGACATCGCCGTGCTGACGCTGCGCGACCAACTGCCGTACCGCACGATCCGCCTTGCCGCCGAGGAAGACGCTGAGCGCTACACCCCTGGCCGGAAGGCCACGGTGTTCGGCTGGGGCCGAACCGGCGAGCGCGAGCCGGGTTCGGACCAACTGCGCAGCGCCAAGTTGCCGATCCGGCGCGACGCCGACTGCGCCGCGGTCTACGAGGACTACATTCCGGACGAAATGGTCTGCGCGGGCTACCGCGAGGGCGGCGTGGACGCCTGCCAGGGAGACTCGGGCGGGCCGCTCATCGCGGGCAACAGGCTGATCGGGATCGTGTCCTTCGGCGAGGGGTGCGCCCGAGCCGACCGTCCCGGCGTCTACACCGAAGTCGCCGCCTTCACGCGCCGCGTCGAGCGTCAGTGAGCGGACCGCTGCAGGTGAGGCGTTGTGCTATGCATGGCCCATGACTGAGGTCGAGTCGGCATCCGGCGCGGACATCACCGCTGCGCAGCTCTACGACGTGCTTCGCCTGCGGGTCAACGTGTTCATCGTCGAACAGGAATGCCCGTATCCCGAACTGGATGGTCAGGACCTGCTGCCGACCACCCGGCATTTCTGGCTGCCTGGCAAGGATGACACCGAGCTCGCCGGGTGTCTGCGGGTGCTTGCCGGTGCGGACGGGGTGCTGCGCGTGGGGCGGGTGGCCACCTCGGACGCGGCGCGGGGCACCGGGGCGGGTGCCCGTCTGATGGAAGCCGTTGTCGACCACATCGGTGCCGCCGAGTCGGTGCTCGGGGCGCAGACCTACGCGACCGGCTTCTACGCGCGCTTCGGCTACGCGCCGGAGGGCGCGGAGTACGACGAGGACGGCATCCCGCACATCACGATGCGCAGACCGGCACGCTGATCAGGAATGAGCCAGAGCGGGCGCGGTCGCGGTGATCACCTCGACGCAGCGGTCCAGATCGGCATCGGTCAGGTCGGCGCGCGCGGTCAGCCGGAGCCGGGAGACACCGTCCGGTACCGAGGGCGGGCGGAAGCAGCCGACCCGCACCGAACGCTCGGCGCAGCGTGCCGCCCACGCCACCGCCTCGTCGGGCGAGGGCGCCCTGACCGAGACCACGGCGGCGTCGGGGTCGCTGGTGGACAGCCCGGCGATCCGCAGCCGTTCGGACAGCTGGAGCGCCACCTCCCGCACCCGATCAGGCCGGTTCGGCTCCTCCCTGAGCACGGTGAGTGCGGTGAGCGCGGCCGCGGAGCTGGCCGGTGCGAGCGCGGTGTCGAAGATGAAGCTGCGTGCGGTGTCGGTCAGGTGCCGGATGACCCGGCGCGGCCCGAGTACCGCTCCTCCCTGGGCGCCAAGGGATTTCGACAGCGTGATCGTGGTGACCACGTCGGGCTGGCCGGAGAGCCCAGCCTCGTGCACCGCGCCGCGGCCGCCGTCGCCGAGCACGCCGAGACCGTGTGCGTCGTCGATGAGCAGCGCGGCGCCGTTCTCCCGGCACACCGATGCCAGCCGGGGAAGGTCCGCCTTGTCGCCGTCGACGGAAAACACCGAGTCGGTCACCACCAGGGCCCGCTTGTGGCGCCGGGTGCGCAGCGCGTGCGCCACGGCGGACGGGTCGTTGTGGGCGACCGCCGCGATGTCGGCGCGGGACAGCCGACAGCCCTCGATCAGCGAGGCATGGATGTAAGCGTCGGTCACGATCGCCGAGTCCTTACCGGACAACGTGGTGACCGCACCGAGATTGGCGGTGAAGCCGGAGGAGAACACCAGGGCTGCCTGCGCGCCACAGAAGCGGGCCAGCTCGTGCTCCAGCTCGGCATGCAGTTCGGTCGACCCGGTCACCAGCCGGGAGCCGGTCGCGCCAGCACCCCACCGCAGGGCCGCGGCGGCCGCCGCGCCGACCACGCGCTTGTCACGGGCCAGGCCGAGGTAGTCGTTGCCCGCGAGGTCGATC
>JBOHER010000312.1:0-8477 GCA_050701115.1 Haloechinothrix sp. | reverse complement strand
ATCAGCGCTGCCGCACGGCGCGTTCGATCGCCGAGTAGGACACCCGTTCCTGCTCGAGGCGGACGGCCGGCCCGAGTGCGTCCTCGACGAGGTCGGTGTACAGCGCCGCTTCGTCAGGGTGCAGTAGGTCCAGATGGGCGTTGACCGGGCTGGGTTCGTTCACCCATTGGCCTTCGTGGGCCAGCAGCGTGGCCCGATCCATCAGGATCGACCGGACGTGCCCGAACGTGTTCCGGAGCTGGTTGAGGATGGCGAAGCCGTGTGTGTCGATGTCGCCCCAGTACACAAGTTCGCGCTCCGCGAGCCAGCTCAACGGTTGGAGCCTGGACAGCGCGTAGCCGCCACCGAAG
Source organism: Haloechinothrix sp. (assembly GCA_050701115.1). GTDB lineage: Bacteria > Actinomycetota > Actinomycetes > Mycobacteriales > Pseudonocardiaceae > JBOHER01. The sequence goes on along the minus strand of JBOHER010000312.1, from coordinate 8,127 downwards.
ACCACAGCGGCGCCCTCGACCGGGGGAAACGCGAGGTAGGTGATTTCGTTCTCCACGACGAAGACGGTGCTGACGTCTACCGCCGCCGTGGCCAACTCATCGATGCGCACCGAGAGTTCGCTGAATCCCGCACCATGGCCGAGCTTCCGGAATCTCACGTAGTCGGGTTTCTTCCGGAAGCGGTAGCGGCCGGCGAAGTCCGACACAGGCCGGGCGAGGTCGATGCGGTGTTCGGCGAGTTGACGGTCCAGCAGGGCGGCGAGGATCTTCCGGTGTCCTTCGATGAACTTGGTGTCCACACCGGGTACGTCGATCTGGCGCAGGTACATGTCGCTGTTCGCCCGGCCGTCGATCCACAGCGCGGTCTCGACGAGCTTGGCCCATTGCTCCTGCTGGCGGAGAACCTCGAGCGGCTTGTCGATCACCCATTCGGCGATCCGGGGCGCGCGGTCCTTGGTGGCCTCGAGCAGTTCGGTGAAGCGGCGCACCTGGCCGGTGACACCGAGCAGGGTCCAAAGTTGGTCGTAGGAGTCGACCCACACCCGGCTCGGGATCTCGTTGGACCCGACGATCCGGCCGCCGACCGTGCTGGTCTCGATCCGCAGCGTCTTGTGCTCGGCCTGCCGCCACTGACGTGCCCAGGTCTGCGCTTCGGCGAATCGGGTGGACAGGTCGCGCGCGGTGGGGCTGCGCAGGGCGACCTCGACGGGAACCCAGGCTTGGCCGCAGGCGAAACTGCTCAGGAAGTCACCGTTGTCCCAGCGGCGGCGGAGTTTGCCCACCACGTCGGCGCGCGTCGACCACGGCGGCCGCGCCATGTCAGTCTCCCACCGTGCGCGCCCCACTGTGCCGGGCGTGGGCCTGTTGTTGCTGCTGGTACTCCTCGATGGTGAGGCTCTGCAGGCGCGAGTAACTGCCGGTCTTGTTGTCCACGAAGCCCACCGCGGACACGTACGGTTCGATCACGTGGATCTTCTGCAGCGGCGTGACGATCAGCAGTTGCAGGCCGAGCCGGCGGAACAGTCCGAGCGCGAACCGGGTCGACTCATCGGAGCCGCGGCCGAAGGCCTCGTCGATCACGACGAATCGGAACGTCTTGGATTTCCCCGCGCCCCAGTCGAGCTTGAACTGGTAGGCCAGCGACGCCGCGAGGATGGTGTAGGCGAGTTTTTCCTTCTGCCCGCCCGATTTCCCGCCCGAGTCGGTGTAGTTCTCGTGCTCGGTGTCGTCGGCTTGCCACCGTTCGGAGGCGGAGAACACGAACCAGTTGCGCACGTCCGTCACCCGGCGGGTCCACGTCCGGTCGGCCTCGGTCTGCCCTTCGCGTCCCTTGAACCGTTCGATGATCCTCTTCACCTGCAGGAACTTCTGCTCCGAGTACTGGTCGGAGTCATCGCCGCCGAGGGATCCGCTGGTGCACTCGCGCAGGTCCTTGCGGAAGTCGCGGATCTCGACGTTGATCGTGGGCTGCAACTCCAGCCGGATGTAGCGGCCCGGGTTGTAGTCGATCCCGGCCAGCGAGTCGTTGATGGTGTCGATGCGGCGCTTGATCAGCTCCACCTGCTTGTTCAGCTGGGAGTTGAAGCCGGCGATGTCCCGGATGGTGTTGGTGTTGAGGTAGGTCTTGAACTCGGACTCGAATCGGGGGAGGTCGTCGTTGACCAGGCGATCGTGGAACTCGCGGTATTCACCGGCGGCCAGGATCGAGTCGTCGAACTCGGCGGTCTCCAAGGGGTAGCGCTTGCGGAAGTCGCCCATCTTGGCGATCACCTTGTTGGCCACGGTGGTCTGCTTCGCGGTCCGTTTGTCGACCAGTGTGGTGAGCTCGCTGCCGACCTCGGTCTGGCAGCGGTCACAGTCGGCCGGCTTGATCAGCTTTCGGGCGCCGACCTGCTTGCTGATGAGCTCGAAGGATTCCCGTGCCCGCGGGAATTGCGAGTCCGCGAGGACTTCTTCGGCGCCTTGCAGGCTTTCCGTCGCGGACTCCACGTCGCGTTTGAGACTGCCGACGGCGGAGGTCAGGGCTTCCTTCTCGTCCTCGGCTGCCGCGATGTTCCTGACGACGGTGTCCAGCTCCTTGGTGACCTGTTTCAGCTTGTCCGAGGCCTGTTCCAGGAGCCGCTTCTCCTGGGTCAGTTCGGCGATGCGGTTGACCACCGACGTCCAGTCGATGTCGGCGTAGGAGCCGAACTCGGCGAGCTTCGCGAACGTCTCCTTGAGGGTGTTCGCCTTGGCCAGGTCTTGACGCAGCGCATCGTGCCTGCGGCCGAGCTCGGCCTGCTGCCGATGCACCCGGTTCGCCGCCTCGATCAGGGCGTCGATCTTCTGCTGGTTGCTCCAGCCGAGCACGTAGTTACGCCGGTCCTCGATGCGGCGGGCATCGTCCTTCTCGTGGCGTCCCCGCGCGCCCTTGATCTGACCGGCCTTGGTGACGGCTTTGGCAGCGCGCCGGAACTCGTCCATCCCCTCGACGCATTCGTAGTCGGCGCGGTGCGACAGCTCGCGCTCCAGCCAGTCGTAGAACGGCGACTCCTTGATCTCGAGTTTGGTGAGCAGCGAGCGCTCGGTGATGGGCGAGTCGGGGGCGGATCGACTCGCACGCTCGGGAACCCGGTAGTAGACCAGCCGGGTGCCGAGGTGATGGTCGTTGATCCAATCCGACACCGCGGTGTAGTGCTCGTTCGAAACGAGCAGGGACAGGCCGAATCCGTGCAGCAGCCGCTCGGCCGCGCCTTCCCACGCGGCGCAGTCGGCCCGGACCTGGATCAGCTCGCCCGCGAAGGGCAGCGCCGATTCGGCGAGGCCGAGTTCGGCGCAGAGCCGCTCCCGCAGGTCGAGGCTGCGCTTGGGGATGTTGCTGCGGCGGTTTTGCAGGCTGAGCAGCTCGGCGTTGACCTCCTTCGCCTCGTCGTTGAGCTCCTTGAGGAGGACCGCGAGGTCGGTGGCCTGGTTCTGCAGGTCCGACTGGCGCTGATCCAGCTCGCTCGCGCCGTTGGTGATGTCCCGCTGCCGGACGGCGAACTGTGCGGCGTCTTCCGCCGGGCGCAGGGCGGCGTCGCCGAGGAGCTCATGGAAGCGCCCATGTCTGGCCCGCCGCCGGTCGCGCTGACCGGACTCTTCGTTAATCTGACGTTCGATCTCGTTGAGCCGGTCGCCGCCGAATCCGGCTCGCTGCAGGGTCAGTTCGTCCTTCTTGCCACGGAGCTGCTCCAGCGCGATCTTGGTCTGGCTGAGCTTCTCCTCGTGGCGGCCGATGTCGTCGGTAAGGGCGCTGATGTGCTCGGTGAGAAGCCGCGATTTCCGCTCGGCGCAGTAGAAGCGCAGGGCATCGCGCTGATTCTTGAGGGACTGGATCTCGGCGCCAAGGCGATCGTAGCTGTCGCAGTCGGCGAGCAGTGGACGCAGCTCCGCGAGCTGGTCCTGCGCCTTGCGCACCGCATCGTGGGCCTTGGTCAGATCCTCGAAGTGCGAGACCAGGCGCTGGGTCCACTCGGCGGCGTCGAAGGGCTCCAGCATGTGGCTGCGCACGAAGTCGTTGAGGTTGCCGACGGACTTCATCGACACCGTCTGGTGGAACAGGTCCATCGCCTGATCGGAGTCGATGTTCAGCCGGCGCCGGAAATCCTTGCTGTACTGGGGAAAACTGTCGTGCGTGCGGGCCCCTTTCTTGCGCAGGCGCCGCTTGAGGGCGCCGATGTCGCCGCCGAATTCGGCGAAATCCTCGCCGACGGTCAACGAGGTGTCCGCGGTGACGAAGAATCGATCCGGCTGTCCCGGGTTGGCGTCCCGAAGCCAGAACACCTGCGCGAGCGTGACGGTCGAGTCGTATCCGCGGTTGGTGAACACGCCGAGGATCACCGAGAACGAGCGGCGGTCCCGCAAGCCGACCGGCTTCGACGAGCCGGTTGCCTCGCTGCGCTCGGACTTGTGGTAACCGAGCACGTACGAGCGCAGGCTTCGTTCCTTGGCTTCCGCTCCTGCCGCCTTGTTGTAGGAGATGCGGTTCGCGGGCAGCAGCAAGGTGGTGATGGCGTCGACGATGGTCGACTTTCCGGAGCCGATGTCTCCGGTCAGCAACCCGTTGGTGCCGTGCAGGTCGAAGGTCCACACGCGTTGGTCGAAGGTGCCCCAGTTGTAGACCTCGAGCCGATCCAGCCGGTAGCCGGCGAGCCGGGCCGTGTCGTCGCCCAACTCGGCGGCGCTGAACAGTCCGCTCATCAGTCCTCCTGCTGTGTCTTGCGGGACACCCGCACCCGGTCGGCCTCGATGAGCGGGGCTTCGCCATGATCGCTCATCAGTCCTCCTCTGCTGCGTTCTCGAACTGTGCCGCGTACTCGGCGAGACGTTGATCGAACTCGGAAAGCCATTGACCGTCGACGAACGCCTTGAGGATCCGGCGCACCTCGTACGTCGCGTCGTTCCCCTTGATGCGGCGGAGGAATCCCAGCTCGATGACCTTGTTGATCTGGGTGTCTATGGTGTCGACGAGCCGCACCTCGTTGCTGCTTTCCGGCAGGAAGGTGCGCACCATCTCCACGATCTGCTCCCGGGTGAGGATCAGCCGGGTGTCGCTGTTGTTGGCGTCGAACTCGGCGAGCTTCTTGCGCAGCAGCGCCAGCAGCAGGCTCACGTGGAACGACAGCGCCCGGCGCGGGATCAGCCGGGGGATCGCGGCGGTGTCGTCATCGTCGAGGTCTGGTTTGGACCGCAGGAACGCGTAGCCTTCCGCCTCGTCGATGACCACGGTGAGACCCATGACGGCGACGTGGTCGCGCACCTGCGCCTGCAGCGGCAGGAGATGCTGCCAGACCTTCTCGTGGGTGTCGCGGTAGACCACGCCTTTCATCAGGTGGGTCACCACCAGCGGCAGGTCCAGCTCGGTTCTCGGGGGTGAGGTCATGGGGTTCCACCTTGATTGGTCAGCGCTCGGCTGAAGGTGACCCGGGGAATCGTCGCGACCCGCGCGGAGCCGTCAGGGTCGTTCCACGCCACCCGTTCCTCGGAGTGTTCGTCGAAGACCACCTGGAAGGTGGCGTCGGTCAGCGACAGGTAGGTGACCAGCTCGGCCAGTCCTTGCTCGAGGGGCTGGTGCTCGAGCAGTTCGCCGAGGCCGACCTGGGACCGGCCCTGTAGCACCCGGCGTACTCCGCCGCAGAGGCGCTCGGGGTCGACGTAGATCTGTTCGAACAGCAGGGACGCGTCGATGTCCTCGTCGGCGGCGGCGATGTCGCTGCTGTGTAGGGGGACTTTCTCGGTGGGGGTGTAGAGCGGGCGTTCCATGGGCAGCACCAGGGCCGGGGCGGTGCCGTCGATCTCGAAGGTGATGTCGGGGTCGCGGTGGTGTCGCAGGTTCAGGGCAGTGGACTCGATGCTGCGCAGAATGTCCATCACCCTGCGGTTCTCCAGCCACACCTGGTCGTCGAGGAACCGGCGAAGCTGCTCGGACAGCAGCCGGACGGTGGCCTGGGTCTGTTCCGCAGCATCGAGCCAGTCGTAGTGGATGTGCCGCATCCTCGGGTCGACGTCATCGAGCGCGTCGAGGCCCTGCACCCGCTCGAGCAGGTCACTGAGCTCGGTCTGCTTGTCGCTGGAGAGCAGGAAGTCGTAGAACGCCTGGAAGCTCTTGCCCTGGTCGGAGTCGGTGATGCTGTTGCGGTTGCCCAGCACGTCGTCGAGGAGCTCGCCCTTGGCACCTGCCCATGCCGCGATGCGGGCCCGGAGGTCGCGATCCAACGTCCGGAAGTTGGCCTCCACCTCCCGGAAGTCGGCGAGCAGCTCGCGTGCGGTCGACGCGAACTGCTGGTAGCGGTCGCGCTGCGAGGAAGGATCAAGCAGGGGTACCTCACCGCCCGCGACCCTGGCGATCTCGGCATCGATCTCGGCGCGACGGCGATGCAGCTCGGCCAGCCTGACCTCCGGATCGGTTTCCGCGCCGAACACCATCTGCCGGAGCAGCTCGAACAGCGTGTTGAGCCGGGACTCCGTGCCGACGAAGGTCCGTGCCCGCAGCGAGTCGACCCAGGCGAGCGCCTTCTCCACGGCGGGCGTCGCGTCGAAATGGGCCTCGTCGGACCCCGCGGGATAGTACTTGCGCAGCCAGCCCGTCTCGGTGGCCGACCAGTCGTCCAGGTAGGCCTTCGCGGACTTGGGGAAGCTGCCTTCACCTACCCGCTCGTTCACCGCGTACAGCTCGTCGTCGAGCCTGCTGATCAGTTCGCCGCTGGAGATGGACCGGACGTTGTCGGCCACGAACACCTTGCCGAGGAAGCCGAGGATCAGCGGGGCGTTGTCCGCGCGCAGCAGCTTCCAGGCAGGGCTGTTCCGTCGCAGCGATTCGATGTCCTCGAACTCCACGCACTCGCCCTTCGCGCCCGATGACAAGGGGACTCCGGCCATGGTAGAGGCCAGGTCCGACATCGAACGCGCGCCGCGCGCTGCGGTGGCGGAGTGACCGGCCCTCCTGCCTGCATTCAGGTGACGACTGAAACGACCCGGGCTCGCGCTGCGACCTTGATCTCATCCCGGGATCCACGGTCACCTTCAAAGGAGCGGGGATGGCGGAGGAGAAGAAACGCGGGCACTGGTCCCTCGCCCTGGTGCGTCCGGCCATCGACCTGATCATGGAAGGATCGAAGGCGGCGTACGGGCATCGCGTGCTCGCGCTCGGGGCGTCCGGCGTCGGCAAGACCACTCTGTGGACCTACCTGGAGAAGGGCGGGGCCGCGGCAGCGGCCGACATCGACAAGACGCTCGAGCCTTACCAGGTGGGAAACGGCCGGTTCAAGGTGCGCGACATCCGGGTGGTGGGCATCAAGGTCAGGCTGCGCGCCGTCGACGTGCCGGGTGATGTCGAGCTGCGCAAGTACTGGGGCGAGGTGCTCTCGTCGCTGACGCCGAAAGCTGTGATCTTCATGCTCGATCACGCGCTGGAGGGTCAGGAACTCGAGGAGCGAGGGGTGAACCCGGCGCGGATGGCCGAACATGCCGCCGCGTTCGCCGAGTTCCGTAGCATTGTTGAAGCGAACTCCGACATCCGGAAGTCACTTCGGGTTCTGGCGATCATGGCGAACAAGTCGGACATCTGGCCGCAGCACCTGACCTACGGGCAGCTGCTGGGGCACAGCGGTGTTGGTGGGCAACTGAAGGAGCTCAAGGACGGGTTGTCAACGATGTCCCGGGACACCAGCGCCAAGTACGGCCAGGGCATCCGCCCGGTGATCGAGTGGATGGCGAGGTCGCTGTGATGGAGTACAGCGACGCGGATCTGGCCGGGATCGACCTCCCGCAGGCGGTGTGCTGGGAGCGCTTGAAGTACGACATCCTCCCCGCCATCGACATCCCGTGCCGGGTCGAGGTCACGGGGCGTCGCCTCAAGACGCCCGTCGTGCGTGCCCGCCTTCGGACCCTGGCGTCGGACGACATCGGCTACTTCCACACGGTCCAGATCTACCTGCATCGCGTCGTCCCGCTCGGTGCGTTCGGCCCGAAGTTCGGGGTGTACTGCCAAGCCGATGGCAGGAGCGCCACGCTGCTGCAGCTGCGCGCGGACTCGGACGGTGCGTTCCAGAGCAAGGGCGTCACACGGTTCCTGGCGTGGAGCTACGGCGTCCAGTGGCGCATGGCAAAGCGCATCGACGACGAGGGCACCGACACCTACCTGGAGTTCCTGCGGAAAGTCCGGGTGTACTTCGACGACGCGCCGATATACGACTTCGGGCAGCTCACCCGGGAAGGGCTCAACGACGGGTTCCACCGGCGCGGGTACGCGTATCTGGCGGAGCTGCTCCGTGCGGAACTGGTCAAGACGGTCCGGTGACCGATGAGCGAGCCATGCGGCCGCGACGAGGTTCGCAACGTCGCGGTCATTGCTTTCGGTGGACGTTGTGCACCAGTTTGGTAGCGCCCTGCACTGGCTCACGCTGATCACGACATCCACTCCGACACCAAGGGGCGTGTCCCTCATCGGCTCAGCCAACTACCGCAACATCCTCTTCGACATCCTGGTCCACGGCCAGGACATCGCCATCCCCCTCGGTCGCGAACGGACGATGCCGGTGGAGGCGGCCGGGACGGGCGCAACGAGGGTGTGGACCATGGGGTGGCCGTTCTGGGCCAAGCGCAAGCTCA
>JBOHER010000311.1:0-5571 GCA_050701115.1 Haloechinothrix sp. | reverse complement strand
ATATGCACCGAAGGCCACCTTCAGCCCCGCCACGCCGGCCCACTGAGTCGCGCTCTTGTCGTACGTGCAGGCGGCCAGCCACCCCCGATGGAGGTGCCGGGCGTCGCAGTAGGCTCTGACCGTGGGCAAGCTGATCGTCATCGAGGGGTTGGACGGCGCGGGTAAGAACACGCTCGCGGCGGCACTGACCGCCGCGCTCAACGCCAAGGGCGCGACCGTTGCCCGCCGGGCGTTCCCGCGCTACGGCCAGGATGTGCACGCCGACCTCGCCCGGGACGCCCTGCACGGCAGGTTGGGTGACCTCACCGACTCGGTCAACGGTATGGCGTTGCTGTTCGCCCTCGACCGGCGCGCGGCAGCACCGGAGATTCGTGCTGATCTCGAGCGCTACGACGTCGTGCTGCTCGACCGCTATGTCGCCTCCAACGCCGCCTACTGCGCCGCTCGGCTGCACCAGGACGCCGATGGGCAGTTCGTCGAGTGGGTGCGGGCGCTGGAAATGGACCGGTTCGGCCTCCCGGTGCCGGATGCGCACATCCTGCTCCGCGTGCCGGTGGACGTCGCCGCCGGCCGGGCAAGGCATCGTGAGCGCAACGATGCGGATCGCGCACGAGACAGCTACGAGTCCGACGGTGGGCTGCAGGCTCGCTGCGGAGGAGTCTATGACCAGCTCGCCGCGCGCGGCTGGCTCTCGCCATGGCACGTGGTCGACGGCTCGCGTTCGGTCGACGCGGAAGCGCTGGCCGCGCGTTTGCTGTGACTCTCTGCCCGGCGTGCGGCCGATCGGACTAACCCGACACGCGATCCGGTAGGGAATTCAGGTCATGATCGACGGGTCGTGCGGCGCGACACCGGCTGACAGTGCGAACATGTGCTCATGAAGGCACGCGTGCTCGTAGTCGACGACGACCCGGCTCTGGCGGAAATGCTCACCATCGTGCTGCGTGGTGAGGGCTTCGATACCGCCGTGGTGGCGGACGGTTCCCGTGCGCTCCACGCGCTGAGAGAGCTCAAACCAGATCTTGTGCTGCTCGATCTGATGCTGCCCGGCATGAACGGGATCGACGTGTGCAAGGCGATTCGCTCCGAGTCCGGCGTGCCCATCGTCATGCTCACCGCCAAGAGCGACACCGTCGACGTCGTGCTCGGCCTCGAATCCGGCGCCGACGACTACGTGGTCAAGCCGTTCAAACCCAAGGAGCTGGTCGCCCGGGTCCGGGCGCGGTTGCGCCGTACCGAGGCCGAACCCGCCGAGTCGCTGACCATCGGCGACCTGGCCATCGACGTACCCGGTCATGAGGTCACCCGGGAAGGCAAGCCGATCGCGCTCACGCCGCTGGAGTTCGACCTGCTGGTAGCGCTTGCCCGCAAGCCGCGTCAGGTGTTCACCAGGGAGGTGCTGCTTGAGCAGGTATGGGGATACCGCCACGCCGCCGACACCCGGCTGGTGAACGTGCACGTGCAGCGCCTGCGTTCCAAGGTCGAGCGCGATCCCGAACACCCCGAGGTTGTGCTGACCGTTCGCGGCGTGGGCTACAAGGCCGGCCCGCCGTGATCGGGCGGGTGTGTGCTGTGCCGGGCGGCGCCGATCGGGCGCTGCCGGCCCGCCGTGATCAGGCGAAACGGGCCGTAGGCTGCAGGAGTGAAGGAACAGCTCGGTGCGATGTGGAAGCGCGCCGTTGAATGGATCAGCCGTGCCACGGACTTCTGTCGGCGCCAGCTGACGACGATCAGTGAGCTCTGGCAGACCTCACTGCAGTTCCGGGTGACCGCGTCGACCCTGGCGTTGTCCTCGGCGGTGGTCTTCGTCCTGGGCATGGTGCTGCAGAACCAGATCACCGTGCGCCTGATCGAAACCAAGGAGCGCGCTGCGATCGCGCAGACCCGGGCCGTGTTGCGCACCGCCGAACTCGAACTCGTCGGGGGCATCGACGCGGACCCGACAACGCTCGGCGATCGGCTGCAGAACGCGTTGAACAAGATCACCAGTTCCTCTCCGGCCTCACAGGAAGCAGCCGGTTCGGCGGCGGGGGCCTTTGAACCGGTCCTGGCCAGCGGGGGCGCGGACGACGCCCTGGTGGATCCGATTCACGCGGGAACCTTCCACAAGGTGCCCGATAGCCTGCGAGACTTCGTGGAATCGGGATTGGAGAGCACCCAGATCCACACGGCGGACGGCGAGACCTACTTGATCGTGGGTACCCCGGTCACCAACACTGCCCGCCAGGTGCAGCTCTATCTGTTGTTCCCGCTGGCCTCCGAGAAGAACACCGTGTCCACGGTGCAGAACACGCTGATCGTCGGTGGCCTGGTCCTGCTGCTCCTGCTGGCCGGAATCGCCAACCTTGTCACCCGGCAAGTCGTCCTGCCGGTGCGCAGGGCAGCCAATGCTGCGGGCCGGTTCGCCGAGGGCGACCTGGACAAGCGGCTCGCTGTCGTCGGCGAAGACGACCTGGCCAAGTTGGCCAAGTCCTACAACGAGATGGCGGCGAGCATCCAAGTGCAGATCCGCCAGCTCGAGGAGTTCGGTCAGCTGCAGCGCCGGTTCACCTCCGATGTTTCCCATGAGCTGCGCACACCGTTGACCACCGTGCGGATGGCCGCCGATGTGTTGCATGCGTCCCGGGAACAGTTCCCCGCGGGCCTGGCCCGGTCCACCGAACTGCTGGTCGATGAACTCGACCGATTCGAGGCTTTACTCGGCGACCTGTTGGAGATCAGCAGGTTGGACGCGGGCGTCGAGGAGTTGGCGGCCGAGTACATCGATGTCCGCCCCATTGTGGAGCGGGTTCGCGAGCAGGTGCGGGTGCTAGCGGGCAAAGCGGGCAGCCCGATCCAGCTGGACCTGCCGGACACCGAGGTGTTCGCGGATGTCGACTCGCGCAGGGTGGAGCGGATTCTGCGCAATCTGGTGGCAAACGCGGTCGACCACGGCGAAGGGTTGCCGGTCAAGGTGCGGCTGGCGGCAACCGACGATGCGATCGCGATCACGGTGCGCGACTACGGTGTCGGCCTCCGCCTGGGAGAGGATGAGCTGGTGTTCAGCCGGTTCTGGCGCGCCGACCCTTCTCGTAACCGGCGCACCGGGGGGACCGGCCTGGGACTGGCGATCAGCCAGGAGGACGCGCGCCTGCACGGGGGCGAGCTGCTGGCCTGGGGCATGCCGGGCCACGGGTCGTGCTTCCGCCTGACCTTGCCGCGGGAACAGGGCAAGCCGATCACCGAAAGCCCGCTCGGCCTGCCACCCGATCCACCCGTCCTGCCGATTGGAGCAGACCACCCGGCCGAGCCGGGTGCGCCGGTGGCCGCCGATGGGCAGCCCGAAGCCGGACCGGAGGCGCGGAACGGGCAATCCGGAAGCGACCGGGAGGAGGTAGGCCGATGACCGCGTATCGCAGGGGACGTTGGCCGGCCGTCGTCGCCGCTGTCGTGCTCGCCGCGGGGGGCTGTGCCAACGTTCCGCTCGAGACTCAGCCGGAGGTCGTGAAGGACGTCTCCGGCCCGCTCGAACAGGAGGAGGCCGAGGGCCCGGATGCGGACCTGAGCGGACCCGATATCGTGCGCGCCTTCGTGAAGGCCAACGCTCGCTCGGTCGACCATGAGGAATCCCGGCTCTACCTCGACGAGGCGTCGCGCGAGCAGTGGCATCCGGCGAAGAGCATCACGATCATCGATGATCAGTTCAACACTGTGCTGGCGTCGCTCGATGAGCAGCCGGAGGGCGAGAACGAGCGGATCGTCATGCTGACCGGTCGCCAGGTAGGCGTGCTCGGTGTCGACAGCACCTTCTTTCCGGCGCCACAGTCCTACGAGAAGCAGATCAGGGTGCGGCGTCAGCAGGATGGCCAGTGGCGCATCGTCGATCCGCCCGCCGAAGTGATGATCACCGCTGCCGAGTTCGAAGTGAACTACATCAAGGTTCCGCTGTACTTCTTCGCGCCTGACGGCGATGTCCGGGTGCCGGATCCTCGGTATGTGGTGTCCAAACCACAGGCTGGGTTGCCCGCCAAGGTGATGGCACTGTTGCTCGACGGACCCTCCGCGAGTTTGCGAAACGCTGTGGACAATCCGCTGGGCGACCAGGTCGAGTTGGTGACCAACGTGACCAACGCTGCCGACGGGGCGCTGGATGTGCCGCTGGCCGGGGCTTCCGGGTACAGCGAGCAGACCAAGCGGCGGATCGCGGCCCAGATCGTGTTCTCGCTGGAGGGCGTGACGACCAGCCGGGTGCGGATCACCACCGACGGAGCACCGTTGCTGCCCGATCAGCCCGAGCTACGGCCGTCCGATCTGCCGTCCTACAGCGCGACGGCACAGCTCAGCGCCGAACTACCCGGCATGGCGGTGGTCGGCGACCGGCTGTTGTCGCTCGGCACCGGCCGGGAGATCGACGGACCTGCCGGATTTGGCGCTTACGACGTGGTCACCGCGGCTCAGTCGCTCGAAGGCGGTCAACTCGCGCTGGTGGAGCGGCGGGACGACGGGGTGCGGTTGCGGGTCGGCTCCATCGATGAGGACGCCCAACTCGTCGAACTCGAGGGCAAACGACTGACCAGGCCGACCTGGCGGCCCGCGCTGTCCGGAAACAAGGTCAGCAACGAGGTATGGACCGTTCAGAATGGCAAGAAGGTGGTGCGGGTCCTGCTCACGCCACAGGGAACGTGGACACCCCAGGAAGTCAACGCCACCGAGGTGGAGGGCTTCGGTGCGATCACCGCGTTGCGGCTCTCCCGGGACGGTACCCGCGCCGCGTTGGTTGTGGACAAGATGTTGATCGTGGCCACGGTCGCCCGGTCGCCGGAGTCGGTGACGCTGCAGGCACCCCGGGTCCTGCAGCCAGAGGTACTGACCGACGTCGCCGACGTGGACTGGCTGTCCCAGGACTCGATCGTGGCGGCGACGGAATCCGAGTTACGCCCGGTCGTCAAGGTCACCGTCGACGGCTATCGGATGGACCGCTTCAACAGCGCGAACCTGACTCCGCCGATCGCCGCCATCACCGCTGCGCCTGGGCGGGTCGTGGTCGCGTCTGACATCCGGGGGCTGTGGACGGCGGCAGGTGCGGGTGAGGTGTGGCGTCCGCACCCGCAGGTGCAGGGAGCACAGGTTTCGCTGGCGACACCGTTCTACCCCGGCTGAGGCGGCGCCGACCTGTCGGTGCATCGTGCGAGTCTGCATCCGTGAACGGAGCGCGAACTGTCCTGCGCGGCGTCGTCGAACTGCTGCTACCTCCTCGTTGCGCGGGTTGCGGTGCACCGGGAGTGGCCTGCTGCGACCGTTGCCGCGCGGAGCTCAGCTGTGTGCCGGTGCGGCGTCACCCGATCGCCCACGGCAAGGCAGGTCCTGCGGTGTACGCGCTGGCTTCCTACCGTGGGGCGCCGCGCAGGCTGGTGCTCGCCTACAAGGAGCGGGGGAGGCGTGACCTCGCTCCGGCGCTCGGCGACGCGCTCGCCGGTGCCTGTGCCGAGCTGGCCGCGTCCTGCCTGTCATCGGACGGGGTGCTGTGGCTCGTTCCGGTTCCGTCCCGCCGTTCGGCCTCGCGGTCGCGCGGAGGTCCGCACATGCTCCGGC
>JBOHER010000310.1:0-14011 GCA_050701115.1 Haloechinothrix sp. | reverse complement strand
CCCGCTGAGAAGCTCGGCGGCCCTGAGATGGCGGCACGGGTCACCGGGATAGGTCCAGCGGAAGACCGCAGCGGCGGTCGACGAGACGGCTTGGCCGTGCGGCACCATCGGCATCACCGGGTAGCCTTCGGCCTGGTAGTCCTGCACCGCTCCCGCGACCGGGTAGGCGTTGGCATGAGGCAGGTGCGTGCCGGCGTTGCCAAAGCCGGTCCCGGCGTATGTCGAGGCGAGCATCATTTGGTAGCGCGCCTCCAGATCACGGCCATTCATCACGGCGCGCCGCAGGTAGCGCCCGACGAGGCCGAGCGCCATCTCGCACCACACGTCACTGATCGGGTTCGAGCCGCAGAATGCTGGACGCCGCATCGGCTCCTCCGGTGCCGGCTTGGCGTCGAACCGAACGCTGGTATAGCTCTCGAGCGCGTGCGAAAGAACGTCCATGCCGCTTGCCGCGGTGACCTGAGACGGCATCGTCACGGTCGTTAGCGGGTCGATGATCGCCAAGGAGGGACGCAGCCGCGCGTGGCTGATCCCAGCCTTGAGATGCAGTCCCAGGAAGTCGATGACGCAGATGGTCGTCGACTCCGAGCCGGTCCCCGCAGTCGTCGGGACCGCGATCAGCGGTTTCAACGGACCCGTCGGCGCCTTGCCTACCCCGATCGGCGGCGTCACATAGTCGAGAAGCTCACCCGGATGCGTAGTGAGCAGGTTGACAGCCTTGGCGGTGTCCATCGCTGACCCACCACCGACGGCGATGAAGCAGTCCCGCTCCTGTTCCCGCGCGAAACTCACGGCCTCGTTGATGCTCTCGTCGGTCGGCTCCACTCCTACCCGGTCGAAGACCTCGGCCTTGACGCCAGCTGCTGCGACGTGGTCGCGCACTTGGTCAGGGATACCGGTGGCACGCACGCCCGGGTCCGTAATGACCAGGCAGGAGGTCGCACCGGTGGCAGCGACCTCCAGACCGACCTCGGTCAACGCCCCCGTGCCGAACTTCAGGGGCGGCGCTCCCCAGGTGAAGACGGACTCATTGTCATGGTTATGGCTCATCAGACGGCTCCAACATTGACACTATGTGGGGATGAACACCACTATGTGGGTATGAGGTTAGACGCAGCGCGAGGTCTTGTGAACCCCCCTGAGCCAAAGACCCCCGTCGAATCCATGCCCGCGGACATCGCTGCCGAGCTGCAGCCCCTGATCGAGGGACGGGTGGACGTCAGCACGACCGCTCGCGTGACGTACTCCACCGATGCCTCGAACTATCGGCATATGCCGCTGGCCGTTGTTGCACCGCGTTCGGTCGTGGATGTCGAGCAGACACTCGCCTTCTGCCACCGGCACCGGCTGCCGATGCTTCCTCGCGGCGCCGGCACCAGCATCGGCGGGCAGGCGGCCAACACCGCGGTGATCCTCGACTTCACCCGTTACCTCAACCGGCTTAGTTCCCTGGACGCGGGAACCCGAACGGCGGTCGTGGAGCCCGGTCTCGTGCTCGACAAGCTGCGGGATCAGGCCTTCGTGCACGGGCTGACGTTCGGGCCCGACCCTTCGACGCACAACCGCTGCACACTCGGCGGGATGATCGGCAACAACGCTTGCGGTTCGCACTCGGTGGCCTGGGGCAAAACCGGCGACAACTTGCAGTCGCTCGACGCTGCGCTGCTCGACGGCACCCGATTCACGGCGGGCAAGCTGTCCCCGTCCGAGCTCGATGCGATTTGCACGCGCACCGACCGTCTCGGGCAGTTACACCGGTCACTAAGGTCGATCGTCGAGGAGTACGGCGACGACATCCGCATCGGTATCCCCAAGCTCGGCCGTCGCGTCTCTGGTTACAGCCTCGACGCATTGCTGCCTGAGAACGGCTTCGACCTGGCTCGCGCGCTCGTCGGCACCGAGGGGACCTGCGTGACGATGCTCGGCGCCACCGTCGACCTGGTGAATGCCCCACGCGCCCGCGCGCTGACCGTGCTGGGCTTCCCAACCAGCGTCGCGGCCGCCGATGCCGTACCCGCGCTGCTCAACCTGCCGGTGCTGACAGTGGAAGGCATCGATGTCCGGCTGGTCGAGGCGTTGGAGGCCCGACACCCCGATCGAACGACCCCCGCTTTGCCCGTCGGCATGGCCTGGCTCTATGTCGAGACAGGCGGTACGACTGCGATCCAAGCCGCTGAGGTGGCGCAGGCCGTAGCGGCCCGCGCGCGGTCTATCGGCGCCAGTCAGACCGTCGTCACCGAACGAGCAGCCCAGCGCGCGCTGTGGCGGATCCGTGAAGAGGGTGCTGGCCTCGCGACCCGGTTGGCCGACGGTTCGGAGGCATGGTCGGGCTGGGAGGACGCCGCAGTCCCGCCAGACCGGCTCGGCGACTACCTGCGCGCGTTCGAGAGGCTGATGGACCGGCACGGCAGGCAGGGCGTGGTGTATGGCCACTTCGGCGACGGCTGCCTGCACGTACGGATCGACTTCCCTTTCACCGAGGCCACCGGGGTGCAGCGCTACCGCGAATTCATGGAGGATGCCGCCGACCTCGTCGTCGCACACGGCGGCTCCCTATCCGGCGAGCACGGTGACGGTCAAGCCCGCGCAGAGCTGTTGCCCCGGATGTACTCGCCACGGATGATCGAGGCCTTTCGCGCCTTCAAAGCAGCCTTCGACCCGGACAACCTGATGAACCCCGGCCGCATCGTCGATCCCGCAGCGCTGGACGCAGATCTGCGGCTTGTGGTTGCCCCCGCAACGATCCCGACTCGCGCCCGATTGGCCTTGACGGCTGACTCCGGTGACCTGGCCTCGGCAACCCGCCGTTGCGTGGGGGTCGGCAAGTGCATCACCGACAGCGGCGGGGTCATGTGTCCGAGCTACCGCGCCACCCGCGACGAGCAGCACTCGACCCGGGGCCGCTCCAGGTTGCTGTTCGAGATGCTTGCCGGCGATGTCATCGAAGACGGCTGGAGCTCGCGGGACGTGCATGAGGCACTCGACCTCTGTCTCGGTTGCAAGGGTTGCAAAACCGACTGCCCCGTGGGAGTGGACATGGCCACCTACAAAGTGGAGTTCCTCAGCCATCACTACGAGGGACGCAGGAGGCCGACATCGCACTACGCGATGGGAGCATTGCCACGCTGGCTCAAGGCCGCCGCCCTAGCCCCGCGCGTCGTCAATGCTGTCACTCGTTCACCATTGGCCGGGTTGCTCAAGCGAGCTGGCGGAGTCGCTGCCGAACGCAGCATCCCCCCACTCGCCAGGTCGACGATGCGTCAGTCGCTTGGTAGTCGGGTCGCAGGTGGCCCGAGTTCTGCCGGTGACGTGGTGGCCCGGCCGCGGGTCGTGCTGCTGCCCGACACGTTTACCAACTACTTCGACCCCGAGGTCGGTGTCGATGCCGCTGCCGTGCTCGATCTGTTGGGCTACGACGTAGTGCTGCCGCAGCGGCCGGTGTGCTGCGGGTTGACGTGGTACAGCACCGGCCAACTCACCACCGCCCGTCGGGTCCTGCGTCGAACCCTCGACGTCCTGGAGCCCTGGCTCGACGCCGGCACGCCGGTAGTGGGACTCGAGCCAAGCTGCACAGCCATGCTCAAACACGACGCCGCCGAGGTGCTACCCGACGACCCGCGCGTCGCGAAGCTGGCAGCCGGCATCGAGACCTTCGCGGAGCGGCTCAACGCCGAGGACGAACTGCCGGCCGCTCCAACAGGCGCTAACGTGCTCACTCAAATCCACTGCCATCAGTACGCCGAGCTCGGGTTCGACGCTGACCGGTCCGTGCTGTCCGCGCTGGGAATAAGCCCAAACGTCGTTGACGGGGGGTGCTGTGGGTTGGCCGGCAATTTCGGCTTCGAGCGTGGGCACTACGACGTGTCCGTAGCCTGTGCCGAACAGCAGCTGCTGCCGGCGATGCGTGCGGCTTCGAGCGACACCGTCGTCCACGCCGACGGGTTCTCGTGCCGCACGCAGATCCGTCAGCTCAGCGACCAGGAGCCGGTACACCTGGCCACACTGGCGGCTCGGGTGTGGAGGCTGCGGACGTACTGAAATCCCGCCGACCAGGGGGCTCAGCGGGACAGAGCGCGGTCGACCGGCACAAACTGGGCGACCTCCTTCGCGGAACGTACAACGCTCTCGCCGAGCTCACGTACACGCTCGGGTGGCATGCGCACCGTCGGCACCTGGATGACCAGAGCAGCCTGTGCCTTGCCATCGGCATCGAGAACGGGAGCCCCGACACAACGCACGCCGGCGACGTTCTCCTCCTCGTCGATGCTGTAGCCGCGCTTCTTGGTCTCGCGCAGCTGTGTCGCGAGCTGGCCGGGCGTGCTGAGCGTGCTAGGGGTCAATTGGTGCAGACGCTTGGGTAGCGAGCCGACGTAGTCGTCAGCGTCGTCCGAGAACGCGAGAATCGCCTTACCCGATGCCGTCGTGTAGAGGGGAAAGCGCGCACCCGGATGCTGTTCGAAGCGAAGCGGAAGAGTCGACTGTACCCGTAGCATGACAACCGACTCGTCGCCCTCACGGACGACCAGGTTGACCGACTCCCCGGTATCAGAGCTGATCTGCTCCAGCACCGGCAGAGCCCGGTCCAGCCCCAACACGCGCTGTGCCGCCTGACCCAGCAGTATGGCACCGCTTCCGAGGTAGTACGTGTCAGTCTTCGGGTTCTGTGTCACCAGGCCATCTGCCGTGAGCACCCGCAAGATGCGATTCGTCGTACCTGAGGAAAGGCTGAGCTGTGCCGCCACCGTGGCAGCGCTCAGTTCGACGTCGCTGCTAGCGAGCAACCGGAGGACTGCCAATGCGCGGCCGATGGCTTGCGTGCCCGGCGGAGCCTGGCCAGTTGCGCTCTTCACCAATCACCACCGACACATGTCGCTGTCCCGAAGCTGACTGCAGCTCGGGTGCAGAGTACCGCGTAGACGAGCTGCGTGATGGCTCCGCCATGCTGCCAAGCACATCGGTGGAAGAGAAACGCTTGTAGGTCGGCACCGGCAGCTCACCCGACCAATCGGCCGCGCGGCCCAGCGCGTGCGCATCCTGTTGCGTTCAGCCTGCACCCAGTCGTCGCACGCGGCAGGTTCTCTGCTGGTGCAGCGGCTGCCGCAAGTTGGTACAGGCCTGCGCATCCGTTGACTCCGGCCAGAACAGGCAGGCATTAGAACTATGCGGGCTTCGGGCTAATTCGCGAGCTGACGGCCGGCCACCATCGCGTCCACCGCGCGAGGTGCCAGCACGTCGTCGAGCACCAGGACAGCGCAGGCGGCCACTCCGGCCCGGTCGCTGCGCACAGCGGGCTCGATGCCGAGGTTGCGGGTGGCCATCGCGGTCGCCCGTTGGTAGATCAGCTCGCGCATGCCTGCCACCAGCGGGTCGTAGGCGTGCGCCAGGTCTCCGCCGACCACGATCAGCGCCGGGTTGAGCAGGTTGACCGCGCCAGCGACAACCTCACCGATCCAGCGTCCGGCATCCCGGACCAGCCGGAGCGCTTCGGGATCGCCCATGTGCACCAGTTCGGCGATACCTAGCGCGTCGGTCACCGGCCGACCGAGTTGGTTAAGCGTGCGCACCAGTGCCCAGCCACTCGCCACCGCCTCGAGGCAGTCGACGTTGCCGCAGCGACAGACGGCACCGCCGCCGCCTGCGACCTTGATATGGCCGATTTCGCCCGACGCCCCGAGTGCGCCGCGCTGCAGTCTGCCGCCCGCGATGACTCCTGCGCCGATGCCGGTCGATGCCTTGATCACCAGGAGATCGTCGACCGCGGGGTGCATCCGATGCTCGGCCAGCGCGAGCACGTTGACGTCGTTGTCGGCGTAAATGGGCACGGAGAACCGGCGGCTGAAGAATTCGGTGATCGCCACGTCCCCCCAACCCGGCTGGACGGGTGGGCTGACGCTGCGTCCGGTCCCGACGTCAACCGCACCGGGCACGCTCACCCCGATCCCCCTGAGCTCACTCTCGCCGCGCCCTGATTCGGCCAGCAGGTGGTCGAGGTGTTTCACCGCGGACGTCAGCACCGAGTCGGGCCCTTCGGTGAGGTCGATACTCACGCCGGTCTCGGCCACCACGCGACCGGCCAGATCGCAGACCGCGAGCTGAGCGCGGCTCGCCCCGAGCGCGGCCGCGAGCACGACTCCCCCTTCCGCATCGAACTCGAGCCGAACCGGGGGCCGTCCTCCGGTCGAACCGCCTTCGGCCCGCTCCACCACGAGCCCGAGTTCGAGCAGTTGACCGACCCGGAGGGTCACCGCGGTGCGGGACAGGCCGGTCAACCGCCCGATGTCCGAGCGGGTAGCGGCCTCGCCGCGGCGAATCAGCCGGAAGATGTCCCCCGCTGACGCCCCGGGCGCCGACATCGGTCGTCCCACCACTACGCAATCCCCGATCTTGGTTAGGCCTCGTTCACCGGATCCTACCCAATAGTAATGTTTTTTTAGTACCTAAGTTCGCTTGATTAGGAACCTAAGGTGCCTTAGTGTGATGGATATCAACACAGAACCCCTGCTGAGAGGCCACACACCTATGTCGCCCGTACCTCAGGTAGCACCGTGCGACATCGTCGTTTTCGGGGGCACCGGCGATCTCGCGATGCGTAAACTGCTTCCCGCCATATACCTGCGCGACCGCGACGGTCAGCTCACCGGCGACTCGCGCATCGTCGCGGTGTCCCGCGCCGGGCTCGACGACGCGGGCTATCGGGACAAAGTCGCCTCCGCGCTGCACGAGTTCATTCCGGAAGGCGTCTACGACCGCACGGTCGCCGCCCGGTTTCTCGCCCGGCTGCACCACGTTTCCGTCGACGTCGCCGAGCCCGAAGCGTGGGCAGGCCTTGCCGGGTTGCTCGCGGGCGC
Organism: Haloechinothrix sp.; assembly: GCA_050701115.1. Lineage (GTDB taxonomy): Bacteria > Actinomycetota > Actinomycetes > Mycobacteriales > Pseudonocardiaceae > JBOHER01. The sequence continues at coordinate 7,163 of JBOHER010000310.1, read as the reverse complement.
CGAGGCGCGGGTTCGGGTGTTCTACCTCGCCTGCGCCCCCCGGTTGTTTGGCACGGTCTGCGCGAATCTGCACCGGAACGCGCTGGTCACCGCGGACTCGCGGGTCGTCCTTGAGAAGCCGATCGGGCACGATCTGATGTCCGCGTGGCGGATCAACGACGAGGTGGGCGCCGTCTTCACCGAGGAGCAGATCTTCCGGATCGACCACTACCTCGGCAAGGAGACCGTCCAGAATCTGCTCGTCCTGCGCTTCGCGAACGCGTTGCTCGAACCGCTGTGGAACTCCGGCTCGATCGACCACGTGCAGATCACCGTGAGCGAATCGATCGGCGTCGGCGGACGCGGTGACTACTACGACCACTCGGGCGCGTTGCGCGACATGGTGCAGAACCACCTGCTGCAATTGCTGTGCCTTGTCGCCATGGAGCCGCCGACCAAGCTGGACCGGGAAGCGGTGCGGGACGAGAAGCTGAAGGTGCTGCAGGCGCTGCGCCCGCTGGCGGGCAGCGACGTCGCCCGACGTACCGTGCGCGGACAGTATGTGGCCGGACTGGTGGACGGGCGGGCGGTTCCCGGGTACCGGGAGGAACTCGACGGCACAGTGAGCTCCACCGAGACGTTCGTCGCGCTGAAGGCCGAGGTGCAGAACTGGCGTTGGGCAGGGGTGCCGTTCTACCTGCGCACCGGCAAACGGCTGGACCACCAGGCATCGGAGATCGTCGTTGCGTTCCGGCCGGTGCCCCACTCGATCTTCCCCGGCATCTCGGACGCGAGCATTGCCACCAACCGGCTCGTCCTGCGCCTGCAGCCGGACGAGGGTGTGCGGCTGCACCTGGTCACCAAGGAGCCGGGGCCGGGCGGGGTCCGCCTCCGGCAGGTCCCGCTGAACCTGAGCTTCGCCGAGACGTTCAAATCACGGCTGCCCGATGCCTACGAGCGCCTGCTGATGGACGTCGTGCGCGGCAACCCGACGCTGTTCATGCGTCGCGACGAGGTCGAGGCCGCCTGGGCCTGGACCGAGCCGATCCTGGCCGCATGGCAGGAATCCGGCCAGCCGCCCAAGCGCTATGCCGCGGGCACCAGCGGCCCCGCGGCCGCCATTGCACTGATCGAACGTGATGGCCGGACCTGGCACGATGAGGAGGCCGCATGAGGACTGCCAGCAGGTCCGAATCATCAACGCAGAGCACTGACCTGCACCCCGTCGTCCGAGCGGTAACCGATCGGATCACCGCGCGCAGCGCAGCGAGCCGGTCGGCGTATCTCGCCGGTATCAGGGCGGCCGCCGCCGAAGGGCCTGCGCGTGGCTCGCTCGGCTGCGCCAACCTGGCGCACGGCTTCGCGGCGTGTGGCCCTTCGGACAAGCTCACCCTGCGCGGCGGAGTCAAGCCCAACATCGCCATCGTCTCGGCCTACAACGACATGCTCTCCGCGCACCAGCCGTTCAAGAGCTTCCCGAGATTGCTCAAGCGGGCCGTCTCCGAAGCGGGTGGAGTGGCTCAGTTCGCCGGTGGTGTGCCCGCGATGTGTGACGGCGTCACCCAGGGCCGCGCGGGCATGGAGCTCTCGCTGTTCAGCCGCGATGTGATCGCGATGTCCACCGCGATCGCGTTGTCCCACGACATGTTCGACGGCGCACTGCTGCTCGGGGTCTGCGACAAGATCGTGCCGGGCCTGGTGACCGGCGCGTTGTCGTTCGGGCACCTGCCGGTGTTGCTCGTGCCTGCCGGGCCGATGACCTCCGGCCTGCCGAATGCGGAGAAGAGCAGGATCCGCCAGCTGCACGCCGAGGGCAAGGTAGACAGGGAAGACCTGCTCGCTGCGGAATCCGCTTCGTACCATGGACCGGGCACTTGCACGTTCTACGGCACGGCCAACTCCAATCAGCTGTTGATGGAAGTGATGGGTCTGCACCTGCCGGGGGCCAGCTTCGTCAATCCCGGCACTCCGCTGCGCACCGCGCTCACCGAGGCGGCCGGGCGCCGAGTCACCGAACTGACCGCCCTCGGCGATCAGTACACGCCGATCGGTGAGGTGGTCGACGAACTAGCGGTGGTCAACGGGGTCGTTGCCCTGCTGGCCACCGGAGGATCGACCAACCACACCATGCACCTGGTGTCCATCGCCGCCGCGGCAGGGATCGACCTGCGCTGGGACGACTTCGCCGAGTTGTCCGCCGTCGCGCCGCTGCTCTCCCGGATCTACCCGAATGGCAAGGCGGATGTGAACCATTTCCACGCGGCGGGCGGCATGGGTTTGCTCATCCGCGAACTGATCGGCGCCGGTCTGCTGCACCCGGACGCAAGGACGGTCGCGGGTACCGATCTCGCCACCTCCTACCGGGATGAGCCCGTGCTGGACGATGACCAGCTGGTCTGGCGCCCGGCCCCGCGGGACAGTCTGGACAAGACCGTGCTGCGCGGCGTCTCGGACCCGTTCTCGCCGGACGGCGGGCTGCGCATGCTCACCGGAAACCTCGGCACATCGGTGATCAAGGTGTCAGCTGTGCGGGCCGAGCATCGGGTCGTGCGGGCGCCCGCACGCGTGTTCGCTGACCAGAGTGAGTTCCTCGCCGCCTTTGACACGGGCGAGCTCGATGGCGATCTGGTGGCCGTGGTCCGCTATCAGGGTCCGAGCGCGAACGGCATGCCGGAGCTGCATAAGCTCACCCCCGCGCTCGGGGTGCTGCAGGATCGTGGACACGCGGTCGCCCTGGTCACCGACGGCCGGATGTCCGGCGCGTCGGGCAAGGTCCCCGCAGCGATCCACCTGACCCCCGAAGCGGCAGCGGGCGGACCCATCGCCCGCGTGTGCGACGGCGACGTGCTGGTCGTCGACGCGGTAGCGGGGACCCTCGACGTCCTGGTCGACGAAGCGGAGCTGGCGCGGCGACCGGTCGCAGGCCCGAGCAGGACATCGACCAGCGGGACCGGTCGCGAGCTGTTCGCGGCATTCCGCGCTGCCGTCGGCCCCGCCGATCGCGGCGCGACCGTGTTCGGACTCGGAGCCGCGTCATGAGCGTGCTCGCCGAACCCTCGCCCGACCAGCCCTGGCTGGTAGCCGATATCGGCGGGACGAATGCCCGCTTCGGGCTGGTCATCGAACCCGGCGGCGCACCGCACCGGATCAAGATCTTCCGGTGTGCCTACCACCCCGACCTGGTGTCGGCCGTCGAGGCGTACCTCGAGTACATATCGGACACCGCCCTGCCCCGCACCGCGTGCATCGCGGTCGCCGGACCGATCCGGGGTGATCGATTCCGGCTGACCAACGCCGCGTGGGACATCTCGATCGCGGAAAGCCGCAGAAGGCTCGGCTTCGACCAACTCGAGTTGGTCAACGACTTCACCGCCCTCGCGATGTCGGTACCCGGGCTTTCCCGAGATGCCGTGTTGCGGATCGGCGAGGCAAGCCGGGTGCGCGGCGAGCCGATCGCGGTAATCGGCCCCGGTACCGGGCTCGGCGTCGCCGGACTGTTGAACGCGGGCGGCCGATGGGTTCCGGTCGACGGCGAAGGTGGGCACGTCACCATCCCCGCTGAAACCGACCGCGAACTCGCCGTCGTGCGCGTGCTGCGAACCCAGCAGCCCGCGGTCAGCGCCGAGACGGTGTTGTGCGGACCCGGCATCGTCCGGCTGCACCAGTGCATCTCCCTGCTCGACGGCACCCCGGCGAGCACAATGCGTTCGGAGGAGATCTGTCAGCGCGGACGCACCGGCATGGATCCGGCGTGTACCGAAGCACTCTGGATGTTCTGCGCACTCCTCGGCGCGTTCGCGGGCAACGTGGCGCTGACCTTCGGCGCTCGCGGTGGTGTTCTGCTGGGTGGCGGCATTCTGCCCACGGTGGTCGACATCCTCGAGCAGACCGACTTCCGCACCCGGTTCGAGCAGAAACCGCCCATGATCGACTATCTCAGCCCCATCGCCACCGAGGTGATCGTCGCGCCCACGCCTGCCCTGGCCGGTGCGTCAACATGGCTGACCCAACAGCGAGGAGCACTATGTGCAGCATGAGGACTGCCGGCAGGTCGCGATCATCCGCACCGGATTCGAGCGTGCTCGACCTGTCCCCCGTCATCCCTGTTGTCGTGCTGAATGACGCCGACCACGCGGTGCCCCTTGCGCGTGCGCTCCTGTCCGGCGGCGTCGGGGTCATCGAGGTGACCCTGCGCTCGGCTGCGGCCTTGCCCGCGGTGGAGCGCATCGCCGCCGAGGTACCCGACATGGTCGTCGGCGCTGGCACGCTAACCTCGCGGTCCCAGGTCGCCGACGCCACCGCCGCGGGTGCGCGGTTCCTGGTCAGCCCGGGCTGCACCGCCACCTTGCTCGATGCCATGGCAGACACCGGATTGCCTTATCTGCCCGGCGTTTCCACCGTGTCGGAGATGCTGGCCCTGCTGGAGCACGGCGTCACCGAGATGAAGTTCTTCCCGGCCGAAGCCGCGGGCGGCCGCTGCTACCTCAAGGCGGTCGCCGGGCCGTTGCCCCATGTGCGGTTCTGTCCCACCGGCGGCATCACGCCGATCACCGCACCCGACTACCTTGCGCTGCCCAATGTCGGTTGCGTCGGCGGGTCATGGCTTGCGCCGGCCGATGCCGTGGTGACCGGTGACTGGACCCGCATAACGCAACTGGCCACCGAAGCCGCGGCGCTGGGAGCGAGGCCATGACGCACGCGACGCCGCGGGTCATGGTCGCGGGCGAGGCACTGGTGGACCTGATGGTCGGCGAGAACACCCGCAGGCCAACCGCGTGTCCGGGTGGCAGCCCGGCGAACACCGCGATCGCGATCGCCAGGCTGGGTACACCGGTCACCTTCGCCTGCCGCTTCGGCGATGATCACTTCGGTGATCTCCTGCTGGCCAATCTGGCCGCCAACGGGGTCGACCTCAGCTATGCGGTGGAGGCCTCCGAGCCGGCCAGCCTCGCCGTGGTCAGTCTCGACGCAGACGGCTCCGCTTGCTACCGGTTCCATGTGGCGGACACCGCAGACTGGGCATGGACCGAGGACGAGTTGCCCGAGGAACTGCCCGCCACGATTGAGGCGGTGCACACCGGCTCGCTCGCGGTGGCGATGGGCGCCGGGGCCGATGCGCTCTCAGCGTGGTTCGCGCGCCAGCACGCCCAGCGCACCACCAGCTTCGACCCGAACATCCGGCCCGGCTTGATCGGCCCACGAGAGACTTACCTGCCTCGGTTGGAAGCGCTGGTGGCCACCAGCGACATTGTCAAGGTCAGCACCGAGGATCTCGGCTGGGTGTGCCCGGGGGAGGACCCGGTGCGGGTCGCGGTTCGGTGGCACCGGGAACTGGGCCCCCGGCTCATCGTGGTCACCCTTGGCGGTGCGGGGGCGGTCGGCGTGCACGCCAACGGCATCATCCGCCGACCGGCCAGCCCGGTATCCATTGTGGACACAGTCGGGGCGGGCGACAGTTTCAGCGGGGCGTTGCTGCATTGGCTGGCGCGGACCAACCGGCTGGCCCGCCCGCGACTGGACGAGCTCACCGGGGCCGAACTCGCCGACGCGCTGGACTACGCCTGCGTGGCCGCGGGCCTGGCCTGCACCAGGGAAGGCGCCGATCCGCCGCACGCGCCCGAGGTGGACGCGGCGGCGCGGCTCGGTGTCACTCCGGTCGCGGCCTGCTGAGCGGTTGGGTGTCCGGGTTGAATAGTGGTCATCGCCTCCCACCGCGTCTTCGGGAGGCAGGAGCGTGAAGGTGCTACTGGCGCTCAAGCACCTGCCTCAGCGCGGCGAGGTCGGCAGCGACCGCGTCCGCGTCACGCTGGAAATCCGCGTCGCTCATCCCCGCCCCGCGGCGCAGCGTGAACACGACCTCACAGCCCAATCCATCTGGGATGACGCGCATCGGGTTGTAGACGGTCTCACCCGACGGCAACGTGACCTCATGGTCGAGCACCCCGAAGGTATTGTGCTCGACGAAATCGACGACGACTTTCCCCATAGGCGAGAGCGCGATCCACTGACCACCAATCTGCTCGACGGAAGAACCCAGCCCAGCCGCCCATTCGGGCAGGTTAGCCGGGTTCGAAGCGTAGTTGTAAACCTCGCTCGCAGCTCGCTCGATCGACGTGCTGATGTGTTGTGATTCGGAGACCATGTGTCTTATTTTATGCGAAAGTCGGGTTATGCACGGTCGTCGGTGCACCCGCCGTTCGTGTCTCACCCGCATCCACCCGCCACGAGCGGGCCTCGGCAAGCTCCGGCCCGCCCTGTCGACTGGATTGTGAATAACCCTCCATGCCCGCATCGTGGCACATGCCACCGATATCGACCACGTGTGCGATACGAAGATCGTCCTCGCCAGGCGCGCTGGGTGGAGCACCCGTTGCCTGCCGTGCCGGCGTTGTGCGCGGTCGTGGCGGGAATGCGCTCCTTCACCGCGATCGCCAGCTGAGTCTCCGATGTTCGGCGTCGATCTGCTGGCAGCGGCGCGGCCGCCGTCGAAGGGCACGATCTGAGCCAAAGACAGCGAGGGCAAACCCGGGTGCCCAAGCTGTTCGACGCACTCCATGCTCTCAGCCACCTCGACGACGCACCGATATTGATGATCTTGAATTAGCCGTGAGCTCTACGATCACCTCAATGTCGTACATGTGTTCGAGTCTTTGTGGTATTATCGTAGGCGTGATAGCGAAGCTCGACATCATCGATCCGCAGTGGAGTACCACCACTGCGGCCGGGGAGGTGTCGGGTGTGCTGTCGATGATGTGGTCGGCGGATGCGGAGTCCGATTGGCGGCCCGAGGGCATTCTCGGTCTGGAGGGGCTGGATTGGGCGCATTTCGGTGTCGATCACGTGGTCGAGTTGATCTCCGCGTCGCAGGCGCTGGTCGCGCGGGTGCAGGCGGTACAGCTCCAAGCCGTAGAAGAACTTCGGCAGCGGCGTGGGGACGACCGTGACACCGGGGACGAGGTCGCGTTCGCCCGGTCGGTGTCCAAGCACGCCGGAGACAAGCAGGTGCACCTCGCCAAGGATCTGACGGCCCGGTTCCCGCGCACCCTGGCCGCGATGGGGCGCGGCGAGCTGGATGCCTACAAGGCCTCCCGGATTTGTGACACCGCGCTGCCGCTGCCGGATGAGCAGGCCCGCGAGTTGGATTCCCATTTGGAATCCCGGCTGGCCGGGCGGGACGCCACCGC
>JBOHER010000309.1:0-14685 GCA_050701115.1 Haloechinothrix sp. | reverse complement strand
TGACCGGCCGGCGCGAGCACCCGATCCAGCCGGACCAGCCGAGGAGACGCCCGTGGGCCGCCACACCGCCAGAGCACGGCTTACCGTCATCAGTGCCGCCCTGGCCACCCTCTTGGTGGCGGCGGGCCAACACGCCATCGCGCTCGATCCGAGACCGGACGGGCATGGGCTGGAGCCCGCAACCGCGGCGTCCCTGCCCTCGGTTTCCGGCGGCGCCCGCCCGGGTCCGGACGTGCTCTACGCACCGGCACCCGCCGCACCGCAGCTGGAGAACCGCGACCCACGCTTCACTGCCGAGCCACTGCTCGTGTCGGGCACCGAGGCCTATGTGGACGGTGAGTACCTCTACCAGGATTTCCTCTACGACGACTACGGCGCCACCACCGACGGCCAAGGGGCGGGCTCGTTGTCGGCGCGAGCCGGTGACATCACCTACCCCACCGATACCGGTCGTTACGGCAACAATGCCGCCGATCTGGTGGAGTTCCGCATCGCAGGCGAGCCCGACCAGGTCAGCTACCGGATCACGCTGAACACGTTGCTCGAACCGGACTCCACGATCACCGCGATCGCCTTCGACACCGACCGGGACACCGCGACGGGCACCGATTCCCTGCCGCGCGCGCCGGGAGCACCGTTCCCCGGCACAGACGAGGTGATCAGCACGTGGGGAACCGGCGCGGAACACACGTCCTTCGCAAACGGTACGGCGACGACCACGCCGGTCGACATACACACCGACCTGGAGGCGAACCAGCTCACTGTGACGGTCCCGCGCAGTGTCAGCGACCCGAAGGGCACCTGGCGAGCCACGGTTGCCACCGGCCTGTACGACTCCGAGACGGGTAACTGGCTTCGCCCACAGCGCAGCGCCGATGCGGACACACCCGGCGGGGCAGGTCCCCTCGACCCAGCGCCGTCCGGCATTTTCAACCTGGGCTTCCGCTTCGACGAGCCGGTCCTGGAGAGCAACACACCGCCGGACACCAGGCAAGCGGCAGCACTCGCCGCCCACGAACCGACCACGTTCGCCAACGACATCGACTTCGACGCGCTCACGGCCGGAGTGACGCGATCCTCGGTGCCCGAGCACGGCACGACGATGCGGATCTTCCCGAGCAGGCTCGAGCTGGGCGAGGGCCGCGACCTCGGCGGTGGTTTCCCGCAGTACCACGGCCGGCTCCAGCCCTACAGCCTTTACGTCCCGTCCAGCTATGAGCCGGGCACACCGACGGCCTTGACGCTCGCGCTGCACTCGCTCGGTCAGCAGCACTGGCAGTACAACGGTTCCATCGGCATTCAGCAGATCGGTGAGGCCCGCGACAACATCGTCGCGACCTCGCTGGCGCGCGGCCCGGACGGCTGGTACCAGCACGAGGCCGAGTACGACGTGTTCGAAATGTGGAACGACATCGCCCGCAACTTCACCCTAGATCCGGACCGGGCGGCGATCAGCGGCTACTCGATGGGCGGTTACGCCACCTACCGGCTCGGCACGCTCTACCCGGACCTGTTCGGCAAGGCGTTCACGACGGTCGGTCCGCCGGGAGACGGAATCTGGGTGCCGCCCGCGCCACCGACCGGTGGCATCGAGACGCTGTCGAACCTGTGGTTGGAGAACGCGCGCAACGTCCCGTACCTCAACGTGGTCGCCGGAGGGGACCAGCTGGTGCCGCTGCCCGGGCCACGGGCCCAGAACCTTGGCGCGCCGGAGGTGGGCGTCCGCGGCTTCGAGCAGCTCGGTTACCGGTACCGCTTCGTCGTCTACCAGCCTGCCGAGCACTTCACGCTGGCCGCGCTGGGCTACGACATCCCGATGGCCACCGACTTCCTCGGCGATGCCGAGGTCCACCGCAATCCGCACCATGTGTCGTTCGGCTACGTGCCCGCCAGTGACGACGCCGACCTCGGCCTGGTTCACGACCACGCCTACTGGCTCTCCGAGGTGGCGCTCGCCGACGATTCGGCAGTATCGACGCCTGCCAAGGCGCTGGTGGACGCGTTCAGCCACGGCTTCGGCAGGGGCGACGCACCGAGCAAGGGAGGTGTCGATGCGGGTACGGACCCGCTGCCCTACACCGAGCACAGCCGGGTGTGGGAGGCGCACCCCGAGATCCCCGAGGCGAACCGGCTCGACCTGGCGATGACCAACGTCGCGATCGCGCACGTGGACCTGGCCCGGGCGCGGCTGGACCCGGGTGAGGCACTCACCGTGACCGTGGAAGCCGATAGCGACGGTGTGGTGCGGCTCGTCGGCCGGTTCGCGCCGGGCACCCAGGCGCTGCGCGACGGGGAGCGCATCGACGCCGAGGTCGGACGCGACGGCGCAACGCTGCCCATCATCTCCGGTGCACACACCTACACGCTCGTCCCACCAGGGATGCGCTAGGCCCACCGCCGAGTTTGCCGTTCCCACCGCCGAGTTTGCCGCTCCCACCGCCGAGTTTGCTGTTCCCAGCGCCGAGTTTGCTGTTCCCAGCGCCGAGTTTGCTGTTCCCAGCGCCGAGTTTGCCGCGCTGTTCGCCAACTCGGTGCCGCAGCGGGCCAACTCGGTGCCGCAGCGGGCCAACTCGGTGCCGGTAGGCTCACCCGAACTACCCGACGGCAGGGGTGATCCGGCCGGTGACCTCGCCGAAGCTGATCCGGGAACCATCCGGGGCGGGTGCGGTCGCGGTGATGGTGACGGTGTCGTCGTCTTCGAGAAACGTTCTCGTGCTGCCGTCGGCGAGCGTCAGCGGCTCGGTGCCGTTCCAGGTCAGCTCGATGAAGGAGCCCCGCTGACCCGGCTCAGGGCCGGAAACGGTGCCCGAGGCGTAGAGGTCGCCGGTGCGCAGGCTGGCGCCATTGACCGTCATGTGCGCGAGCATCTGCGCAGCCGACCAGTACATCTGCCCATACGGCGGGCGGGACAACACCTGTCCGTTGAGCTCGACCGCCAGCTCGAGATCGAGCCCCCACGGTTCCGGTTCGCGCAGGTAGTCCAGCGGGGTCGGTTCCTGGACAGGCGTCGGCACCCTGGCCGCTTCCAGCGCCTCCAGCGGCACGATCCACGGCGACATCGAAGTAGCGAACGACTTGCCGAGGAACGGCCCCAACGGAACGTACTCCCAGGCCTGAATATCGCGGGCCGACCAGTCATTGATCAGACAGACACCGAACACGTGCTCCGCGAAGTCCTTTGTAGCCACGCGGTCGCCGAGCACGGTGGGCGTGCCGACCACGAATCCGACCTCCGCCTCGATGTCCAGCTTCCCGGTCGGCCCGAAACTCGGTGTGGCGTCAGCAGGAGCCTTGCGCTGACCACAGGGCCGGATCACCGAGGTGCCCGAGACGACCACCGTGCCTGCACGACCGTGATAGCCCACCGGCAGGTGCTTCCAGTTCGGCAGCAAGGCATCCGCATCGGGCCGGAACATCCTGCCCAGGTTGGTGGCGTGCTGTTCGCTGGCGTAGAAGTCGACGTAGTCTGCGACCTCGATCGGCATGTGCAACCGCACCAGAGCGGTCGGGTGCAGCGCGGGTTCCACCCGGTCGCGGTGGCCTTCATCCGTGAGCAGTTCGACGATCCGCGCGCGCACCTGCGTCCAGCGAGTCTTGCCCTGCGCCATGAACGCGTTCAGCGACGGCCGCGCGAACACCGGATCATCCAGCACCACGGCAAGGTCCAGCACCTGATCACCGATCCGCACCCCAACGTGCGCCGGGCCGTCGTCGCGTGAGAACACCCCGTAAGGCAGATTTCCCAGGCCGAAACCCGAATCCTCCGGCACCGGCAGCCACGTCTCGTTCACCTCTGGCTCAACCCTCTCCGTCGCTACTTCGGCCGCCGAGTTTGCCGTTCCCAGCGCCGAGTTTGCTGGTTCCGACGCCGGATTTGCTGGTTCCGACGCAGAGTTTGCTGATTCCGATGCCGAGTTTGCTGGTTCCGATGCCGAGTTTGCTGTGCTGTTCGCCAACTCAACGCTGGTAATGGCGAACTCGGTGCCGGCAACGGCGAACTCGGTGCCGGCAACGGCCAACTCGGTGCCGGTAGCAGCCAAGTCACGCATCACTGGATCAGCCCGAACTCGCGCGCTTCGGCGACCGGGGTGCTCGTGCTGCACGACCCGTAGCAGGCGAACGCCTGCCGCGTCCTGGCCACCACCTCGGCGTCCAGGTCGAGTGCCCGCCGCACCAGAACCGCGCGATCCGTGCTGCGCAGCGCCGACACCACCCTGTCGACGCCGGCGCCCTCGACCGCGTCTGCCACCGCGAGCAGCAGATTCAGATAGCCGTGATGAACGAACCCGGTGGCCGGGTCGGTGTACCGCACTGCGTGGTGCAGTCCGGCGGTCGCCTTGACAACCACACCCGCTCGTGCCGCCGTCACAATGGCCGCGGCGAGCATCTCGGGACTGGGAAACAACTCCGCACGCACCCCACCACAACGCAGCTTCAGTCCCAGCGTCCGGTCAACTCCTCGGGCGGCCACCGCTGGAGCCAGCACGTCCACATCGGACATCGCGGCAGCCTCGACGAAAAGCGGAAGCGCGGCCGGGACACCCGCCTCGGTCACACCCCCCAGGGCAGCATCGAGCCCGGCGATCGGCTCGGATTCCCCGGTGCGGGCGAGCGGGAACTCCACACTGGCCAACTCCAGGTCGGGTGCGCCACCGATCTCGGCCACGGTCCCAGCCAGTCCCGCGGTACCCGCGTCGGCGATCAACCCCACCAGGAACCGATCGGCGGAGCTGAGCTCGGAGCGCAGTTCACAAATCCTCGAAGCCGGGCACAAGAACCGGTGGGTGAGCACGTCGCTGCCCTCGGCGAGATCGGCGCGATGCCGGTGGACGGCGGCGGACATGCTCAGTGCGGTCGGCGGGAACAAGCCTGCGTCATCAACCAGGCCGGCCATCAGCGCTGACGTCGACCGCGTGCTGGTCATGCCTGCACTTCCTTCGCCCATGTCCAGGCGTATTCCGGATCTTCGGCCACCAGTCCGCCCGCACCCAACTGCAGCGGCGCGAACGTATCCACCATCACCGCCAGCTCGTCGAAGAACTCCACGCCCACACTACGTTCATACGCTCCCGGCTGCGGACCATGCGAATGCCCACCGGGATGCAACGACACCGAGCCCGGCCCGATCCCCGACCCCTTGCGGGCCTCGTAGTCCCCGCCGCTATAGAACATCACTTCATCAGAGTCCACATTGGCGTGGTAGTAGGGCACCGGGATGGACAGCGGGTGGTAATCCACCTTGCGCGGCACGAAGTTGCAGATCACGAAGTTGTGCCCCTCGAACACCTGATGCGCGGGCGGCGGCTGATGGACCCGGCCGGTGATGGGCTCGAAGTCGGCGATGTTGAACGTGTACGGGTACAAACAGCCGTCCCAGCCCACCACGTCGAACGGGTGCCGTGGCAGCGTGTAGCACGTCCCAGTGACGCCCTCGGGGCCACGATGCTTGACCAGGACCTGCACGTCCTCCCCCTCGGCCAGCAGCGGCTCATCGGGGCCGTGCAGATCTCGCTCACAGAACGGCGCATGCTCGAGCAACTGCCCGAATCGAGACAGGTACCGGCGGGCCGGGATGATGTGCGAGTTCGCCTCGATCACATACGCCCGCAACGGCTGCTCGCCATCCGGCACCCACCGGTGCGTGGTAGCGCGCGGGATGAGCACATAGTCGCCCTGCCGCACCGGGAGCACGCCGAACACCGTTTCCACCGAACCCGAACCCGCTTCGATGTAGACGCACTCGTCGCCGACCGCGTTGCGATACAACGGCGATGTCTCACTGGCGACCACATAGGACACTCGAACATCGGCGTTGCCGAGCACCAGCCGTCGGCCGGTCACCACGTCGACTGATTTCCATTCCTGTCCAGGGAAAAGCTCGTGCAGCTTCAGGTGCCGGGGCTTGAGCGGATGATTAGCGGTCAACGAGCCGTCGCCCAGCTCCCACGGCTGCGCGTCCGTGATCGCCGACGGGATGTGCCGGTGGTAGAGCAACGCGGAGTCACTGGAGAACCCTTCCTCGCCCATCAGTTCCTCGTAGTACAGCCCGCCTTCCGGTGTGCGGTGCTGGGTATGCCGCTTCGGCGGGACCTCACCGACCTGCCGGTAGTACGCCATCGTGGGCTTCCTTTCGTGTCGCGTCGCTGCCCATGGCCCGTCCCAGTACGGCCGCCACGTCGGCCTTAGCCGGGTGAGCGACAACCGCGGCAACGTGGGCATCCGGCCGGATCACCCACAGCTCCCCGTGCCGCGCGGCGAGCGCATCGGCGAGCGCGCCGGTGCTGTCGATGGCGACCAGTTCGAGCACGCGCACCGGCGCGCCGGTCGATTCCACGGCCGCATCACGTACCGCAGGAAGGTCCACGCCAGGTGCGGCCAGCAGCACGAACCCATTCCGGGCAAGCTCCCGGAACCGGGAACATACCGCACCGGCAACCGACACCGGGACGTCCGGAACCAGAATCCCCGGGCCGGCGGCCGGAACGGTGCCACGTGCGGGACGACCCGCGAACGGACGAGTCGGGTCCGGGGTGGTCAGCGGCGAAGCCGCGTACCAGAACGGCTCCGCCAGCCTTCCCGAGTCCACATCGGACCAAGCCGCAGGATCATCGGCGGCGCGCTCCAGCACGGACAGTCGTCTGCGAAGCTGAGCATCGTTGTGGGGTACCAGGAAGTCCATCGTCGCCGTGGTGACGTCGAGGTTTTCCACCGCTGCGGCGTGCCGCTCGTCGTGGTAACTCTCCAGCAGTTCCTCGCCGGACCAGCCATGCAGGACGAACGCCAGCTTCCAGGCGGCGTTCTCCGCGTCGGCGACACCCGAGTTCAGCCCGCGCGCCCCGAAGGGCGCCACCAGGTGTGCGCAGTCGCCGGCCAGCAGCACCCGGCCGACCCGCATGCGGTCCACCACCCGGGAATGGAAGCGGTACACCGACTTCCAGACGATCTCATAGGGCACCTCGCCGATGATGGCGCGGATGCGGGCGTCCAGCGCACCGCTGGCTTCCTCGGCGTCCAGGTCGTAGTCGCCGGGAACCTGCCAGTCGATCCGGTAGGTCGAGTCAGGGCACGGGTGGATCAGCACCTGCCTGCCCGGGTTCCACCGCGGGTCGAAGTAGAAGCGTCGCTCGTGCGACCAGCCGGGCAACTCAGCGTGGATATCGCAGATGAGGAACCGGTCGTCGAAGGAGTGCCCGTCGAAGGACACGCCCAGTTCGTGCCGGATCTCCTCCGCACGCGCTCCGGCGCACGCCACCACGTAATCCGCCGAAACCTCGACGTCTCCCGCTGCGGTCGTGCACAGCAGTCGCACGCCGGTGCCAGTGCCTGCCGGGCCCGCGCGTCCGGCGCCGTCCTGATGGATGGCTGTCACGAAGTGGCCCCACCGTACGTCGATGAGCGGCTCGGCGGCGATCCGTTCATCGAGTAGTTCTTCCGTCCGCGCCTGGGAGATGTTCACGAACGGCGGGAAGCAGGACTGCCCGGGATCGGGAAGGGTGTGGGAGAACAGTTCGCGGTCACGGTAGAAGGTGCGCGCGGTGGTCCAGGTGAGGCCTTCGTCGGCGATCCGCTTGCCGACCCCGACCGCTTCCCACACATCCAGCACGTCCCGCTGCTGGCAGATCGCTTTCGATCCGATCGGGTCACGCTCGGGCCTGGCGTCCAGCAGCGTCACCGGGATTCCCCAGCGAGCGAGCAGCAGTGCGGTCGTCTGGCCCACCGGCCCGTTGCCCACCACGGCTACCCGCGCCGAAGCGTGGTCCTTCATCACGTCCCCTTTGTTGTCAGGCCTGCAGTTGATCCCAGACCTCACGGTCGCGTTCTGCGGTCCAGATGACCGGTCGCTCGATCCCGGACAGTTCGTCCCACACGCGCGAGACGTCGAAGGGCAGGCAGTGCTCGAAGATCGGCCACTTGCCGTAGCGATCGACCAGGGCAGCGTGGCTGGCGTCGAAAGCCTCCTTGAGCGTGCCGCCACGCTCCTGCACCGCGCCGACCTCGTGCAGCATGACCTGCAGGAAGTGCCGGGTCTGCGCGATCGCCGCTGCCACCGCGTCGCTGCCCCGCGCGACGGCCCCCCTGCCGCCCATCAGCGTCTCGGCACCGAGCGCCGTCAGGTTGTCCAAAGTGGACCCCGACCAGTCACGGTGAAAGGCGTCGCCGGTGTAGAGCGCGGCCTGCGCCTCGACCAAGTCACCCGCGAACAAGATCTTCTGCTGGGGCAGCCAGGCCACCATGTCGCCCTCGGTGTGGCCTCGGCCCAGGTAGCGCAGCTCGAGTTGACCACGCTCTCCACCAAGATCGATCGTCACCGAGTCGCTGAAAGTCTGTGTAGGCCAGGTCAGCCCGGGAATCGAATCCGGCTCCATGAACAGCCTGGGCATCCGGCCGTACTCCGAGGCCCAGTCCTGCTTGCCGCGCTCGGCGATCAGCGCTCGGGTGTTGTCGTGCGCGATGATCACCTCCGCGTCGAACGCGCTCGCGCCCAGCACCCGGACGGCGTGGTAGTGCGACAGGATCAGGTAGCGCACGGGCTTGTCGGTGTGCTCGCGCAGCTTGGCCAGCCACGCGCGGGCAGCGACCGGGGTGGCCAGCGCCTCGAAACACACCACGAAGTCCTCGCCCTCGACGGCGCCGACGTTGGGATCGCCTTCCGCCGTCAGGGCGTACACGCCATCGGAGAGCACCTCGAGGGTCTGCTCCTTCTCGCCAAGGTCGGCGGAGGATGCGAATGCCTTCTCGGCCACGAACAACACCTCATTTGGTCAATACTTTGATTATTACTCCAGTGCTAGCGTAGCGCCCCTCACAACCGCCTGGGAAGTCCTTTCGGCAAAGTCAGTGCGGACGGGCGACTCGCGCGTATGCCGTCGCGGACGCCTAATCTGGGCACATGACCGCGCAACCGGACGAGCTGGGCGAGCTCGACTACCTGTCGTTCGTCGACTACGCGATCGCGAAGACGACCCGGGAGCTGCCCACCGTGGACCCGGTCGCGATGCGGCTCGTGCTCACCCTGCACCGGCTGACCAGCGCGCTGGTGTACGACCTGGAATCGGCCGTGCACCGGCCGAGCGGATGGAGCTGGCCGGGGTTTCGGGTGCTGTTCGTACTCTGGCTGGCCGGACCGCTGGAATCCAAGCGCGTCGCCGAGCTATCCGGAATGAGCAGGGCCGCGGTATCCGCCCTGGTCAACACGCTGCAGAGGGACGGGCTGGTCTCCCGATCCCAGGCCGAACACGACCGCAGGGCCGTCCAACTCGAGCTCACCGACGCTGGACATGAGGCCGTCGTCGGCGCCTTTGCGGCACACAACGAACGCGAGCAGGCCTGGGCGGGCACGCTCAGCAAGCCCGAGCGGACGATCCTTATCGGCCTACTGGAGAAACTCATGCATGGCGCAGAAGGGGTAGCACCCAAGCGACGCTTCTGACGGCTGGGCGCCCGACGCGGGAAGTCACCCCATCCCTTGCGCACTGTGCGCCGCCTCACTTACGCTGCCCGTTAGTCACTCAAATCTTTGATCACTCGGTGATCCGGCAGCATCGGGTTCCTGGCCCGGCCGCTGGCGGAGCGCAGCCTCATCCTGACCTCCACCCTGATCGGGGCGATGGTCTGGCTGGCAACCATCCCGTGGGCGTCGGCGGTATCCGACCGGCCCCGGTCGCGGTAATTCTGCTGGCGGTATGCGCGACTCACAGGCACGTGCTACTTCCACCTACGACAGCGTCGTCGTCGGAGGGATTCGACATGGTCCACCTTCCTAACCCCGCTGATGTGACGATCACCGAGGAGCCGCGCGAGCCGGTGTGGGATCCGACGGTCGGTGTCCCGCACGTGCCCGTTCCCACCAGGGGCGATCCGCCACACCGGCTGGTGACTATCGGGGACTCCCTACTGCACGGATTCCAGAGCGGGGCCGTGTTCAACACCGATATCTCCTGTCCCGCGATCATCGCGCACGAACTGGGATGGTTGAACCGGTTTCGCTGCCCGAGGTACGACAGTTTCGGCGGGCTGCCGCTGAACATCGAGTTGATGCTGCGCGAACTCGAGCGCAGCTTCGGTAAGAAGCTGGATTGGTGGGAGGTTCCGCTCGCGCTGTTCCACGTCCGGCAGTTCATGGATCAGGTTGAGGACTACTGGGAACGCGGCCCGGGATCGGTCATTCCCCGATTCAAGCAGATCAATCACAACCTGGCGATGTATGGATGGGATCTGCGGGACGCACTGTCGATGACCGGCAAGCTCCTCGAGCAGAATGTCAAGGTACCCAAGGATGATCTGATCCATCAGTTCGTGGAGAACGCCACCGAACGCGCCGCGATGCGCGTGTATCCGATGACGAACGAAGCGATCAACATGATGGTGTTCGACGCGGCAGCCAGGCTGGGTGAGGAACCCACCGACGCCGAATCCGGCGTAGAAACGCTCGTGGTATTCCTGGGCGCCAACAACGCGCTGGGCAGCGTGGTCCGCCTCGAGGTGGTGTGGAGCGGCAGCGACTACAACGACCCGGCGCGGAAAGGAAAGTACACCGTCTGGCGGCCGACCCACTTCATCGACGAACTGCACAAGGTCGCCGGTCAAGTCCGCGGAATCAAGGCGCGCCACGTCATCTGGTGCACCGTGCCGCACGTGACGATCGCACCGCTGGCCCGCGGCGTCGGCACCAAAGTCCGCCCGGGATCACGCTACTTCCCGTACTACACCCGGCCGTGGATTCCCGACAACAGGTTCAACCCCGCACAGGATCCGCACATCACCGCCGCGGAGGCCCGCGCGGTGGACAGCGCGATCGACCAGTACAACGTCGCGATCACCGACCTCGTGCGCAAGGAGCGCAGCGACCCCACCACGCCGCGCGACTGGTACCTCCTCGATGTGGCCGGAATACTCGACCGGCTCGCCCACCGGCGTTACGTCGAAGACCCACTCGCCCGCCCGGACTGGTGGCAGCCCTATCCGCTGCCGCCACAATTGCGGGCCCTCAGGCCGGTGCCCGACTCCAGGTTCCTCACCAGTGACGGCAACCGGAGAGCGACCGGCGGATTGTTCTCTTTGGACGGAGTGCATCCCACCACCGTTGGCTACGGCATCCTCGCCCAAGAGATGATCAACATCATGCGGCTGGCCGGAGTGTCGTTCCGCCTCGCGGGCGGGTCGGTGCGGCCGGATCCGGTCACCGTCGACTTCGACCGGCTCATCCGCAGGGACACCCTGATCAACACGCCGCCCGCGCTGATCACCTCCGGGCTCGGCATCCTGTCCTGGGCCGACGAGGCGCTGGACCTCATTCGGAGGACTCTGTCCTTCCGGCTGTGACCAGCCAGGCAGATGGCGGTTAGCTCACGGACTGGTCGCCAAGAACACGAAGGCCCCGAAGATGGCCAGGTGGACGCCGCCCTGGAGCAAGGTGGCGCGACCGGGTACCACGGTGAGGGTTCCGACGACCACGGTACGCGCGAGCAGCACCATCTCGGTCGGGCCAAGCCCCAGCACCAGCGGGCCCTCCAGCCACAGCATCACGACCGCGATCGTGGGGATGGTGAGTCCGATGCTGGCCATCGCCGAACCGAACGCCAGGTTGAGGCTGATCTGCACGCGGTCCCGGCGGGCGGCCCTGATCGCCGCCAGGGTTTCCGGCAGCAGCACCAGGAGCGCGATGACCCGGCGAGAAGTCCGGACCCGGTCTGCTCGTGGTGAAGGTCGCAGGACGAGACTGAGCGTCGCCACCGTGGCGACGGTCGCCAGCGCCGCTCCCATGCCTTCGGCATGGAACTGCGCCACCCGCCGGTGCAGCGGTGATCAGCATCGACAAGCCGACGATCCCGTTGCAGGTGATCATCACGACCCGAACGGCTCTCCGACCCGATGCGCGACGACCTCGGCGTGGTGGACGGCTGCGAGCACCGCGCCGGCCAGGAACGCACCGACTACCAGCGCGGCCAGCGGCGACACGTCGCGACCCCAAGACACGACCAGGGTCAGCACAGCCAACACCGGGGCGATGACACTCCAATGGACCAGGTGCGACCGGATCGTTGCTGACATGTCATCAACCCTGCCAACGGCTTCGGCAGGCGTCCGCCGCTCATCTGCCACGTGATTCAGCCGACGGTCCGCCTCAGTTCTTGATCAACGCGGCAGATGGGACGTCCAACGTCCCCAATGCCACATTGGGGACATCGCAACCGATACTCGCGCACGCCTAGACTGAACGTCATGCGGAGTGAGCGGCCGGTTACTGAGGTGCCTGATGTCGTCGGGTTCGGCGCCGAGGACGCGTGCGCGATCGTCCGGGCAGCAGGGCTCGTCCCCTCTGGCCCTGACTTCACGGCCGCGCCGACGGCAGGCGTGATCATCGCGCAACGGCCGATCGGCGCGGCGGGAGCGGAAGAGGGCACGACGGTGTTCCTGTGGACCCAGCGCGGCGGGAGCAAGGAAGAGGGCGCGGTGCCGCCCCCATTTGTCGAATCGGGGGAACTGGACCGCGTGTGAGCAGCGCGCGGGATGGTACCGATCAGGTGCGCGCCGAGCCACGCACGCGCCGCGTGAATGTCTGAGACCACCAGCTGCAAACCCTTGAGCGAGCCCGACGGCACGCCCGGGACAACCCCCTTTCCCACCACGATCGAGCAGCCTGACCCGGGAGGAGTCAGCTGGACGACGCGATTCTCATCGCTGATTCTCGTGTCGGCACGCCCCCCTGACATCGAGGCGACGGCCCGGCGGTCGCGCTTACATCAGGGTTACGGTGGCCTTATGCGGATCGTGTCGCTGGTGCCCTCGGCCACTGAGATCCTGTTCGCGCTCGGGGCCGGTGGCCAGGTCGTCGGCGTGACCTTCGAGTGCGACCACCCGGCGCAGGCGCGCGGCCGCCGCATCGTGTCGACCAGCACCCTGCCCGAAGGGCTCGACGCGGCAGGCATCGACGCGTATGTCGCCCGGCTCAGCTCGGCGGGCGAGAGCCTCTACCTGCTCGACGAGGGCGCGCTGTCCGACCTCGACGCCGATCTCGTGATCACCCAAGATCTCTGCGCGGTGTGCGCCGTCGACGTCGCCAGCGTGCAGCAGGCGCTCGAGCACCTGGGATGTAGGGCCGAGGTGCTGACCACCGACCCGCACAACCTCGCCGAGGTTTTCGAGTCCATTGTGGCCATCGGTGACGCGACCGGGACGTCGGCGCGAGCCCGCGAGCTGGTGCTCGCCCTGTCTGCGCGACTCGAGACCGTCCGGCGCAAGGTCGAGGATCGGCGGCGGGTTCCGGCGCTCGTGCTGGAATGGACCGACCCGCCGTTCGCGCCGGGCCACTGGGTGCCCGACATGGTCACCTGGGCCGGCGGTGAGTGCGTGCTGGGCTGGTCCGGGGAACGGTCCTTCCGCACGACCTGGCCCGACGTCGCGGCGTCCGGGGCGGAGGTCGTGATCTGCGCACCCTGTGGGTTCGATCTGGCCGGATCGATGCGACTCGCGGGCGAGTTACTGGGTCGCGACGTCCTCCCGGAGGAGGTTGACGTGTGGGCGGTCGATGCCAACGCGTCGTTCGCGCGCCCCGGCCCACGCCTGGTGGACGGGGTCGAAGCGATCGCATCGATCCTGCACCCCGGCACCTTCGACACGCCCGACCCGCAGATCGCCGGCCGGGTGAACCGGTAGCGCAAGCGATAATCACGCTCCGCCGGCTACTCGTCGAGGAGTCGGCGGGCGAGCCGCTCCGCGTTGACTTGACTGAGCGCGTCGTCGACCGCGGCACGGTCCGAGAGGTCGACACCGCGGGCGTGAAGCTCGGCCGCCATCTGCTTGGCGGGCCCCCACGCGGAACGGTCGCCGAACGCCTCGGTGAACTCGGGCAGACAGTCGTCGACCGCCTGCACCACCGGCTCGATCCAGCGCGGCTCGACGCCGCGGCTTTGCAGGGCGAAGCGCACCCAGCGGCGCAGCGCTTCAGGCAGCGCGTCCCGCTGTCCCGCGTCCAGGACAGCCTTGCGGGGTAGCCAGTCGGTGAGGAACAGCTCGACCTGATCGGGGCTCCAGCACAGTGGGCCCGCGATGATGTACCCCTCGCCGTAGTCGAGGAACAGCTCGGCAAGCGATCGCGTGACCTCGTCGTTCGACGCCAGCTGCGATGAAACGGTCGATGGCCTGGCCACGGTCCACCTCGGGTGGAGGCTGCCAGTCCGCCAGGCTGGGCAAGTAATCACGGCACCGTGACCACGCCAGCGCCCGCAGTCCGACGTAGCCTTCGTCGTCCTGGCGCGGCAAAGTCATGTCCGTGGCCCGCATGGCGTCGGCCAGTTCGGCGAGCACCTGATCGACAGGGTGCTCGGTGAGCGGCATGGGCACGTCATCGGGTTCGCGCAGCTGGGCCCAGTCGCCGGCGCCGCCCGGCCCGAGCACCAGCAGAGCGGTGACCAGCAGACTCCCGGCCTTGTCTAGGAACGCCGCCAACGTGTGCGGCTTCGGGGCGTCGTATTCGACGAACAACGCCCGCGCGCTGTCCCACACGTTGACTGCCTGCCAGGCCGCGGCGGGGACTGCGCTCGCAGATTCGGTCCACGGCGGAAGCGGCCGGCGTTCGCCAAGGATCTCGACCGTTCCGTCGAGCAGGGACAGCTCGCTCTGCGGCGCCACGCGGCGGAGAGCAGCAACGGCGGCCAGGCCGTGGACGGCTGCCGAGGGGGCGGG
>JBOHER010000308.1:0-3574 GCA_050701115.1 Haloechinothrix sp. | reverse complement strand
GCGGGTCGCTCGGCTGGTACGCGGGAGCCTCGATCGGAGTGAAGCTGGCCCGGCCGGACGCACTGGTCGTCTCGCTCGTCGGCGATGGCACCTACCTGTTCGGTGTTCCGGCCTCGGCACAGTGGGTCGCCCGCCGCTATGACGCGCCCAGCCTGACGGTCATCTTCGACAACCAGGGCTGGAAGTCGCCGAAACTGTCCACGCTGGGCGTGCACCCCGACGGGGTCGCCGCGGCCAACGACGACTTCAACGTCGGCTTCGCGCCGGAGGCGGACCTGCCGGGTATCGCCGCGGCGGCCGGGGGAGCGTGGGCGCACACCGTCGAGGTCCCGGACGAGCTACCCGCCACGCTGGCGAAGGCGGTGAACGCGGTGCGGGCCGGGCGCTCCGCGGTGCTGAGCGTTCAGGTTCCTACCGTGTGAGCTACCGCGCAGGCGTGTCCGCGTCCTGCGCTGGCGTGTCCGCGTCCTGTGCACACGCGTCCGACATCCATGCACGTGTGTCCGCACCCTGTGCACGCGTTTCCGCGATCCGAACAGTGGCGGCGTCGTCATGGTCGCTCACCGCCGCGCGAAGTGGGCCAGCTTCGCCTCGTCCAACTCGACGCCGAAGCCAGGCCGGTCGGGTACCCGCACCGCATCTCCTTGTACCTGCGGACCCATTCCGGGCGGACCTGACGGAGTTTGTCACCTATGACCTCCAACGGACCGGGGCCGCGGCCAACCTCGGCTTCCCGGTGAGCGCACCCTCGTAGCGCCGTGAGCCGAGGTAGACCAGGACGGCCGGCACCCGGTGGTGGTCTTCGTCGGTCGTGTACAGATGAGTGTGGGCAGCGGTCATGGTGTTGCCTCTCGCTCGCGATCGTGGTGTTGCTGCGCCCATTCCCGCAGGGTCGCCGCGCGGATCTTGGTTCCGTTTGTGCCAGACGTGGTGGGCATCTCGTCAATCACGTGGATCGCCGAGGGCACCTTGAAACGAGCGAGCGTCTGTGCACACCATTCGCGCAGTGCCGCCGGATGGGCGACCCGCTCGGGATCGAGGACGACGAAGCCTATCGCCTTGGTCCCGCCGCCGGTGCCGTGGATGCCGACCACCTTGGCTACCTGGACCGCCTCGTGCTCGGCCAGACGGTGTTCGATCTCGGCGGGGTCGACCAGGAACCCGCGCAGCCGCAGCACGTCGCCCATCCGGCAGACGTAGGTGATCGCGCCGTCCTCGGTGATCGTCGCTAGGTCGCCGGTGCGAACCACCCGTCGGTGGTGAAGGAACGCTTGGCGGTCTCGGGGTCACCAAGGTAGGCGTCGACCACGTTGGGGCCGCGCAGCTGCAGTTCGCCTTGCTCGCCAACGGCCACGGGCTGCTCGGTAACCGGGTCGACCGTACGGGCCTTGATCTCGGGCGAGACCAGACGACCCCCGCCTGACCAGCGTCGCGGTCTCGGTTCGTCCTGCGGCCACAGGGCTGTCAGCGCAAGTACCTCGGACGATCCATAGACACCGGAGCTGACGGTGCCGAACTCGGCGAGAGCCCATTGCGCGAGGTCGTGGGACTTGCCGAGGAAGTCGGCGATGCCCAGCCAGTGCCAGCTGGACAGGTCGCGGGGTTTACGCTGCCACGCCTCGGCCAGCCGCAAGATCATGTCATCGGCGCCGACCACATGAGTCACTTGCCACTGTGCCATGTCAGCGAGCACGGCGTCCTCGTCGAACACGGGTTCCAGCAGGCACACTCCGCCACCGGCGATCGCCGCCATGGCGGTGCTGAAACCGAAGACCCCAGACAGCGGCAGGGCGCACAGCACGACGTCACCGTCGGAGATGCCGATGGCCCGGGCATCGGCGATCGCGTGCGCCACCACCGCGGACTCGTTGTGCGCGGCCAATTTCGGCTTACCCGTCGATCCCGACGTCGTGAAGGCCACCGCCAGGTGGTCGCTCGATGGGATCGTCTCAACAACCCGCTCCGGGCTGTCGCCAGGCACCCATGCGCCCGCGCCGAGGTCATGAGTGGAGACGTCTGGCGGAGGGTTTCCCTGTGGTCCGGCTACCACCGCGACCGAAGGAACGGGCGAGTTCGACTTGCGTACGGCCTCGCGTAGTCGCCCGATCAGGTCGAGGTCGTGGAACTCGTTCGCCAGCGCGACGACCTTCGGCCGGGCTCGCTCCAGCACATGGGTCACCTCACCGACGTTGTAGCGAGTGTTCACGCCGATCACATGGGCGCCCAGCGACGCAGTGGCACACTGCCAGCAGAGTGCGTCCGACCAGTTCGGTAGCCACACCGCAACGCAGTCGCCCAGACCCACGCCCGCGTGTGCGAGGTCGTCCCGCAAGCGCAGGGTGCGGCGCAAGACCGCGCCGCGGCTCACCGTGATCTGCTCCGCCCCGCCTGCATCGATCGCCAGCGCTGCGGACGGATCGCGGTCGACCAGGCCGGACAGCAAGGAGAGCAGGGTCATCTGTGGACCTCCTTCGCCGGATGTGGAATGCCCGATCACACCGTTGCCGGCTTTCGCGTCAGTTCGGTGAGCCAGCCGTGCAGTACTGACGCGAAATCGTCGATCTCTTCCATCGGGTAGTGGCCGATTCCGTCCAGCAGCGTGAACCGGGCTTGCGGGATGAGCGCGGTCGCGGCGCGCACTGATGCCGGATCGAGCCACAGGTCATCCGCTCCGGCCACCACGTGCACCGGGCAGGTAATCGACGGCAGACCTGCCCGCACGTCGTGGGTTCCCCAGCCGATCAGGTCTGAGGTCGATACGAGGGGATCCTCGCGGCGATGCATCGCCGCGATCAACTCGGCGCGTTCGGGTGGTACGGAGGTTCCGATGACGGCCAGCGTGCCGAAGTAGGTGCGGTCGGCCCGGCTTGGTGCGTTGACATCCTCGAGTTCCCTGCGCAGACCGGGTAGACCCACCTTCCCGTTGCCGGCGTCCGCGGCCATCGCGACCACGCCTGCCAGCTGGTCGCCCATCCTGGTCGCGAGGTCGAGGGTGATCTTGCCGCCGATCGAACAGCCAACCACGTACGGCCGATCAAGGTCGAGCAGACTTATGAGCCGGCAGCACCAGGCCGCGTACTTGCCCAGGTCGTCAACCGGTCCACCACGGGCGGGTTCGGAGCGGCCATGTCCGGGCAGGTCGGGAACCACCACGCGGTAGCCGCGCGCGGCGAGATCGCCGATGGTGTGACGCCACTGCACACCGCTTTGGCCAGCGGTGTGCAAGCACAGCACAGGAGTGCCCGCACCAGCCTGCTCCACATAGGACAGTGCGCCATCGATCTCGATGTATCGGGCGTCGATCACGCCGGTGCTTCCTGCTGAGCGAGTGCGCGGGCGTTGTCGCAGATCACCGACAGAACCTTGGTCAGCCGGAGGTACTCGTAGCCACTGCCCTGCACTTCGAACTGGCCACGCATGGCACGCTGCATGAAGTCGTTGCGTGGGCCGGTGATCAGTTCGGTCCAGACCAGCTCGGAGGCGCCCAGGGTGAAGGTGGCGCCGAGCGGAGCGCGGCGGGTCACCTCGATCACCCGACCCCGATAGACGCGGAGATGCACCTCCTGTGCGCCGC
>JBOHER010000307.1:0-27612 GCA_050701115.1 Haloechinothrix sp. | reverse complement strand
CGCATGATGCGCACCAAAGCTCCCTTCATGCCGTCCTAACCGACGTGCAGCCTCAGCCCACCACGCGCGTGTTTGACGAGACCAGTGCGGCGAGCCGGTCGCCGATGGCCTGGGTCGCGCCCGGCGAGGCCTGGTCGCGAGTGGCCAGGTCGAAGGCGACGGACGCCTCGATACGGCGTGCCGCATCCTTGTGGCCGAGGTGGTCGAGCAGCAGGGACACCGACAGCACGGCCGCTGTGGGGTCGGCGATGCCCTGACCTGCGATGTCCGGCGCGCTGCCGTGCACCGGCTCGAACATGCTCGGGTTGGCCCGGGTGACGTCGAGGTTGCCGCTCGCGGCCAGCCCGATGCCACCGGTGATCGCGGCAGCGAGGTCGGTGACGATGTCGCCGAACAGGTTGTCGGTCACGATCACGTCGAACCGAGACGGGTTGGTAACCAGGTGGATCGTGGCGGCGTCCACGTGCTGGTAGTCCACCGTCACGTCGGGATGCTGCAGCGAGATCTCTTCGACGACGCGCGACCACAAGGAACCGGCGTAGGTGAGCACGTTGGTCTTGTGCACAAGGGTCAGGTGCTTGCGCGGGCGGGCCTCGGCGCGCGCGAACGCGTCGGCGACCACCCGCTTGATACCGAACGCCGTGTTCAGGCTGACTTCGGTGGCGATCTCGTGCTCAGTGTCCTTGCGCAGGATGCCGCCGTTGCCCACGTACGGGCCTTCGGTGCCCTCACGCACCACGATCATGTCGATCTCGCCTTGCTCGGCGAGCGGGCCGCGTACGCCCGGGTACAGGCGGGCTGGACGCAGGTTGACGTGATGATCGAGTTCGAACCGCAGGCGCAGCAACAGGCCACGCTCCAGGATGCCACTGGGCACAGACGGGTCTCCGACCGCGCCGAGCAGCATCGCGTCGTGCTGGCGAAGCTCGCCGAGCACCGACTCGGGCAGCAGCTCGCCGGTGGAGTGCCAGCGTGCGGCGCCGAGGTCGTAGTTGGTGATCTCCGTGCTCGGCGCGACCTCGGCAAGCACCTTCAGTGCCTCCGTGACGACCTCGGGTCCGATCCCGTCACCTGGGATCACCGCGAGCCGCATCCAACACCTCCGAGTTGTAAGTGGTTCCAGTTCGTCGCAGACTCCCCAGCCAGCCAGGGAAGGTTACCGGGCGATGCCCATCCCGGGTAACCTCGGCACCCCTGAGCTTGATTGATGTCGCAACCCAGGTCACCCATTCGAGTGCACGGGCGGGGCTCACCCGGCGCTTTCAGCCGGTTGAGGCACCCCGCCGACGACCCGTACCACCCCGGCGCGGCGCCCGGTGGCGTTGTGATGGTGCAGCACCAGCAGGCCGAGTGCTTTGTTCGCCCGCGCCGAGCCGAGATCGCGGGTGACATCCAGCGTGGCACCCGGCTCAGCCACATGGGACAACGCGGGTCCGCCTGCCCCCCGCGCACGGTACCCGGGCGCGAGCGGGTCGAAGGACAACGGCCTGCCGATGCTGTCGATCACCCCGCCGGTACTGGACTCGGCCGGGTAGTAGCCGACCACACCGACGGTGTAGCTGATGCGGTGCGATGCCGATTCCGGATCGATGCCCAGCGCGGCGATCCGCACCGGCATGACCAGGACGTCGGAATCGAAGACGTTGGTGTCGACGTCGCCCAGTTTCCCGTTCACGGGCTGCAGATCCACGCTGGCGAAACCGCCGTCGTCCTGCGGATCGTGCAGATCGACCGTGTCCACCAGGAGCACGTCGGTGCCGGGCGCTTTGGTCACATACGACTCGAAGTCCGCAACACCGTCCCGATCGGTATCGATCCGCACCACCGGAACGGTGTTGCTGCCCACGTTGGCCCAGGTACCCCAGGTCGCGATGGCAAAACCGAGCAGCGCGTCGTCCGCGCTGCCCTGCTGGGCTGCCAACGGCGCGGTCGACATCGCACCGACGTAGCGCACATCCCCACCCCGAGCCGTGTCGTTGACCGCGCAGTGCGAGTCGAGGTGCTCGCCACAGGGTGGCAATCGGCGAGAACTCGCGTGCAACTCGGCGACGCTGATCATCGATCGGTATGCCTGATTTCCCGTACCCTGATCCAGCCCGCGTCCATCGAGGTTGAGCACGGCCTGCCGCTGGCCGGGAGCGAACCGCAACAAGTGCGGCACGCTGATCGCGGCGGCCGGCTTGGGAGCGACATAGACCGGCACCCGAAGTCGCTGCTGCGACCCGGACGCCGGGGTGAACACGACGCGCCCGGAGGCGTCGGCGACGAACTGGCGCGCCATGTCAGCCTGGATGGCCTGCACCGTGGGATCCATCGTCTTGCGCAGCGAGGCCGGATCGTCGATGGTCACGGACACCGCGACAGCCGTTTCCGTCATCGGCGCGACCCGAACCACATCCTCGCTCAATCCGATGCGCACGCCCGGGATCTCAGTGACCGGCTCGTAGGCCACGGAGAACTCGGCGGTGGCCGCGGCCTTGTTCACCACTGTGATCGTCTTGCTCACCGTCAGCGGATCGTCAACCTCGATCACGCCGAAGGACGCGCTCACCACACCCGGGTCGTCGGCGACGAAGGCGAGAATCTCGTTGTCCAGTGCGGACTTCGCGTCGATGCGGCCCGCCCCGACCCGTTGTGGTGCGTACCGCGACTCCTCGGACATCAGATCATGACCAGCGGTGTTGATCAACGCGGCCTTGATCTCCTCGACCGACCAGTCGGGATTCACCTGCCGGATCAACGCCGCGACGCCGGTGGCTACCGGCGCAGCCATCGAAGTACCCGACATCACCGCGCGACCGCTACCACTGCCACTGGCGGCCGAGGTGATGGTGTCCCCTGGCGCGGAAACGTCGGGTTTCACCGCGGGAGCACGAACCCCGCGCGAGGTGAACTCGCTCGGTGTGTCCACGATGGACCGATCGACGGTGGCGAGACTGGTGCGCAGATCCCCAGCAAGCCGTACCCGCAGCGTGCCCTCGGTCAACGCCGGCCGCAGCGCCGCGGTTGCTGACGCGGTGAACTGAAACAGCGGAACACCTTCGTTTCCGGCAAGCCCAGCGGCGAAATGCTCCAGTTCCGAGGACAGTACGACGCCCCGCGCTCCCGCTGCTTCGGCGTTCTCCGCGCGGGGAAACGAACCGCACGCTCGGGTCGTGTCGTTATCGTCCCACTCCAGCCAGACGATTTTTCCTTCCACAGCAACAGAATCCGCGTCGGAGAATGGCTTGCAGCCGTCCGCGTTGTTCTTCGAGATGGGTGCGACGGGCGAGGTGAGGTCAAGAGTGGCGTAGTCGGCGTAGTCCTGGCTGTACTGACCGCCCAGTTCGCCCACGCGGTCACCGGGCGCGATCACTTCGGCGGCGTCCCGCAGCACCGAGGCGTCCCGCGAACTGGCGACCGTCAGCGCCTCCGGCGTGTTGCCAGGAGAACCCGACACGTCGTACCGGTCGCCGCCGTTGCCCGCCGAGATGACCGGCAGCACACCGTGCTGGGCGAGCTTGCGCACAAACACCGAATCCGGATCGTCCGGCGCGCCGAAATTGCTGCCGAGCGACAGGTTCACAATGTCAAGCCGGTCACTGAAGTCGCCGTCACCATTCGGGTCCAGCGCCCAGTCCAGGGCGAGGGCGGTGACCTCGGTTGAGCCGTGGCAGCCGAACACCTTGATCCCGTACAGCAAAGCGTTGGGCGCCATGCCGGGACCGATGCGCATTTGCTGGAGCGACTCCCTGGTCAGCGCGGCGTAGTCGCCCCGGAAGGTGCCCCCCTGGGCGTCCACACCGAAGCCCGCTGCCGAACCGGCCACATGCGTGCCGTGCCCGCCGCACGACAGTGGATTCGGATCGGGGTCCGGAGTGGTCGATCCGTTCTCCCCGCTGGCGTCGTAGTCGTCACCGACCAGGTCGATTCCGCCGACGACCTTGTCCGTCGGGAAGTACCTCGGGTCGGTCGTGGTCGGATCGATGGCCCGGTAGGCCTGCGGGGTGCCGGGGCCACCGAAGTGGGCATGGGTGTAGTCGATCCCGTCGTCGATGATGCCGATGCGCACGCCGTCGCCGAATCGACCGGTCCGCTGCCAGGATTCCAGCGCCCCGGTCAGCTGCGCCGCACCCGCGTTCGTGCGGGTCTTCGGTACCATGGGGCGGATCGCCCGGACGTCGTCCCGCGCGGCAAGGTCCCGAATCCGCTCCGCATCGGCGGTGACGGCGACCCCGGGCACGGCGTTGGAGGTGCGGTACAGCGCACGGGCAGCCGGATCGTGCGTGCGCAGCTCAGCGAGGATCGACCTAGCCGTCTCGGCTACCGCACGTTTCGCGGATCGGGCAGCACTCCTGGCTTGTTCCCGGCCTGCGCCGCGCTCGGCGGTATAGGCGTCGATCCCGGCAGGCTGGTCCAACTCGACAAAGGCGGTGATGGTTCCTCCGGCCAGAGCCGGGCCCCGCGCGGCCGCGCTCGGAACCCCGAGCAGGCCGGCGACGAGCAGCGCGGCCGATGCGGCCAGCAGGGCACCCCGCAGGGTACGGGGATGACGGGCTGGACTCATGGACCTGCACTCTCCGGAGAAGGGTGATTGACTACCCACAGCAGGAGTCAGCTTCGCAAAGCACTGCCCATGCACAGCTCGACTAGTTCAAAGTGAATCCGAAGAGGTGAACGGGTTGCGGGTTCCTTTCGAGGACCCGGATCCGGGCGCTCAGGAGAACGTGACCGCGCGCACCGTGCGGGCACCGACGGTGGCACCGATCGGTTCGAGCACCCGAGCGTCCACCGGGCGGTCGACGCGCAGCAGCATGATCGCGTCGGCGCCGTCGGTGGTCTGGCTGATCTGCGCCGCCTCGATGTTCACCCCCGCCTCGCCGAGCAGGGTGCCGACCCGGCCCATCACACCGGGGCGGTCGGGGTACTCGAGCAGCAGCATGTGGCCCTCGGCCCGGATGTCGAAGTGGCGGCCATTGACCTCGACCAGCTTCTCCACCTCGTCCAGCCCGGTGATCGCACCGGAAACCGACAAGGTTGTGCCGTCGGCGTGCACCGCGCGCACGGTGACCTCGCTGCGGTAGATGCTGCTCTCCGGCTCGGTCACGACGTCCACCTGCACGCCGAGCTCCTCAGCCAGCCGCGGGGCGTTGACGAAGGTCACCTGGTCCTCGACCACGGCCGCGAAGGCACCCCGCAGCGCGGCCAGCGGGAGGATGCTCGGGTCCTCGCTGGACAGCTCGCCACGGACCTCGACGGTCAGCGCGGCAGGAGCCTTGGTGGAGAACGCCGCGAGCACCGTGCCGAGCTTCTGGGTCAATGGCAGATAGGGGCGCAGCTCCTCGCTCACCCGGCCGCCGCTGGCCACATTCACCGCGTCCGGCACGAAATCGCCCCGCAGGGCGAGCAGCACCGAGTGCGCCACATCGGTGCCTGCCCGGTCCTGCGCCTCTTCGGTGGAGGCACCCAGGTGCGGAGTCACCACCACGTTGGGCAGGCCGAACAGCGGGCTGGATGTGGTCGGCTCGGTGACGAAGACATCCACCCCGGCGCCACCCACGTGGCCGTCCTGAATCGACTTGGCCAGCGCCTCCTCGTCGACAAGGCCACCACGCGCTGCGTTGATGACGATCACGCCCTGCTTGGTCTTGGCCAGCGCGTCGGCGTTGATCAGGCCCGCCGTCTCCGGGGTCTTGGGCAGGTGGATCGAGATGACGTCGGCTCGGCCGAGCAGCTCGTCAAGGCTCACCAGCTCGATGCCCAGCTGGGCGGCACGGGCCGCCGACACGTAGGGGTCGTAGGCGATGATCTCGGTGCCGAACGCCGCGACCCGGTGGGCGAACAGCTGGCCGATCTTGCCGAGGCCCACCACACCGACCGTTTTGCGGTTGAGCTCCACACCGGTGTAGGAGCTGCGCTTCCACTCGCCGCCCTGCAGGCTCTGGTTGGCGACGGGCACCCGGCGGGCCACCGCCAGCAGCAGCGCGACCGCGTGCTCAGCGGCCGAGACGATGTTGGAGGTCGGGGCGTTGACCACCAGCACGCCGCGCTCGGTGCCTGCAGGCACCTCCACGTTGTCCAGTCCGACGCCCGCACGCGCGACCACCTTCAGGCGGTTGGACGCGGCGAACACCTCCGCGTCGACCTTGGTCGCCGACCGCACGACGAGCGCATCGGCGTCGGCAACGGCGGACAGCAGGGCGGGCCGGTCGGTACCGTCGACGTGGCGGACCTCGACCTCGTCGCCGAAGACGCCCAGGACGGACGGGGCGAGCTTTTCCGCGAGGAGGACAACGGGGCGAGTGGCGGTGGTCACGAAACGGCTCCGGTCAAGTTGAGGCAAAGGGGTAACAGGCGGGGCGAGGGACGTGGTCTCCGCGTTGCCCGCGCTGCCGCGTTACCTCGACGTAACGCGCACGCCGCGCAGTCTATCCGGCTACCACGGGGTGTCGAACTCGCAGTCCCGTACGCCCGCGAGGAATGCGTCCCACTCACCGGGCGTGAACATGAGGATCGTGCCATCGTGTCGCGTGGGTTGGAGTGCCTGCAAGTACTACCGGCCTCACCCAGACCGGGTGTCTTATTCATAAGTCGGGCTATTCACCACGGCGCGCTCACACCAATCACGCCCCTCACCTGCAGTCAGTCGTCGCGAGCCACCCTCCGGGCGGCCCCCGCCAACTGACTTGTGAATAACCCTCCGGCACTTTTCTACTACCAACCACCGTTCTGGGAAACCCGCTGCCCGCTCTGGTAGTAGTAAACGGCCCGGTTTCGCGGCTTGGGTAGTACTTGCGAGGCACTCCGCCCGACCCCTCCGGCAGCCCTGACACGCCAGTGGGGCCCGCGATGCGTATCGCCGGGCCCCACTGGTGTTGTGCTGTACTTGGACTCAGCCTTGAACCGGCTTGTTGACCCAGGCCATCAGGCCACGCAGTTTCTTGCCGACCTCTTCGATCGGGTGCGCCGCGCCCTCTTCCTGCAGCTTCTTGTAGTTCGGGCGGCCTGCCTCATCCTCGGCCACCCACTCCTTGGCGAAAGTGCCGTCCTGGATCTCGCCCAGGATCTTGCGCATCTCCTCCTTGACCGCGGGGGTGATGACCCGCGGGCCGCGGGTGAGGTCGCCGTACTCGGCGGTGTCGGAAACCGAGTAGCGCTGGCCCGCGATGCCGCCCTCGTACATCAGGTCGACGATCAGCTTGAGCTCATGCAGAACCTCGAAGTAGGCGATCTCCGGGGCATAACCCGCCTCGGTCAACACCTCGAAGCCGGTCTGGATCAGCGCGCTGGCACCACCGCAGAGGACGACCTGCTCACCGAACAGATCGGTCTCGGTCTCCTCCTTGAAGGTGGTCTTGATGACACCCGCACGGGTGCCGCCGATGCCCTTGGCGTAGGAAAGCGCCAGCTCCTGGGCGTTGCCACTCGCGTCCTGCTCCACGGCGATCAGGCAGGGCACGCCCTTGCCGTCGGCGAACTGCCTGCGGACCAGGTGGCCAGGCCCCTTCGGCGCGACCATCGCGACGTCCACGTCGGCCGGGGCCTTGATGAGTCCGTACCGGATGTTGAAGCCGTGGCCGAAGAACAGCGCGTCCCCGGACTTGAGGTTCGGCGCGATGTCCTCGGCGTAGATCTTGCGCTGCGCGGTGTCCGGCGCCAGGATCATGATCACGTCGGCCTCGGCGGCGGCCTCGGCGGGAGTGACCACGCGCAGACCCTCTTCCTCGGCCTTGGCCCGGGACTTCGAGGTCTCCGGCAGGCCGACGCGAACGTCGACACCGGAGTCGCGCAGGCTCAGCGCGTGCGCGTGGCCCTGGCTGCCGTACCCGATGACAGCCACCTTCCGCGCCTGGATGAGGCCGAGGTCGGCGTCGTCGTCATAGAACATTTCGACTGACATGAGGGCTACTGACTTCCTTTCGGTTTTGGATGTCGTGAGTGTCAGACGTTGCCCATGCAACAACATTCACTCACGAGCGAGATCTAACGGGTCGATGTCGCGGTGATGGACTTCGACCCTCTGCCGACCGCGACCATGCCGGACTGGACGAGTTCGCGCACACCGTATGGCTCGAGCATGCGCAATAACGCGGAGATCTTGTCCGCGGTGCCGGTCGCCTCGATGGTCAGCGCCTCCGGCGAGACGTCGACGACCTTGGCGCGGAACAGGTGCACCGTCTCCAGCACCTGGCTGCGCACCGTGGCATCGGCGCGCACCTTCACCAGCAGCAGTTCGCGCTGGACCGAACTCGCCGGGTCGAGTTCGACGATCTTGATGACGTTCACCAGCTTGTTGAGTTGCTTGGTGACCTGTTCGAGGGGAAGGTCCTCCACCGCGACGACGATCGTCATCCGGGAGACCTCGGGGTTCTCCGTCGGACCGACGGCGAGGGACTCGATGTTGAAGCCCCGCCGGGAGAACAGGCCCGCGACGCGTGCGAGCACACCGGGCTTGTTCTCGGTCAGCACGCTCAATGTGTGAGTGCTCACTAGCTCAGCTCCTGCATGGGGCGGTGGTTGGGGCGGCGGGCGGGCGTGTCGGTGCTCACGTCTTACACCTCGTCCTCGTCGAACAGCGGCCGGATACCGCGCGCGGCCATGATCTCGTCATTGCCGGTGCCCGCGGCGACCATCGGCCACACCTGGGCATCCTTGCCCACCACGAAGTCGATCACGACTGGACGGTCGTTGATCTCCATGGCCCGCTTGATGACCTCGTCGACCTCATCCTTGGTCTCGCACCGCAGACCCGCGCAGCCCATGGCCTCGGCCAGCAGCGCGAAGTCGGGGATCCGGTGGGCGTGGGTGCCCAGGTCGGTGCTGGAGTACCGCCCGGAGTAGAAGAGGTTCTGCCACTGGCGGACCATGCCCAGGTTGCCATTGTTGATCACGGCGACCTTGATCGGCGCGCCCTCGATCGCACAGGTGGCCAGCTCCTGGTTGGTCATCTGGAAGCAGCCGTCACCGTCGATGGCCCAGACCTGCTTGTCCGGGCAACCGAACTTCGCGCCCATCGCGGCGGGCACCGCGAAGCCCATCGTGCCAAGGCCACCGGAGTTGATCCAAGTGCCCGGCTTCTCGTAGGCGATGAACTGAGCCGCCCACATCTGGTGCTGGCCGACCCCCGCGGTGTAGATCGCGTCCGGCCCGACCAACTGGCCGATCCGCTCGATCACGTACTGGGGAGCCAACGTTCCGTCATCGGGCCACTCGTAGCCTGCCGGGTAAGTGCCCCGCCACGCCTCGATCTGGGTCCACCACGCGTCGAAGTCGGGTTCGCCCGAGGCATCGATCTCGGACTTCACCGCCGCGATCAACTCGTTGATGATCTCCTTGCAATCGCCCACGATCGGCACATCGGCCTTGCGGTTCTTGGAGATCTCGGCCGGGTCGATGTCGGCGTGCACCACGGTGGCGTCCGGAGCGAAGGAGGACAACTGACCGGTGACCCTGTCGTCGAAGCGCGCGCCGAGCGCGACCAGCAGGTCGGCGCGCTGCATCGCGGCCACCGCGGCGACGCTGCCGTGCATGCCGGGCATGCCGAGGTGCTGGGCGTGTGAGTCGGGGAACGCGCCGCGCGCCATCAGCGTGGTCACCACCGGGATCCCGGTCAGCTCGGCGAGCTTCATGAGCTCGGCGGAGGCCTGCGCCTTGATCACGCCGCCGCCGACGTAGAGAACCGGTCGGCGAGCGGTGGTCATCAGCTTCGCGGCTTCCCGGACCTGCTTGCCGTGCGGGCGCAAGGTGGGGCGGTAGCCAGGCAGGTGCATCTCCGGCGGCCAGGTGAAGGAGGTCTGCTCCTGCAGCACGTCCTTGGGAATGTCAACGAGGACCGGGCCGGGACGGCCGGTGCTGGCGAGGTGGAAGGCCTCGGCGATCGCGCGGGGAACATCAGCCGGGTCGGTGACCAGGAAGTTGTGCTTGGTGATCGGCATCGTGATGCCGCAGATGTCGGCTTCCTGGAACGCGTCGGTCCCGATCAGCGCACGGGTCTGCTGGCCGGTGATCGCCACCAGCGGCACCGAGTCCATGTTGGCGTCCGCGATGGGGGTCACCAGGTTGGTCGCGCCTGGACCCGAGGTGGCAATGCAGACGCCCACCTTGCCGGTGGCCTGCGCATAGCCGGTGGCCGCGTGCCCCGCCCCCTGCTCGTGGCGCACCAGCACGTGCCGCACCTTGGTCGAGTCGAGCAACGGATCGTAGGCGGGCAGGATCGTGCCACCGGGAATCCCGAACACAACCTCAACGCCAACCGCCTCGAGAGAACGCACCAGCGCCTGCGCGCCGGTGAGACGAACGGGAGTGCCCGACGGAGGCGCGGGCTTAGGACGGGAACCGAGCGTGCTCGGGGTCGCCGCCGGCGTAGACCCGGCGGACGAGTTCGCTCGCGAGGTGGCGCTTGTCATCGGTTCTGCCTCTGTCTCATCCAAATGTCGGGAGTCTCGGGGTTATGCACACCGTGTCTGTGGAATTATCACGCACGAAAAAACCCCCGCCGACCTTCACGGTCGCACGAGGGTCGCGCGTCGACGCAGCTAGCAGCTTTTCTCACACGTCGACGCGCGAGAAAAGTACGAGACTGGTCAGCTGTTGCACGCTGTGCACGCTAGTCGCAGCCCGTCGCCAGTGTCAACTCTGCGGGACAGTGATCCCGGATACTGGACACGCGGTCCACCCTGCTCACGCTGTCGAGCCGGCCGGAGGGCACGATCGTAGGTGTGGAAGACACTGCACACCCCGATCGAGGCACGCTCGAGCGCGCGGTGTTCCGCGTGCAACGGACCGCGATTCTCGCCGCCCTGCTCGCGATGGTCTGTGCGACCCCGTTCGCTTTCGGCGCGCCAGGGCTCGGGGTGATCTACCTACTGCCCATCGGTTTCATCGTGTGGGTGCTGCGCACCAGCACCGTGGCCGATGCCGAAGGACTGACCGTGCGGACGGTTCTCGGCAGGCGATTCATCCCGTGGGCGGCGCTGAAGGGGCTGACCATCACCGGCCGCTCCACGGTACGGGCGGTGCTCGCCGACGGCGGCGAGATCTCGCTGCCATCGGTCCGCGCGCGGCACCTGCCCGCGCTCGCCCTGGTCAGCGGCGGACATATCGCCGATCCGACCGAACCCGTGCAGGACAATGGCGCGCAGCGCGAGGGGTAACCTCGAAGTCCCGCGCCGAGCAATCCCCGAGCATTCCTTCTGGAGTCCCCATGCCACAGTTGCGCTCCCGCACGACGACCCATGGCCGCAACGCCGCAGGCGCACGATCCTTGTGGCGGGCAACCGGAATGACCGATAGCGACTTCGGCAAGCCGATCGTCGCCATCGCGAACTCCTACACCCAGTTCGTGCCGGGCCATGTCCACCTCCGTGACCTGGGTGACATCGTCGCCGAAGCAGTGCGGGAGGCGGGTGGGGTCCCACGCGAGTTTCACACCATCGCGGTGGACGACGGCATCGCCATGGGCCACTCGGGCATGCTCTACTCATTACCCTCGCGGGAGATCATCTCCGACGCCGTCGAGTACATGGTCAACGCGCACCAGGCGGACGCACTGGTGTGCATCTCCAACTGCGACAAGATCACCCCGGGCATGCTCACGCGGCGATGCGGCTCAACATTCCCGCCGTCTTCGTCTCCGGCGGGCCGATGGAAGCGGGCAAGGCGGTCGTCGTGGACGGCGTCGCCCAGGCGCCCACCGACCTGATCACCGCGATCGCGGCCTCGGCCAACTCCGCGATCGACGAGGACGGCCTCTCCGAGGTCGAGCGGTCGGCCTGCCCCACCTGCGGATCCTGTTCGGGCATGTTCACCGCGAACTCGATGAACTGCCTCACCGAGGCGCTGGGACTGGCCCTGCCCGGCAATGGATCGACCCTGGCCACCCATGTTCACCATCGACGATATCGACCAGATCGGCCGGAGGGTTCCCTGCCTGTCCAAGGTGTCGCCGAACTCCGACTACCACATGGAGGACGTGCACCGGGCTGGTGGAATCCCGGCGATCCTGGGTGAGCTGCACCGCGCGGGCCTGCTCAACACCGATGTGCACTCGATCCACTCGCCTTCGATCGAGGACTGGTTGTCCACATGGGACATTCGGGGGGGCAACCCGGGCGAGCGTGCGATCGAGTTGTTCCACGCGGCTCCGGGTGGGGTCAGGACCACGCGGGCATTCTCGACCGAGAACCGCTGGTCCAGTTTGGACACCGACGCGGAAAACGGCTGCATCCGCGACATCGGGCACGCCTACACGGTCGACGGCGGTCTCGCGGTACTGCGCGGCAATCTGGCCGAGAACGGGGCGGTGATCAAGTCCGCTGGCATCGACGAGGAACTGTGGCGCTTCCAAGGTCCAGCGCGGGTGGTGGAGAGCCAGGAGGAGGCGGTGTCGATGATCCTGGGGATCAGTCAGGAGACCGCTTCGGGGGCGGCGGGTGGGGCGACGGGTGGGCGGATCCAGCCGGGTGAGGTGCTCGTCGTGCGCTACGAGGGACCCGCGGGCGGCCCCGGCATGCAGGAGATGCTGCATCCCACCGCGTTCCTCAAGGGTTCTGGGCTCGGCAAGAAGTGCGCGCTGCTCACCGACGGCCGGTTCTCCGGCGGGTCTTCCGGCCTTTCCGTCGGGCACATCGCGCCCGAGGCCGCCGCCGGTGGTGTGATCGGCCTGGTGCGCGACGGTGACCAGATCCTGATCGATGTGCACGAGCGTACCCTTGAGTTGCTTGTAGACGACCATGTCCTCGCCGAACGGCGCGCCAAGATGGAGGCAAGCGAAAGCCCGTGGCAGCCCGTCGATCGGCAGCGCCCGGTGACAAAGGCGCTGCGGGCCTACGCCCGGATGGCTACCTCAGCCGACACCGGCGCGGTCCGCGACCCCAACAGGTAGGGCCTACCTGAAGACCAGCAGCACGGTCACCGCGGCCCCGACGGCAAACAACAGTGCCACCAGTCCGAAGGGCACCGGATTCCTGCGCCACGGCGTGTTGGCGTCCAGTGCGACCCGGCCTGGGCCGGTGAACAGCAGCGCGAGCGCGATAGCGGCGAGGGCGACCTCGAACTCGAAGCCCTGCCGCTCGCCGATGAAGAACCCGCTGTCGGATCTGATCACGATCACGCTGGCCAGCACACCGAGCACCCCTGCCGCGCCGATCGGAGTGAACAGCCCCAGCACCAGCAGGCCACCGCCACCGACCTCGGTCGCCGCGGTGATCCAGGACAGCAAGGTGGTCTGCTGGGTGAAGCCGTAGCCCTCCAGGTTGGCGGCGAAGCCCTCGATACCTGGACCGCCGAAGAAATTGAACTTCTGCAGGCCGTGAGCGATCATCGTGCCGCCCAGCGCGACGCGCAGGATCAGCAGGCCGAGATCGAGACCGGCGTGCCAGCCGGTCCGCGGTTCCGGCTCGATCGGCTCGGCGGAGTCGAAATCGCTGAGCAGCCGCCCCGTCGTGGCCCCACCCGACGTTGACGGGTCGTCCGACCCCACCGATTCGCTGAATGATCGATTGAGCTCGTCATCAGTGCTCATGCCCATGAGGCTAGATCAGGTTCCGGCATCGCGCTCGCTCACCGAATGTTCACCGTCGGCCATCTACGCTGGCTGATCGTGCGCACCCGAACGCGATCGCGCCGAGCGCTGCCGATGGCGATCACCGCCATCGGAATCCTGTTGCTGCCCGGATGCGCTTCGTTCGACGACACGGTCGCAGACGGAGCGACCTGGCAGCCTGCGCCCGAACTCACACCGGAGCAGGGACCTCAACCCGAACTGCCCGAATCGGGTAACACCGGCGGTCCGGGTCGGCGTGTTCCGGAAGGCTCCCCGCCGACTTCCATCCCTCCTCCGGACGGCTGCACCGATCACGATCCGGCGGTGATCGGTACCTGCATGGATACCGTCTCCGCGGTGGCCGCGTTTCCCGGCGACGGCGCGGAACCCGCCGCGCTGGCCGCCGAACGCGAGTCGGGGCGGATTCTTCGGGTGAGCGCAGGCACCAAACCGTCCCGTTTCGCCACGCTGAAGGTGGACAGCGGCGGCGGCGGCGGGCTGACCGGTCTGGCCTTGTCCCCGAACTACGCCGAGGATCAACTGGTCTTCGCCTACATCACGACCGGCAAGGACAACAGGGTCGTGCGGCTCGCCGAAGGCCAGCAGCCAAAACCCGTGCTGACCGGCATTCCCAAGGGAAGTACCGGCAATCGCGGAGCGCTGGCGAGCGATGGCAATGGGGCGCTGCTGGTCGCCACCGGCGATGGTGGCGACCCGAGCGCTGCCGCCGACCCCGACTCGCTGGCCGGCAAGGTGCTGCGGATCGACGGAACCGGTGAGCCCGCTCGGGGGAACCCGACGGCGAGTTCGCCCGTTATCGCCAGCGGCCTGCACTCCCCCGGCGGCCTGTGCTCGGCCCTCGACGGCTCACGCGCCTGGGTCACCGATCGCGGGCCGGACTCCGATGCGCTGTACCGCATCGAGCCGGGCGAACCCCTGGACGCACCCGCCTGGCGGTGGGCGAACCAGCCCGGCGTCGCCGGATGCGCCGACTGGTCCGACATGATCGGCGTCGCCACCGCGCGGGCGGGCAACCTGCAGAACCTGTCCCTCGCCGAGGACGGCTCGGTCACCAGCAAACCCCAGGTGATCTTTGACGACAAGGCGGGCCGCAGCTTCGGCAGGCTGTCCGGTATGGACCTGATCAACGAGCAACTCGCCGTGGTGAGCACGGTGAACAAGGACGGTGGCCAACCGGTATCCAGCGACGACCGGGTGGTGCTGGTAGCCCGTCCACCGGATGCAGGCGGCGGCAAGGACTGACGGAGCTCGCCGGAGAGTGTGCTAGGGCTTGCAGCGCTCCAGGACGATCTCGCGCACCTTTTGGGCGTCCGCCTGGCCCTTGGTGGCCTTCATCACCGCGCCGACGATCGCGCCTGCCGCGGCAACCTTGCCGCCGCGGATCTTCTCGACCACGTCGGGCTGTGCGGCCAGCGCCTCATTGACGGCGGCGGTCAGCGCGGAATCGTCGGAAACCACCTTGAGGCCGCGCACTGCCACCACCTCGTCCGGCTCACCCTCGCCTGCCAGCACGCCCTGCACGACCTCCCGGCCGAGCTTGTTGGTCAGCGTGCCTTCGGCGATCAGCGCGATGACCCGAGCCACCTGCGCCGGGGTGATCGCCAGATCGGCCAGTTCGATCTCGCGCGTGTTGGCCTGCTGAGTCAGGTA
Source organism: Haloechinothrix sp. (assembly GCA_050701115.1). Taxonomy (GTDB): domain Bacteria; phylum Actinomycetota; class Actinomycetes; order Mycobacteriales; family Pseudonocardiaceae; genus JBOHER01. The sequence goes on along the minus strand of JBOHER010000307.1, from coordinate 12,419 downwards.
CTGCACCCACCAGCTGCGTGCCTCGGCGACCGGCGCACCGGCGTCCACCGTCGCCGAGACCAGATCGGCCGCCCCGGTGTTGATCAGGTCGCGGAGCTCCTCGCCGGTGAGGTTCCACTCGGTCTGGATCCGCTTGCGGCGCTCCCATGGCAGCTCCGGCATGGTGCCCCGCAGCTCATCGACCCACTCGCGGGCGGGCGCGATCGGCACCAGGTCGGGCTCGGGGAAGTACCGGTAATCCTCCGAGGTCTCCTTCGGACGCCCAGCGGACGTACTGCCGTCGGCCTCCTGGAAATGCCGCGTCTCCTGGATGATCATGCCACCCGCGACGAGCACCGCTGCCTGCCTGGTCATCTCGTACCGGACGGCGCGTTCGACGCTGCGCAGCGAGTTGACGTTCTTGGTCTCCGTGCGGGTACCGAATTCATCCGCACCCTTGGGCATCAGCGAGACGTTGGCGTCGCACCGCATCGAGCCCTGGTCCATCCGCACGTCGGACACGTCCAACGCCAGCATCAGATCGCGCAGCGCGGTCACGTAGGCGCGAGCCACCTGGGGTGCGCGCTCCCCCATGCCCTCGATCGGCTTGGTGACGATCTCGATCAGCGGGACACCCGCGCGGTTGTAATCCAGCAGCGAGTGCTCGGCGCCATGGATGCGACCGGTCGCGCCGCCGACGTGCAAGGACTTGCCGGTGTCCTCCTCCATATGCGCCCGTTCGATGCCGACGCGCACGACCTCACCAGTGTCGAGCACCACGTCGAGGTGACCGTTGAACGCGATCGGCTCGTCGTACTGCGAGGTCTGGAAGTTCTTCGGCATGTCCGGGTAGAAGTAGTTCTTCCGGGCGAACCGGCACCACTCGGCGATCTCGCAGTTGAGCGCCAGCCCGATCCGGATGGCCGATTCCACCGCCTTGCCGTTGAGTACCGGCAGCGCGCCGGGCAACCCGAGGCAGGTCGGGCAGACATGCGTGTTGGGCTCGCCACCGAACAGGTTCGGGCACCCGCAGAACATCTTGGTCTTGGTGTGCAACTCGACGTGCACCTCCAGACCGAGCACCGGGTCGAACCGCTCCAGGACCTCGTCGTAGTCCATGATCTGCGCTACCGAGGAAGTCATCGTGTTCACAGCTCCGGAATCTGGTGGATGAGGGAACCGCCCGCCGCGACATCACGGGCCGCCTCGTAGGCGGCGCCCACCCGATACATGCGGTCTTCGGCGAGGGCTGGAGCCATGATCTGCAATCCGACCGGCAGTCCGTCCTCATCGGACAGTCCACTCGGAACGCTCATCGCCGCGTTGCCTGCCAAGTTGGCCGGAATGGTGCACAGGTCGGCCAGGTACATCGCCATCGGATCGTCAACGCGCTCACCGATCTTGAACGCGGTGGTCGGCGTTGTCGGCGAGACCAGGACATCCACCTGCTGGTACGCGGCGTCGAAGTCGCGGGTGATCAACGTGCGTACCTTCTGCGCCGAGCCGTAGTAGGCGTCGTAGTAGCCGGAGGACAGCGCGTAGGTGCCGATGATGATGCGGCGCTTGACCTCGGCGCCGAAGCCCGCCTCGCGCGACACCGACATGACCTCCTCCGCGCTGCGGCTGCCGTCGTCGCCGACCCGTAGTCCGTAGCGCATGGCGTCGAAGCGGGCCAGGTTGGACGAGCACTCGCTCGGCGCGATCAGGTAGTAGGCAGGCAGCGCATAGGTGAAGTGCGGGCAGGAGACCTCGACGATCTCCGCGCCGAGTGCCCGCAGTTGCTCAACGGCCGACTGGAAGGAGCGCACCACGCCCGGCTGGTAGCCCTCGCCACCCAGTTCGGTGACCACGCCGACCCGCACGCCGGTCAGGTCACCGGATGCGCCCTGCCGGGCGGCCGCGACGACCGGCGGAACCGGTGCGTCGATGGAGGTCGAGTCCAGCGGGTCGTGGCCGCCGATGACCTCGTGCAACATGGCGGCATCCAGCACCGTGCGCGCACAGGGACCCGCCTGGTCCAGCGAGGACGAGAACGCCACAAGGCCGTACCGCGAGACCCCGCCGTAGGTGGGCTTCACGCCCACGGTGCCGGTCACCGATCCCGGCTGGCGGATGGAGCCGCCGGTGTCGGTGCCGATCGCCAGCGGCGCCTCGAACGCGGCGAGCGCGGCGGCGGACCCACCCCCGGAGCCACCAGGAATCCGGGTGGTGTCCCACGGGTTGCGGGTCGGACCGTAGGCGGAGTTCTCCGTGGACGAGCCCATCGCGAACTCGTCCATGTTGGTCTTGCCCAGGATGACGATGCCCGCTTCGCGCAGCTTGCGGGTCACGGTCGCGTCGTACGGCGGGATCCAGCCTTCGAGGGTCCTGGAACCGCAGGTCGTGGGCACGCCCTCGGTGGCGAGCACGTCCTTGAGGCCGAGCGGGACTCCGGCAAGCGGTGACGCGGGTGCGTTTCCCGCCGCGACGTCTGCGTCCACCTTCGCGGCAGCGGCGAGCGCGCCCTCGGCGTCGACGTGCAGGAATGCGTTGACCTCTGTGTCCACCTTGGCGATCCGCTCGAGATGGGTCTTGGTCACCTCGACCGAGCTGACTTCACCAGAGTGGATCTTGGCAGCCAACTGGGCCGCCGACAGCGTGATCAGCTCAGTCACTACTGCTCCTCCTCAAGGATGCGCGGGACCCGGAACCGGCCATCTTCGACCGCAGGGGCCCCGGCCAGCGCCTGGTCCTGAGACAGCCCGGCTCGCACCTCGTCGGCGCGGAAGACGTTGGTCAACGGCACTGCGTGTGAGGTCGGCGGCACATCGGCGGCTGCGATCTCGCTCACCTTGGCGACCGAGTCAAGGATCACGCCCAGCTGGCCGACGAAGGTGGCCAGCTCGTCGTCGGTGACGGCCAGCCTGGCCAGTTTGGCGAGGTGTGCGACCTCGTCACGGGAAATGTTGGACACGCGGTGACCCCCGGGGTTGTGCTGATCGGAGTTCGTCTGAGCACCCCGAGTGTATGGCCGTCGGTTCCGAACTCCGACGGCGGATCCAGGCTCAATCAGGTGTCTGCCAGAATCGAGCAGACAGCACGCACGCTCCACGACGAGGCTGGGGCGTCTGATGAGAGATGAGGTTCGCGTTGTCCTTCCTGATCCGGGTACAGCTCCCGGACAGCCCTGGCACCCTCGGAGCGGTCGCCACGGCGCTTGGCATGGTCGGCGCGGACATCCTGAGCGTTGACGTCGTGGAGCGCGGCACCGGCATAGCGGTCGACGACCTCGTCGTCGACCTGCCGAGCGGGAGCCTCCCCGACGCGTTGATCACCGCGGCGGAGAGTGTCGACGGGGTTGTCGTCGACGCTGTGCGCCCCTACGCCGGGGTACTGGATTCCCACCGGGAACTGGAGCTGGTCGAGGAGATCGCGGGGTCACCGCGTACCGGGCTGGACATCCTCGCCGAGGGGGTTCCGCGAATCGTCCGAGCGGGGTGGGCACTGGTGGTCGGCTACGGCAACGAGATCGAGCGGCTCGCCGCGTCGAGCGCTGCCCCCGAATCGCCGCTCACCGATCTGCCCTGGCTGCCGCTGGAGCGCGCGACGGTGCTGGATGCCGAAGAGGACTGGATCCCATCGACGTGGCGTGAGCTGGGCACCGAGTTGGCGGCGACACCGCTGGGCAAGCCGGATCGCGCGCTGCTCGTCGGCCGACCTGGTGGCCCGATGTTCCGCGCCGCCGAAGTCGCCCGCCTGGCACACCTCGCCGCGATCGTTGCCGTAGTGCTCGACAATTGAGTTTGCGGGATCGCTACAGCTCCACGCCGAAAGCCAGCAACCGCAGGCCAGGATGCGGCCGCCAATCCCGTTCAGGTAACCGGGTGAATCCGAGCCTGCCGTACAGGCGCTGAGCCCTGACGTTGGACTCCATCAGGCACAGCACTACCCGCTGGCAGCCGAGTTCACGCGCGCGGCCGAGCACGGCACGGGTCAGCAGTTCGCCGACCCCGCGGCCCTGGGCCGCGACGGCGGTCGCCAGCATGCGGAACTCCAGCTCACCCTGGCGCGCGACCTCGGCATACTTCGTGCCGTGCGGCGCCACCGTGACCGAACCGAGCACCGTTCCGTCGCTGTCGACCGCCACCAGAAGTTCGGCGTTGGCCGCTCGATCACCCGCATCGCGCAGATGGTCCTCGTAATCCCCCGCGTTGGCCAGCAGACCGTCGGCCAGGTAGGCCTCGGCAACTATCTCACCGGCCCGTTCGATCTCGTTCGGACGCGCGATGCGCACGCTGATCTCACTCATCGCCCGCACCGGCGACCTCGGCCACCTCGCGTGCCGCGTCGGGGCCCCGCTCGAGCAGGACCTTGAAACCGTCCTCGTTCAGGACCGGCACCTTCAGGGCAACAGCCTTGTCATACTTGGATCCCGGCGCGTCACCCACGACGACGAACGCGGTCTTCTTGGACACCGAACCCGCCGCTTTGCCACCGCGTGCCATGATGACTTCCTTGGCTTCGTCGCGCGAGAAGTCGTTCAACGATCCGGTCACCACAATGGACAGACCTTCGAGGTTCCGGGGTACCGAATCGTCCCGTGCATCCGCCATGCGCACACCGGCTCCGGACCATTTCCGGACGACCTCCCGATGCCAGTCGACCGCGAACCATTCCCGGACCGCCCTGGCGATGGTGGGCCCCACACCGTCGACATCGGACAGTGCTTGTTCCTCGGCTTCCTGGATACGTTGCAGCGAACCGAATTCCCTGGCCAATGCTTGGGCTGCCGTTGGTCCCACGTGCCGGATGGACAGTGCCACCAGCACCTTCCACAGCGGTCGGTCTTTGGCTGAGTCCAGATTGGACAGCAGTTTCTTCGCGTTCGCCGATAGGGCACCGGCTTTGGTTCGGAAGAGCTCGACCTGAGCCAGCTTGTCCTCGTCCAGGCTGAAAATGTCGCCTTCGTCGCCAACCACCCCGCCGTTCAGTAATGCGACCGCGGCCTCGTAGCCAAGCACCTCGATGTCGAACGCGCCACGACCGGCCAGATGGAACAGCCTTTCCCGCAATTGAGCTGGGCAGGTTCGCGCGTTCGGGCACCTGATGTCGGCGTCACCCTCCTTTTCGTAGCGCAGCGTGCTGCCGCATTCCGGGCACTCGGTCGGCATCACGAATTCGCGCTCGTCGCCGGTGCGCACGTCCACGATCGGACCGAGCACCTCGGGGATCACATCCCCCGCCTTGCGGATCACCACCCGGTCGCCGATCAGCACGCCCTTGCGGGTGACCTCGCTCGCGTTGTGCAGCGTCGCCATCGCCACCGTTGATCCGGCGACCTTCACCGGCGCCATCACCGCGAACGGGGTCACCCGGCCGGTCCGGCCCACATTGACCCGGATGTCGAGCAGGGTGGTAGTGGCTTCCTCCGGTGGGTACTTGTAGGCGATGGCCCACCGGGGCGCCCGCGAGGTGGTGCCGAGCCTGCGCTGCAGCGCCACATCGTCGACCTTGATCACCACGCCGTCGATCTCGTGCTCGGCGTCGTGCCGGTGCTCGCCCCAGTACTCGATGTGCTCCTTGAGCTCTGCCGCCGAACTCACCACCGTGGAGTGCGCCGAAACCGGCAAACCCCACGCGGCCAACGCGTCGTATGCCTCGGACTGCCGCGACGGCTCGAATCCCTTTCGCTTGCCGAGGCCGTGGCAGATCATCCGCAGTGGCCTGCTCTTGGTGACCCGCGGATCTTTCTGCCGCAGTGAGCCCGCGGCGGCGTTGCGCGGGTTGGCGAAGGGGGGTTTGCCCGCATCGACAAGGCCCGCGTTCAGCTCGGCGAACTCCTCCACCCGGAAGAACACCTCGCCCCGCACCTCGACCAACTCGGGCACGTCGAATCCGCCTCTTGCGGTCAGGGTGTCCGGAACCTCGTCCATGGTGCGCACATTCAGCGTGACGTCCTCGCCGGTGCGGCCGTCGCCCCTGGTCAACGCCCGGACCAGCTTGCCATCCTGGTAGAGCAGGTTGACGGCGAGCCCGTCGATCTTGAGCTCGCACAGGTAACCGATCCTGGTGCCCGCACCGAGGTCGCGGTGCACGCGTTCGGCCCAGGCGCTGAGTTCTTCGAAGTCGAAGGCGTTGTCCAGGCTGAGCATGCGCTCGAGGTGGTCGTAGGCGTTGAACTCCGTCGAAAAGGCGCCGCCAACCTGCTGAGTCGGCGAGTCCGGGGTGAGCAGCGAAGGGTGCACATCCTCGATGTCGGCCAATTCACGCAGCATGGAGTCGAATTCGCCGTCGCTGACCGTGGGCGCGTCGAGTACGTAATACCGGAACTGATGTCCGCGCACTTCCTCGGCGAGCGCCGCGTGCCGTTCGCGGACGTCGGCGGGAACGTCGGCCACATCTTCCGCGTCGCCTGCGTCTACTAGGAGTTCCTCGCTACTCACAGCACTGAGATTAGTTGGCTCCCCTGACATCGTTGTGCTCACCCGGGCCAGGTTCATCGCCGTCATCCGAGTGGGCCGCCGCCTCGTCGAGACCACGCACCAGCTCACGGAGTTCGAGCAGCGAGATGGAGTCCGCAGGCTCGGCATCCGCACCCTCGACCCGGCGCAGACGCTTGCCTGCCAGTCGCTCACCGAGGGTGGCGTCCAACGGCAGGAACGTCATCTCATCGCGCGCCGACGCATCCAGCTCGGCCAGCGCGGGATGATGCACGGCGACGTCCACCACGGACTCATCGTGGTCGACCTGAGCGGCCACCCGGACGTCGGCGAGCGCGATCCGATGCGCGCCGAGGTTCACCGTGACTCCGTTCGGATCGGGCACCGGCGGGACCGAGTCGTGATACTCCCAGATCGCGTCCTCGTTAGGTGCCGCGGCCTTCCACGCATCGGTGTACGGACGTAACTCGGGGTCCTCCTGGCCGGAGATCACCAGCGAATAGATTGCCCGCTGTCCCCGATCCAGGGAGAACTGCAGGTCGGGATGGAGGCAGGCGACCAGCTCGCACAGCAGATGCTCGACGCGGTGCGGCTCCCGGTCACCGAGCGCGGCGCTCACCTCAGGGAGGATCTCGTACCAGCGCCGCCAGAACTCCGCGGCGGCCGCATCTGGATCACCGGGCACGGGCGGCTCCGGCCACGGCGTGCGCGGGCCGACCAGGTCGTCTTCGCTCTGCTTGGCTCGTCGGAACAGTCGCATGATGGGCCACCGTAGGACACGTTGGTTACCAGCCTTCCGGTGGCTCCACGAAGGCTTTGCCGAGGTCGCGGGACAGCGCGAGGGCACGGCGCATCCATCGCTGGCTCGCCCCTGCCAGCCCGCAGGTGGGCGTTGGCACGGCACGGTCGCGCAGGATGGACCGGGTGAAACCGAGCCGATCCACCAGCTGCAATGCCGGATCGGCCGCAGCACGCAGGGTGAGCGGTTCCTCCGGATCGGTCCCGGGCACCAGCCCGAGGAAGAACACCACACCCCCGTCCCAGGCCTCGCCGATCTCGTCCAGCACGCTGCTCGGCGCGCCCGCCAGCAGCGTGGTGTCCAACGCGAGCGCGCCTGCTCCCGACCCACGCAGCACCCCGATCGGCGGCCGGGTCGCGCAGCAATGCAGCACCACCGGTACGTCGGTGACCTTCTCGAACCTCTCCACCACCGAGGCGAGCAGCTCGCGCGCGTCCGGCTCGCGGACGGCAGGCACCGTGCCGTACCCGGACGGGGTGGGCAGCGACCCGGCCAGCACCTCGGGCAGGGTGGGCTCGTCGAGCTGCACCACGACCTTCGCGCCGGTGCGTGCCGCGAGCTCGACGACGTGGGCGGTGGCCCCTTCCAGCATGGACTCGGTGACCTCACGCAGCGCACCGTGATCGGTGAGCACCCGGTGCCCGCGAGCCAGCTCGATGCCCGCCGCCAACGTCCACGGGCCTGCCAGCTGGGTCTTGATCACCTGCGGCTGCGCGCCCGCGTGCTCGACGGCGTGCGATATCCCGTCCAGGTCCCACCTCAGCAGGTCGACGCCGCGCCGATGATCGGCACCGGGGCGGGCGGCAACCCGATAGCCCGATGGCACCACGTCGACGGCGAGATCGACCAGCATCGCCGCCGTTCTGCCGATCAGGTCAGCACCAAGGCCCCGCGCGGGCAGCTCAGGAACGTGCGGAAACTCGGGTAACTCGCCGAGGACGATCGCGGCGGACTCGGCCGCGTCGGTTCCGGGCATCGATCCGATGCCGGTGGCGGCTCCAGCGGGCCAGGGGTGTTCGCGCATGGTCCTAGTGTTCCGCAGAGCTGGTACTGGCGATCTTCGCACTGCCGAGCACCAGGTCTCCCGCGCCATCCGGGCGGTACAGCACGATGGTCTGTCCCGGTGCCACCCCGAGTAGCGGTGCCCTGAGCTGGACCTCGATGACACCCCCTACGACCTCGGCGACCGCGGGAGCCGTGCCGCCGTGCGCTCGCACCTGGACAACGCACTCGGTCGGTCCGTCGAGCGCCCGCTCGCTCGGCCAGATCAGGCGATCGGCCTCGATACCGGTGACCCCGAGGCGATTCGCCGAGCCCACCTTCACCGTGCCCGACACCGGCTCGAGCCCCAGCACGTAACGCGGCCTGCCGTCGGCGGCCGGAGCGTCGATCCCGAGGCCTTTACGCTGGCCGATGGTGAACCCGTGCACGCCGGAGTGTTCACCGAGCACCGCTCCGGTCTCGGCATCCACCAACTTGCCCGGCCGATGACCGAGCCTTGCCTCGAGGAACCTCCTGGTGTCGCCGTCGGGAATGAAGCAAATGTCGTGACTGTCAGGCTTCCTGGCGACCGCGAGCCCGCGCCGCTCCGCCTCGGCGCGCACCTCGGACTTGTGCGAGTCGCCGAGCGGGAACATCGAATGGCGCAACTGCCCCGGAGTCAGCGAGGCGAGCACGTAGGACTGATCCTTGCCGTCGTCCGCGCTCCTGCGCAGCTCGGGCACACCATCCACAATGGACAGCCTGGCATAGTGGCCGGTTGCCACCGCGTCGAACCCGAGCCCAATCGCCTTGTCCAGCAGCGCAGCGAACTTGATCTTCTCGTTGCAGGTGACGCACGGGTTCGGGGTACGGCCCGCCGCGTACTCTCCAACGAAGTTCTCGATCACGTCCTCGGTGAAGCGCTCGGCGAAATCCCAGACATAGAAGGGAAAACCAAGCATGTCGGCGGCGCGACGCGCATCTCGGGAGTCCTCGATCGTGCAGCAGCCGCGCGAGCCGGTACGCAGCGTGCCGGGTTTCGCGGACAGCGCGAGATGCACCCCGACCACCTCGTGGCCGGCGTCCACAGCCCGGGCAGCGGCAACGGCGGAGTCGACCCCGCCGCTCATGGCGGCAAGAACCCTCATGCTCGTGCCCCCACTGTGTCGCTTCCAGCTCCCGCTGTGTTGTTTCCAGCCCCCTGACGGGGGCCCACCCCCGACAGGCCTGCCTGGCGCGCGCGTGCCACCACGCCACCGATCTCGGAAACCACGGCGTCCACGTCCTCCTGCGTCGAGGTGTGGCCGAGCGAGAAACGCAGCGACCCCCGCGCGGCAACCGGTTCGGCGCCCATGGCGAGCAACACGTGACTCGGCTGCGCCACCCCCGCCGTGCACGCGGAGCCGGTCGAGCACTCGATTCCCTTGGCGTCCAGCAACATCAGCAGGCTGTCACCCTCGCAGCCGGGGAAGGTGAAGTGCGCGTTGCCCGGCAACCGGCCCGGCCCGGACTCCTCGATGGATGCACCATTGAGGATCACGTCGGGCACCTCGCCACGCACACCGGAGATGAGCGCGTCCCGCAGCCCGCTGATCCGCTTCGCGGTCGCCGCCTGCTCGCCGACGCTCACCCGCACCGCGGTGGCCAGCGCGTGGATGCCGGGAACGTCCAACGTCCCCGATCGCACGTCGCGCTCCTGCCCGCCGCCGTGCAGCAGCGGCGTCGCCGAAACGTCACGCCCCAACAGCAACGCGCCCACCCCGTACGGGCCACCGAGTTTGTGCCCGGTCATTGTCAGCGCGCTCACTCCGCTCGCAGCGAAGTCCACCTCGATCGAACCGACCGCCTGGACGGCGTCGGTGTGCAGCGGAACCTCGTACTCCGTGCAGATTCGGCCGATCTCGGCCATCGGGTTGACCGTGCCGACCTCGTTGTTGGCCCACATGACCGTCACCAGCGCGACATCGGCCGGATTCAGTTCCAGCGTGCCGCGTACCGTCTCCGGATCCACCCGGCCCGCCGAGTCGACCGGCAGCCAGCTCACCTCGGCCCCCGCGTGGTCGGCCAGCCACTGCACCGAATCGAGCACGGCGTGATGTTCCGCTTCAGACACCAGCACCCTGCGACGCACCAGGTCGGCGGCCGTTCGCGCCCAGTAGATGCCCTTGACGGCCACATTGTCGCTCTCCGTGCCACCAGCGGTGAAGATCACCTCGGATGGCCGCACGTCCAGCAACTCAGCAAGGCTCTCGCGGGCCTCCTCGACCACCCGCCTGGCCCGACGGCCCGAGGAATGCAGCGATGAGGCGTTGCCGACTTCGGACAGCGCCTCGTTCATCGCCGCAATGGCTTCCGGCAACATCGGTGTGGTCGCCGCGTGGTCGAGATAGTTCATCGCCCCTCAAGGGTAGCTGGCGCGACGAGGCACCCTGGTGTCCCGGGCGCACTGCCGCCGTCCAGATCACTGGGCGAGGGGAGCTCGCGCACCTGACACCGGGTAGAGCGGCATCGCCCAGCGTCGCCGGTTGCGCGCCGACCGCACAGCCGACTCGGCGAGGGCAGCCAGTTCCTTGCGGTCACCTCGTCCCGGCGCGATCTCCGGGCAGACGAACACCTCGATGACCAGGTCGCGCAGGAGTGCCACCCGACCCACCGACGCCAGCAGAGATTCGACACCGATGAACGCGGGCTGGGTGGTCTCCGGTCCGCCGTCGATCCGGTAGCGCAGCGCGATCGGCCGGACCGGGACGCCCGCGTCGATCGCGGCCTGAAAAGGCGCGGGAGCGAACCGGCCCAGTTCCCGTCCGCACAACGTCGTGCCCTCGGCACACACGTTGACCAGTGATCCCGCACGCATCGACGCACCGAGTTGGCCCACCGTGGCAGGCAGCGTGGACAACCGTTCGCGGTCGACGTACACGGTGCCCGCTCTCGACACCAGCCCGCCGAGTACCGGCCAGCCGGCGATCTCCTTCTTGGCCAAAGCACGCATCGGTTGCACCGCGTTCACCGCGACGATGTCCAGCCAGGAGATGTGGTTGTTCACCACAAGCGCGCCACGGCGGGCCCGCCGCTCGGGTGGCTCGGTCAGATCCTCACCCCCGTGCACGACCATCCGCACCTCGAAGGCCTGCAGGATCGCCTCGAAGATCCACCGCACGAACCGCTCCCTGCGTGCGCCGGAGAGCAGGAACAGCGCGGGGCCGGCGATCACCGCAGCGATCAGCACGCCGGCGGCACGCAGGAGGCGGCATGCGGCTCGGCGCAGGCCGACGCGCGGTGCCTCCGAGTCGAGGCAGCCGTCCCCGCACGGCGAGGTCGGCATCCATGCGTGGGCCAGGCGCTCGCTCACACCTGTGCCCCAAGGAAGAACTTGAGGTATCGCTGGTCCAAGTTGTGCAGGTCGAGCAGCACGAAGAAGTCAGCGACCCCGAAGTCGGGGTCGTGCGCGGGCGGACCGCACACCTTGGCGCCCAATCTCAGGTAGCCGCGCAACAGGGGCGGCAGCACCGCGCGCTCCGGGCGCTCGATCTGTGCGTATTCCCAGGGCCGCAGCGGATGGACGCGCTCGGAGCCGGACGCATAGTGCTTGGCGCGCACGATGTCGGCGACCCCGGCAGCGTACGAGCCGCCGTCGGCGAGTGGAACCGACGCGCAGCCTGCCAGGTACCGGTGGCCGGACAGCAGCATGTACCGCGCGATCCCCGCCCACACCAGCCTCACCACGGCTCCGCTGCGGTGCTCTGTATGCACGCAGGACCGGCCGGTCTCGACCAGGGAGCCGCGCAGGCCGGCAAGGGCACTCAGATCGAACTCGGTGTCTGCGTAGAGCCTTCCGGCCGCTCGGGCGCGGTCCGGCGGCAGCATGCGGTAGCTGCCGACGATCTCACCGGTCCGGTCGTCGCGCACCACGAGGTGGTCGCAGAAGGCATCGAACGAGTCCACATCGAGCCCCGATACGGGGCTGTCCAGTGTCGCGCCCATTTCCTCGGCGAAGACCTGGAAGCGGAGTCGTTGGGCGGCCACGACTTCGTCGTTCTCGCGGGCGACGAGCAGCGAGTACCGGGTAGCATCCGCGGACACCTCGGCGGCGGCCGCATCGGCCCACGCTGCGTGTGCCGTGCTCGCTGTGGTGTCCACGGTACTGGCAAGAAGCTGCGACAGGGTCATGCCCTATGTGTACCGAGCGGTAGGAAACACCAGTAGCGCTAACCCTGACCCCCCGATGCACAGTCAGTAAA
>JBOHER010000306.1:0-1816 GCA_050701115.1 Haloechinothrix sp. | reverse complement strand
ACCGGCCGGATTCGGGCCCCGGTCCTTGTCCAGCAGTCGCAGTTCGAGCACCGAGGAAACTCATCGTCGGCGCGATGAGTTTTCCTCGCGAGCCTGGTCTGTACCGGTGAGCCCGCCCCATCCGGGGCGAATGAAGGGGAAGACCATGCCAGCACCCACACTCACCAGCATCCTGCTCTCCAGCACCGACCCTGAGCGGCTTCGCACCTGGTACGTCTCGGCACTCGAACCCGACTTGAACCGGGACGAAGGTGGCTACGGCATCCTCAGGTTCGGCGGTTTCTACATCTTGATCGACAGTCGCGACGACATCGGGAAGGCCAACCCCGAACCCGGCAGGGTGATCCTCAACTTCGAGGTGGATGACGCGCATGCCACAGCCGCGCGCCTTGAAGATCTCGGCGCGGAGTGGCTGGCCAAATTGGAGGACCGGGACGGCAGCCTGTTCGGCACCGTGATCGACCCGGACGGCAACTACGTGCAGATCATCCAGCTCAGTGAGGCTGACCGCGCAGCCATGGCCAACGACTAGCCAGCATGCCAGCTGGGCCATTCGCACGCGAACTACCCGATCCGGTGTGTGGCAGGCTCGGGTCCGTGGATGAGTTGGCGGACCTACTGCACCGCGCCGCCACGACGGCGGCCGACTTCCGGGGGACGCTGCCCCAGCGGCAGTGGCCGCCGAGGAGACTGCGGGCGCGTGGCTCAAGGAACTCCTCGGGATCCCTGCCACCGCATCGGTCGGGTTCGCAGGTGCTTGCGGCCGAGACCGCGGGGCCGACGATCGTGTGTCTGCAGGCGGGCAACGTCAACACCGGCGCCTGCGACAACCTGCGCACGGCCTGTGACCTGGTGCATCGGCACGCTCAACGTGCCCTACGACTCGGGTTTCGTCTTCTGTGCTCGTCCCAAGGTGCACGCGGGCGCTATCTCCTACACCGCCGCCTATCTGACCGGATCGGGTGGGGCCGGAGTCGGTTCCGACTTCACCCTGCAGTCCTCGCGCCGGGCACGTGGGTTCCGTTCGGTTGACGCGATCGTGCGGGCAGCGCGATCTACCTGAGCAGGATCAACCGTGGTCGAGTCGCGGCCAGCTCTCCAACTGCCAGGCCATGTCCCAGAACGCGAGCTCGAATCGGCTGCTGGTGCGGAACACCTCCCGCACTCGTTCCCTGGCCGCGCCGGAAAGTTCGCCGCCGATCCGATCGGTGAGCGCACGCAGCCAGTCGACCAGCGCGGTGAATTCGCTGGACGCGTACATCTCGATCCAGCGCGCGTAGTGCTCGTCGTCCGGGGCGCCTGCCGCCTTCAGCCGCAGGCCGATCTCGTTGAACCCCCACATGCACGGCAGCAGGGCGGCCAGCACCTCGGCGAAGTCGCCGATGGTGGCGGTGCGCAGCATGAAGTCGGTATAGCCGCGGGTGGTCGGGGCCATCTGTTCCCGCTCGAGATCGGCGGCCGGGATGCCGAGGTCGGCGCAGTAGGAGCGGTGCAGCCCCATCTCCTCGTGCAGTGTTTCGTGCAGCAGATCGGCGAAGCGGCCCATCGTGTCAAGGTCGGGTGCGCGCGCAGCGACCAGCGCCAGCAGGCGGGAGTACTCGATCAGGAACAGGTAATCCTGCCGGATCCAGAAGCGGAACCGGTCCTTGTCCAGCGTGCCGTCGCCGATCCCGCACACCAGCGGATGACGATGCTGGGCGTTCCAGATGTCGGCGGCCTCGGCACGCAGTTCATCGCTCAGTCCACTCATGGCTCCGACCCTGCCACGGTTACGCCGTCGGCGGCAGCGAGCTGAAGGTGGCCTTTGGTGCCGCAG
>JBOHER010000305.1:0-11977 GCA_050701115.1 Haloechinothrix sp. | reverse complement strand
TCGGTGCACATTGTGCACCGAAGGCCACCTTCAGCTCGCCCTCCAGCCGGCACCGGTACGGGTTAGTTGAGCGAGAACTCCTGCGTCTGCGGGTTCAGGTGCGGCAGCCTCAAGGCACCTCCGGTCGCGTTGTCACTGAGCCGGAAAAGGTTCAGGCCGCTCTGGATCTCCGACTCGTAGATGAAGTTGTTGTACCAGTAGGTCGACCAGGCCCCGCCGAGGTTGGGCGGCTGGATCGGATCGGGATCGGAGAACCCGACCGTCTGCGGGTTCGCCGGATCAGTGAAGTCGGTGACCCAGGTGCCTGCCTGGTAATGCCCACCGACCGCGACATAATGCCCGCTGCGCAGAGGCACGATGTTGTAGTTGTGAATCGTGCAGTTCTCCTGCTCGGTCTGCGGACGTGGCAGCACCCACTGGCCGAGCTTGGCACCGGTGTTGGCGTCATAGTAGAACATGCTCTTGAAGATGTCGGCGTCCTGCTCACGGCATCGCGGGGCCGCACCGCCACCGGGCTCCCAGCCCAGCACGAGGACCTCGCCGTCCCAGGTGAACGACGCCGAGTGCCAGCGGCCGCCGATCCCGACCTTGTTACCCTGGTCATCGGCCTCCTCGACGGTGTAGAGGAACTTCGGCTGCTCGAGTGTGCCGCCCCGGGGAGCGCCGATCGAGAACACGTTCGCCGCGTGACCACTGGCGCAGGCCAGCAGGTTCGCTTCGCCGAGGATCGCCCCTGCGTCGTGGCAACCGTTGTTGCTGCCCAGAGACCCGCCCGTGAGCGGAACCCGGCCAATGTGCTCGGCCGCGCCGGGATCGTCCAGCGGCACCTCGATGATGTCGATGGCGTTGCAAACGGGCCGGTTGTCGCCCGACGAGTTGTTGCTGTACACGACGAGCCGGTTGTTCTCGACGTCAGGAACAGCGGTCGTGGTGTGTGAACCACACCCGTCGGCCTCACCCCTGCCCGGTCCGGCGGCGCTGAACTCGACGTCGCCGATCAGCTCGGGGTCGGCCGGATCGCTGATGTCAAAGATGTGCAGGCCCTCGAAGCCGACCGGCACCGGCTGGCCGTCACAGAACCGACCCTCGGGGGCGCGTGAGTTCCAGGACCGCACTACGAAGTTCTCCCAGGCCGCGATGTCACCCTGGTCACCGTTGCACTTCGGATGCGAAATCAGCTTCGGGTTACCAGGTGCGGAGATGTCGACGATCCGGAACCCGTTGTAGTTGCCGTGGATGGCGTACTTGCCCCAGAAGGCGATGTCCGAACTGATCGTTCGTTCCGCGGTGGGGACGCCGAAAAACTGGGCTGGGTGCTCACTGTGGCCGAGCGCATGCATGTTCTCGGTGTGTGCGTTGGTCGCATGGTCCGCGACCGCGACGCCCGGTAGCGTTATTAACGACAGGGACGCGGCGAGTATGAAGACGCGCCGTACGGTTTTCTTCACGGGATTCTCTTTTCCTTGCTGAGTTTGCAAAGACGCCGCGAACCGAGGCCACCGGTTGCGGTGGCCTCGGCCCTTAACGGACTGTTCGGCGCCCACGAGGAGTCAACGGATGACCGACTCCTGCGTCTGCGGATTGAGGTAGGGCAACTTGCGAGCGCCGGCACGCGCCCGATCGCTGAGCAGGAAGATGTCCACGCCACGCAAGATGTCGTTGGCGTAGATGAAGCCGTTGTACCAGTAGCTCGACCAGGTGTTGGAGCCGGAAGGCCGGTAGAAGCCGACTTCGGAATCGGCTTCGCTGGCACCGGTGAGCAACTTGTCGACATCGACGACGGTGGTGCCGCCGGTGTACGCCGCGCTCACCAGCACCTTGCGACCCTTGTCCAGCGGTACGAAGTTGAAGTTGTGCATGGTGCAGGTGCCCTGCTCGGCTCGCGGGATTTTGTAGTTCGCCAGGAACTCACCGGTCTTGGTGTCAAGGAACCAGATCCTGCCCTGGTCGTCGTCCGGGTTCGTGCACCGTGCGGCTCCGCCACCACCGGACTCGTCACCGAAGGCAACGACCTTGCCGTCCCAGCTGAACGTCGACGAGTGCCACAAGTCGATATTGGCGGTGTTCACAACCGGGTCATCGAACCGCCAGAGGAACTGCGGGTTAGCGGGGTCACTGATGTCCCACAACTGGGACTCGCTCAGGCATGCTGCCGCGGCGAGCTTCAACTCGGTGAACACACTGATGTCATGGCACGCCCGGAAGGTGAAGGTGGTGCCCTGTATCGGGTAGGTCGCTGCCTCGGTGCCTGGGTCGAGGAAGTACTTCGACACGGTCGCCGCGGTCGGGTTGTCCAGCGGAACGTCCACAATGGAGATGAAGCCGTGCCCACCGCCGTCCTCCGCCCGGCGGCAGTTCGGGCCTTGCGCCGAGTTGCCGAGAGGATAGGAGGAGATGTAGATCAATGCCCGGTTGTTGGCCGGATCGGGAACCAGGGTGTTGGTGTGCGATCCGCAGTCGGTGTTGACCGACTTCAAGTGAACCGGGTTGGCCGGGTCGGACACGTCGAAGATCCGGATGCCTTCGAACATGCCTGGGGTCGCCGCGGTGACTCCAGCGCCAGTGCTGTCGCACCCACCGTGGTTCTGTGGGGCGTCGACGGACTGGAACAACAGACCCCGCCACACCGACAGGTCGCTCTGCGCACCGTTGCATCGGAAGTCGGTAATGGTGGTCGGGTTCTCCGGGTCGGAGATGTCGAGCACCCGGAAACCCAGATAGTTACCCGCGTACGCGAGTTTGCCGTCGAACGCCAGGTCGGACTGGGTGGCAGGCGCCGACCGCGGCACGTTCGACAGCAGCTTCATGTTCTTGCTGTGCAGGTCAGGACCCGTCGAACCGGGGCCAGAGTGATCGTGCTCGGGGTCGTGCGCGCTGGCGGTGGTGGGCACCAGCAACGAACCGGCCGCGAGCAGGACGATGGCAGCAATCCGCCATGATCGTGTCACGACAGAACTCCCTTCGGATCGGCATCGGGCATCGCGATCGATGCCCATAGAGATCTTGCGCGCTTCACCACACGAATGTGACCTATGTCACCCTTGTGGCCCAATGGAGAGAACTGGGCGCGCACGCCGAGCTGCCCGCCGCCACCTGAATGCGCACAGCTCCACCCGAGTGGGGAGAGAACCGAACGTTTACCGAGCCGATACCTCGCATCCGGCCGTGATTCACGTACCGTTGGCGGTCTGAAAAATCTGGCACAGGAGAAGGCTCGGATGAACTACCGGCGTTTCGTCGCGGTCGGAGACAGCTGCACCGAGGGGATTGACGACCCCTACCCCGACGGCAGCGGCTATCGGGGCTGGGCGGACCTGGTCGCCCGGCAACTGGCCGTGCATGAGCCTCGCCTGCATTACGCCAACCTCGCCGTGCGCGGCCGCAGGCTGGATCAGATCCTCGCCGAGCAGGTGATCACGGCGTGCGAGCTGCGGCCGGATCTTGCCTCGGTCTTCGGCGGCGGCAACGACGTGCTGCAGCACCGCTGGGATCCGAACATGATCACGGCCAGCCTGGGCAGCACGGTGCGGGCGCTGAGCCGGATCGCCAAGACCACCCTCATGTTCACCCTGCCCGATTTCAGCGGGCACATTCCTGGCACCCGCAGGCTCCGTCCGAGGATCGCGTTCCTCAACGCCACGATCGAGGCCACCGCCCAGCGCTACGACGCCGTGCTCATCGATCTACGGGAGCATCCGGCTACCCGAGACCGACGCTACTTCGGCGCGGACCGGCTGCATCTGAGTACCCATGGCCATGAGTTGCTGGCCGCACACGTGCTGCACCGGCTGGACGTACAGCCGGCCACGGGGTGGACCGACCCGCTGCCGGGGCAGTCGGAGGAGCCTCGGTGGCGCAGAACGGTCGGCGATGTGCGGTGGCTGCGAGACCACGTCGTTCCCGCGGCCATCAGCACCGTCCGCAATCGCGTGATCGGCCGTCAGCCCGGCGACGGATTCACCCCGAAACACTCCGAGTTGCAACCGGTGTCGGCGGCGCTGGAATCCGCGGCCTCACGCTGAACCGAGTTCGCCGAGCGACGTCGGCAGGTGAAACGGCGGCGTACTCACCCCGGTGATCCGATAGCGGCCCCACGGGTCGGGGTCGGAGATCTCGCCGGAAGCCGAACCCTCGGGGGTTCGGATCGTCGCCTGCGCTTTCTTGCCGCCTGCCAGCGCGGAGAGTTCAGGGTGACTGGCGATACGCCCGTACCAGTGGTAGTAGCCATCGATCGGCTGGAAGTGCCCACGCAGCACCACATCGGCGCTGAGTTCGGTGCCGTTGACAGTCAGCGTTGCCGGTCCGGTGTATCCGTCCTCGGTGTGCTCGCTCATCCCGTCCTCCCTGGAGTTCAACCGATCTAGTGGCTTGACAGCGTCCCCCAGCGAAGTCATGCTACCAGGAGTAACTGTTACTATAAGTTACATACTTATGGATGATGGGGAAGGTGGTGTTCGCAATGACGCGAGCGATCAAGGCCGGAGACCGGGAGAAGACCGCGCAGCGGCTACTGCGGTCCTCCGCGACCAAGTTCTACGACCCCGATGTCGACATCGACTGGGACGCTCCGCTCCACCCGGGCAAGTGGTACGTCCCGGAGCATCGGGTCTCGCTCTACGGCACCTACCTGTGGGACCGGCTGTCCCCTGAGCAGCGTATCGAGCTTTCCAAGCACGAGGGCGTCAGCGTCGCCACCAACGGAATCTGGTTCGAGGTGCTGCTGATGCAGATGCTGCTCAAGGAGATCTACAATGCCGACCCGACCACGAGCAGAGCCCAGTACCTGCTCACCGAGATCGCCGACGAGTGCAGGCATTCGACCATGTTCGCCCGGCTCGCCAGTCGTACCGGCGTCGGCGCCTACGGACCGGTGCCGTTGTTGCACAAGCTCGCCAAGCTGCTGCCGGTGATCGGCTACGGCCCGGCACTGTACGGCGCCATCCTGGTCGCCGAGGAGATCCTCGACCGGTTGCAGCGGGAGCAGATGAACGACCCGGGCATCCAGCCGCTCATGCGCATGGTGAACCGGATCCACGTGCTGGAGGAGGCGCGTCACGTCACCTTCGCGCGGGAGGAGGTCGCCAGCGGCATGGCCAGGATGGGCCTGGCGGAGCTGGCCTACCAGCGACTGCTCATCGCCTTCGTGTCACTGCAGATCACCCGAAGCCTGATCCACCCCCGGGTGTACCGAGCGGTCGAGCTCGATCCGGCCGAAGCGCGCGAGGTCGCGCTGAACAATCCGCATTTCCGCGAGACGCTGCGCTACTCCGGTGAGCGGATCATGCCGTTCCTGACCGAGCAGGGCCTCGTCGGCGCACCCGGTATGGGCTTCTGGCGCCGGTCGTTCCTGCTGCCTTCACGCTGACCGGAGTTCCGCGCTCAGCGTCTGGTACTCCGCTCGGATCCGCTGCCACGCGGCGACGACGTGCTCGTGCCGGGTGGCAGGCGCACCGATCGCCATCCTGAGCAGCACCCGGCCACCCACCCTGGTGTGGCTGAGGTACAGCGCCCCGGAGTCGTTGAGCCGTTCGAGCAGCAGTTCGGTGGCGCGGTCCCACCTTTCTTCGGCTAGTGATGTCCATAGTGGACGAAAACAGACCAGTCCGAAGGGATGGTGTTCGAGTAGGGCGAATTCGCTGTCCGCTCGGACCAGTTCGGCGAACTCGGCGGCGAGCGCGATGCCCGACCGGATGTGCACGCGCAGACCTTCCGCGCCGTACCAGCGCAGGACCGCCCACAGCTTGAGCGCACGAAACCGCCGCCCGAGCGGCACCTGCCAATCCCGGTAGTCGATCACGTCACCGGACTCGGTTGCCGTGTTGCGCAGGTACTCGGGCAGGATCGACAACGCGCCGATCAACGGTTCCCGGTCGGCCACCCAGAGCACCGTGCAGTCGAAGTTGGTGAGCAGCCACTTGTGCGGATCGGTCACGTAGGAGTCCGCGTACTCGGCGACCCCCTTGTTGATCCAGCGCAGCTCGCGGCAGACCGCGGCCACCCCCGCGTATGCGGCGTCGACGTGCAGCCAGATCCGGTGTGCTCGACAGATCTCGCCGATCCCGCTGACCGGATCGATGGCCGTGGTGGAGGTGGTGCCGATGGTCGCGCACACCATCGTCGGAGTCGCGCCATCGGCGAGGTCCTCAGTGATCAGCGCCTCCAGGTGCTCGGGCAGCATGGCCAGCGTGCGCGGATCGACGTCGACCATCCGCACGTCCTCGGGAGGCACACCGACGATCTTGGCGGCTTTCTCCAGCGAGGAGTGCGTCTGCGAGGACACATACAACGTGTTGCGGTGCGCGGAACGGCCGCTCCGGTGCAGCGCGGCCAGCAACGCGACCAGGCTGCCGCTGGACGCGGAGTCCTCGATGACTCCGCCGCCGTGCGCGTCGGTGCGCCACTGAGCGGGCAGGCCGAGCAGTTCGGCGAGCCAGTCCACAACGACGGTTTCCAGCTCCGTGCATGCCGGGCTGGTCGCCCAGAGCATGCCCTGCACGCCAAGCCCCGCGGACAGCAGGTCGCCGAGGACGGCGGGACCGCTGGCGTTGGCCGGGAAGTAGGCGAAGTAGCTCGGATGCTGCCAGTGGGTGATCCCGGGCAGGATGACCCGGTCGAGGTCGGCCAGCAGTTGCTCGAAGGGCTGCCCGTGCTCCGGTGGATGAGCGGGCAGTGCCGCGCGGATCTGACCCGGCCGCACTTGTGCGCGCACCGGATAGGACTCGATGCCTGCCAGGTAGTCGGCGATCCAGTCGACTACCTGCTTGCCGTGCTCCCGGAACTCCTCAGGAGACATGTGCCCGCGTGGCATGGCGACCTCAGGTGTGGCTGCTGCGGTCGATGATCGCGCCGAGATCGATGTCGCGGGCTTTCGCGATGGCGGGTTTGCCGATCTCTTTGGCGACATAACGAGCGACGAACCGGCGGATCTCGCCCTCGATACCGGCGACCATTTGCAGCATCGTTGCGCGCACGCCGGCCGCCCGCAGGTCGACCGTGATGTCGTCGCGGGTCGGCGGCTCGATATCGATGACCACCCGCAGCGGTTCGGCCGCCCGCGCGATCAGCGTGAGCTCGATCATCATGTCGGCCCGGAACCGGTTCACCGTGGCGGGCAACGACACCGACAACCGAAGGTCCACCGGAACGCGCAGCAGGAACCGCAGCGGCTCGGCGGTGGAGAAGCTGGTGACCGTGGGCGTGCCCACCTCGCCGGTGGCCGACACCGTCGCGATCCGGCCAGGTCCGGCCCCGATCGGGCCGAATTCGATCGGCTGGCCCACCAGCCCGGAGGCGCCATCCTGGATGCGTTCCGCGGTGACCGCGCGCTGAAAGAAGGCAAGACCGAAGTCGCCATAGGTACAGAAGTCGGTCATCGGCTCACTGCTTTGCGCGCCCGCCGTTGTGCTCACGAACAGACACTAACCCAGCACGAGTGCCGGTGCGGGCTCACACTGAGCGGAGGAGGCAAGTCGCTCGCGACGTCGGGCGTGATCCGTGGAGAGTTGACGTGGAAGGAAGCAACGATGGTCCTCTCACAGCCGCCTGCCGGGGGCGCGCCGATCGGGCAGATCCTGATCGCGCTCGCCATCTTCTTCGGAATATTCATTCCGCTCGCACTCTTCGTGATCAGGGAACGCGCGGGTAAGCGCACCCTGCTCGGTCGGCTGGCCGACTGGGCTGCCAACCTGACCGGCCTGCCCCGCTGGGCCGCGGTCCCCATGGCGCTGGCTTTCCTCTCCGGCATGTCGGCGCTCATCGGGGTGTACTGGGACGTGCCGACCCACATGGAACTGGGCCGCGACGAGGGTCCGCTGGACAACCCCTCGCACTATCCGATCTACTTCGGACTGATCGGGATCTTCGCGACCGGGGTGATCAGCGCGGCGCTGGCCAAGGGCAGGCTGCCGGTGCGCACTTTCCGCATCGGCCCGAACTGGCATGCGCCGATGGGCAGCATCTTCATGATGGTGACCGGCTTCGTCGGGCTCTCCGGATTCCCGCTCGACGACCTTTGGCACCGGCTGTTCGGCCAGGACGTCACCGAGTGGGGTCCGACCCACGTGCTGATGATCGGCGGCGGCATCTGCGTCGTTCTCGGCTTGATGTTGCTGCTCGCCGAATCTCGCCAGGCTGGAGCCACCGGCACCTTCGTACGCTGGTTGAGCCCGGTGCTGGCAGGCGCGTGGATGATGGGCGCTTCGGCGTTCCTGATGGAGTTCGACCTCGGTGTGCCCCAGTTCCCGATGCTGTCCCAGGTCGTGCTCGTCGGTTTGATCTCCGGCTGGACCCTGGTGTACGCCCGGATGCAGTTCGGACCGGGCGCCACCGCCGTCGTGCTCGTCGTCTTCTTCCTCGCCCGCGCGATCTTCGTGCCGCTGCCGCTGCTGACCGATCTGCACGCCTCGCCGTTCCTGCCCTACATCGCCGAGGCCGTCGTGGTGGAGGTAGTCGCGCTCGCCATGAGCCACCGCAAGCGCGGCTACCGCTTCGCGATCATCGCGGGTGTCGGCATCGGCACGATCGGCATGCCGGCCGAATGGGCGTTCTCCCAGTGGCTGATGCCCTATCCGTGGCCCGCCGCGTTGCTGCCGCTGTTCATCGCGTTCGGCACCGGTGCCGGGGTCGCGGGCGCGCTGATCGGGGCGTGGCAGCACCACCGGGTCGAGGACATCGCGGCACGCCGCCCGGCCGACCGTGCCCTGGTGGGCAAACCGGCGCAGCGTTTCCGCTCGCGGCACGCGCTCGGCCTCGCCGGAGCGCTGGGCGTGACCGCGCTGATGGCCGCGATCGTGGTTCCGCAGGACCCCGACGGGCTCAGCGCCAACATCTCGCTCACCGAGACCGCCGAAGGGTTGCCCATCTCGCATCCCAAGGGCGGCGAGCCGCGCTGGGTCGACGCCACCGTGACGCTGGATCCGGCTGACGCGGCCGAGGGCGCCATCTGGTTCTCGGCGCTGTCCTGGCAGGGCGGTGACTTCTTCCAGGCGCCACTGGAGCGGGTACGGGACGGCGTCTACCAGACGACGCAGCCGATGCCGGTGTATGGCGAGTGGAAGACCGGAATCCGGCTGCACACCGCGCCGAGCGACATGGCACTCCTGCCGGTCTATGCGCCGGAGGACACCGCGGCGAACGCTCCATTGATCGAGGCCGTCTCCGGCGACCGGGAGTTCGGCTCGGAGATCACCTTCCTGCAACGGGAGCGCAAGGAGGACACCCCAGCGGTGCTCTGGTTCATCGCCTACATCATTGTGGGCGCGATCTTCGCCGGGGCTTGGTCGATCTTCGCGTGGTGCTATGTGGCCGCCGCCGGTGGCCAACCTCATCGGCGTATCGGCGTACAGGCCGGTACTGCCAAGCACGCCGGAAAACGTCACTAACCGCTACCAAGTGGGGCCCATGCGCTGCCACCTCGACGGGGCCCGGTGATGCGCTCATGATGTGGTCATGCCGCACAGCCCGCTGCTGCCCTTCGCCACCGGCGACCAGCCGATAGCCCAATTCGACGTCGTTCCCGCCCCCGCGGCCGACCTGCCACCGATCGACGGACTGCTGGCAGGCGCGGCAGAGGTGGACATCACGCCGCCACCTGGACTGCCCAAGGCCGGGCACTCCAGGAACGCGCACACCGGTAACGGTTTCCGCACCCGATTGCGGGTCCGCGTCATCCACCTGCGCAGCGGGACCACCTCGCTGGCACTGGTGGCCAGCGACCTGCTGGGCGGCTCAGCCGTGCTGACGCACCTGGTCGCCGACGCCATCGCGACCGACACCGACGTGCGGCTTCCCGGGCTGTTCATGGGCTATACGCACACCCACGCCGGTCCGGGCCAGTTCCACGGTTGCGACTTCTACAACCACTTCGCGTCCAACAAGCCGGGCTTCGATCCCGCGTGGACGCAGTTCCTCGTCGAACGGATCTCCGGGGCGATTCGCGAGTCGGTGGCGACCCGCAAGCCGGCTCGACTGGCAACCGGCTCCACCGAGGTGTGGGGCTTCACCCGCAACCGCTCGCTCGACGCCTACGTGCGCAACGACTCGGTGGCCGACAAGCGCGTCGCCACCCATCGGACGTACGCGGCTGTCAATCCGTGGCTGCATCTGCTGCGAGTGGACACGGAGGCCGAAGACGGCGGCTTCGAGCCGCTGGCCGCGTTATCGGTGTTCTCCATTCACGGCACGGGCATCTCGCATCACGACCGGTCCTACAACGCCGACGTGTGGGCCTACCTCAACGGCGAACTGAGCGACCGGATCGAGCGGGCCACCGGCCGCCGGGCCGTAGTCGGTGCGGTCGAGGGATCCCACGGAGACATCACTCCTGCCGTGCGGCCAGGGCAACTGGTGTATGGCGAAGCCGAACGGGTGGGGTGCGGAATCGGCGCCGCAGCGGCCGAACTGCACGATCGGCTCGCGGCCGAACTCTCCGATCAGGTGGGACTGGGCGCGGGCGTGTGGGAGATCGATTTGGACACCGACCCGGCCGTCGGCGGGATCACCCTGCCCGAGCCTGCCGTCGGGATGGCGAAACTCGCCGGCGCACGGGAAAACCAGACGCCGGTGATCAGTTTCATTCCCCCATTCCGGCCGGGCTTCCCGAAACCGGTCGCACGCGGCCCGCACGGTGCGAAGTGGATCGTCGGCACACGGCCGCTGCAGGCGCGATTCACCCAGCGAATCTGCTTCCCCCGGGTACTGCCGGTGCAGGTGGTGCGCATCGGTTCACTCCTGGTGGCCGGAGTTCCGTTCGAGACGACGGCCGAGTCGGGGCGCAGGATCGAGGAGGCCGCGCGGGATTCGATCGGCGCGGGATCAGGGGTGGCACGGGTGGCGGTGTCCTCGTTGGTCTTCGATCACTGGGACTACCTCACCACCGCCGAGGAGTACACCTGGCAGTGCTACGAGGGGGCGAGCACCCTGCACGGTGCCAACTCGCTGAAGTTTGTGACCGCCGCGGTCGCCGAACTGGCCGCCGACGTGGTCAAGACCGGCTGGGTGCCGGGCCACTTGCCGCGCAGGCATTTCGCGCTCCGGATTCGCCGCTACCTTGCCCGGCCCGAGCGGCAACCGGTCGTCCGGAACTCGCTGGGCGCGCCGAGGTTCACCGAAGCGACGGTCGATGAGGAAGCGTATTGGGAGCTGCGGTGGCGTGATGTCGCTCCCGGAGACCTCGACTGGCATGAGCCGCTGCTGCGGATCGAGACCTCGATGGACGGCGGCTCCTGGCAACCCGCGATGCGGGCGGAAAGGCGCGTCGACGACCAGGGCTGGTGGACCAGCATCACGCACCTGGGGAGGGACCGCGCGGGTGGTCACCGCTATGCCGCCCGGTGGTTCGGGCCGGACCTCGCGGGAGGGCGGGAACACCGGTTCGTCCTGCCTGCGAACGCGGGGCAGCCTGAATACTGCTCCGAGCCGTTCAACTGAGCGTGGTTTGGTTGGCGCGGCCTTCAGCGGTCGTAGATCGCGACCATCTCGCTGCGCAGTGCTGCTGGGCAGGCCCCCCAACCCTGCCCAGCAGCGCTCCCCCGAGCCCCGGTGTGGATACCTCCGGCCACCGAATGATCTTGGCACGGCTGGTCGGGAGTCTTAACCCCGCGAGCTGAGTCCTGCCCCTAAAATGCCTGTTGAACAGCATCGGCGGAGTTTTCCGGTCCGGAACTCTCCGGTCCCTCGAGCACCCGGGAGAGCGTGGGCAGGTGAGCAGCTCCGATCTGGTCGCGGGCCCGCGCGAACTGTTCGCTGAGCGTTTCGCCCTGCTCTACTCCGAGGCAGGCAACCCTCCGCTGAAGCGGGTGAGCGAATCGGTCACAAGGGCCAGGCTCCTCGACGATCAGGGCCGCCCGTTACGGGTGCCTGCCCAGCGGATCAGCGACTGGCGCAGGGGCCGCAACGTGCCTGCCCGCTTCGCGGGCCTCGCCGCCGTGCTGCGGGTGCTGATCGGTGAGGCGCGCAAGCGGCGACCGCAGCCGGTGGT
>JBOHER010000304.1:0-8913 GCA_050701115.1 Haloechinothrix sp. | reverse complement strand
CCTTCGGTGCGTATACGGTACCGAAGGCCCCCTTCAGCTCGGCATGCCGGCTCACCGCGCCTGCTGATCACGTGCGTTCAACTCAGCGAGGTAGCGGTTGTACGCGGCGAGTTCGTCGTCCTCACCTGCCGGGTGCGCGTCCGGTGCCGCCTGCGCAGTCCGCGGGGGCTCCTGCTGGGCTTCGCCCTCAACGTCGCGCGCGAGTTCCGCTTGCCTCTTGAGTTTGTGCATCCGCCAGAACACGAAGGCGGGGAACAGCCCGAACAGCGGCCACTGCAGGACATAGCCGAGGTTCTGAAAGGTCCCGCTCGCCGAGGAGAACCGCTCCCACTGCCACCAAGCCAGCGCGCAGCACAGCACCAGGCTGACCACCGACACGCCGACCACGGTGAGCCTGCGCGGAAGAGCTGAACTGGTGGATGCCACGTATCGACGCTAGCACTCGTCGGCCTGTGCGCTGGCTCTCCTCCGCACCCGAGAGCCGTGCGGCTGACCGGCGCTCACTGCTGGTTGCTGACCTGCTGGGCGGCCTTGGCGTAGGCATCGGCGAGCCCGAACACCTTCTGGGCGTAGGAGACCGAGCGGTTGTAGGAGAGGATGCCTGCCCACCAGCCCTCGGCGCTGGACATGTTCCTGCCACCGACACAGAGGTAACGCGCGGCGGCGAGGGTGGCATCGTCGATCTGCTGCGGGTCGGCCGTCCCATCGCCGTTGCCGTCCGCCGCGTACCTGACCCAGGTACTCGGGATGAACTGCATCGGGCCCACCGCGCGGTCGTATCGCGGGTCGCCGTCGAAACGGCCGCCGTCGGTGTCCTTGATCGCCCGCACACCGGGCGAACCGTCCAGTGGCACGCCGATGATCGGGATGGACGGAAGGCCATTGGCCTGCAGCACCGCCCCGCCGTACTGGCCGTGATACGACTCGACCCGCCCGATGCCCGCCAGCGTGGCCCAGGAGAGTTTGCAGCCGGGGTGGGTCTCCCGCGTGACAAGTTCCGCCCTGCCGTAGGAGACCAGCGCGCGCGCCGGGATACCCGCCACCGGCGAGACGCGATTGGCCCAGTCGGCAAGCACGTCTACACCGGACCGCTGCTGCTGGTCCTTCGGCTGCTTGGGCTTGGGTGCGCCCTTGAGTGCCGCGCTGACCGGGACGATAGAGCCCGGCTCGACCTTGGCAGGCTGGACGGAGAGGGCGGGAATATCGAGGGTGGTGGGGCTTTCCTGCAAGGTCGCCGCGCGGGTCAGGCCCCAAACGCCTGCCCCTGCCACACCCAGTACGGCGACGACGACGGCCAATCGGACAAGGACCGCGCCAACGCGCGGTCCCCGCGGGCTGTCGGCCGAACCGACATCGCCCTCTGTTGTGTCCGCCTCCCGCGCGTTCCGCACGAAGTACTGCCTCCACCTCGAACCGACCGTGACCGGCCCGACCAGTCGTCTGCTGTTCACCATGCCGGCGATCAACGCGAACACGGCTCACAATGTCAACGAATCAGCGCAGGCGGGCGTTACGCACCGTTCTACCACCACGGCTGTGACGTGCGCGTCATATCACCGTGACGCGGGTGCGCCGTCCGGCCGCACGACCGCGGTGCGACGGGCGCCTCAGCAGGCGTCGCGGCGTGCCCTGGCGAGCCTCGCGACGCACCAGGCCGGCGCGCTCCCCTTGCGGAGATGTTCCAGCACGGTGTACGGGCCGAGGTGCGCCTTCAGATCGCTCGGCGAGAGGCCGGCCGCCCGGTACTCGAGCGCGCGCTGGTCCAGTGGGCTGAGCCCGGCATCCCACCACTCTTCGGCCTCTGCGACGCCCCCGACCATCTGCCACCAGCGGGCACCCGCCGCGAGGAGTTCATCTGGTACGCCGGGGAGCCTACGGCGCATGGCGTTGAGGTACGCGGCGTCGGCCACCTCCAGCGCGGACCAGCCAGGTGTTCCGCCGCCACTGCGCTGGCCGGGGATCCCGGGCGTGGGGGAGGGCGCATCAGCGAGCCACTCGGAGGTGATTCGAGTGATCTCGGAGTCCTCCGCGGTTTGTTGCCGTTCCTCCGACCACTGCCGGATCAACGCCTCCACGCCAGGATCTGGGGTCATGTCCGTCTCCCTCGCTACGAGTGCCTTACGTCCTGAGAGCTCACTGCTCCCGGCTTGGTTCCGCGCCATCCACCCGTGCCTGTGATGGAGCGCGACCCGCGTGGATCGCTGACCTTGGAGAACCGCCCGGTCACATAATGTGAGCACCGTAGGGCTCAGATCGCCCGTTCCGCCAGGGGTACCGGCGAGGAGAATTCGACGACCTGCGACTTCGCCCCCGCAATCCACCCGGACGGCCCAACCACGGTCCGCATTGTGCGACAGACCACAAATCGGGTGAATCCGGTCGTCACGTTCTGAACAGTGCCTGCACGAAGGTCAGCAACGCCTCGGCGCCGTCCTGCAGTAGCCCGAGCACGGTGTGCACCGCGGCAGCCGACTCGGTGGGCCGCGAGATCAAAAAGAACAACACGAGGGCGACAACGCCGATGATGAGGCCCTTTTTCGCGTTCGGCGGCATATCTCCATCCCATCATGTCTCGATTCATCCGCCGACGAGCTTAGGGTAAGAACAACCCAAGATCGTGGATGCGACCAGCGAGGTGACCATGCCGGAGAACGTGCTCGCCGAACGTCGAGGCCCGGTGACGACGATCTTGCTGAACCGGCCCGCGGCCAGAAACGCCGTCGACGGCCCCACCGCGGCCGCCCTCGCGGACGAGTTCCGCCGGTTCGACGCCGACCAGGACGCCCGCGTGGCCGTGCTCTCCGGAGTGGGCGACGCGTTCTGCGCGGGTGCCGATCTGAAGGCGGTCGGCACCGACCGGGGTAACCGGCTCGACGCTGACGGCGACGGCCCGATGGGCCCGACCCGCATGCGGCTGAGCAAGCCGGTGATCGCCGCGGTGCACGGGCCCGCCGTCGCGGGCGGCCTCGAGCTCGCCTTGTGGTGTGATCTGCGGGTCGCAGACGAGACAGCGGTGTTCGGGGTGTTCTGTCGCCGCTGGGGCGTCCCGTTGATCGACGGCGGCACCGTTCGGCTACCCAGGCTCATCGGCGAATCGCGCGCGATGGACCTGATTCTCACCGGTCGGCCGGTCGGAGCCGACGAAGCGTTGGCCATCGGGCTGGCCAATCGAGTGGTGCCGGCTGGCACCGCCCGTGCGGCCGCGGAAGAACTGGCCGAACAGCTCGCGGGTTTCCCACAACAATGCCTGCGCGGTGATCGCCGATCAGTACTCGAACAGAGCGGAATGGACGAACCCGCCGCAGTGCACAACGAGTTCGCGGTCGCGCTGGGCGGCACAGGGCTCGCCGAGGAAGCCGCTGCCGGCGCCGCCCGGTTCGCGGCAGGCGCCGGCAGGCATGGCGGCTTCGCTAGTTGATCGCCCCGGCCTCCCGCA
The DNA here is from genome assembly GCA_050701115.1 of Haloechinothrix sp. Taxonomy (GTDB): domain Bacteria; phylum Actinomycetota; class Actinomycetes; order Mycobacteriales; family Pseudonocardiaceae; genus JBOHER01. The sequence goes on along the minus strand of JBOHER010000304.1, from coordinate 5,477 downwards.
GCCGCGCGATCTCGGCCGTGTTCAGCCCGAGCTCGCCGAGAACCTGCTCGGTGTCCGCGCCGGTATCGTGCGGCGCGCTCGGCGTGCCTGCGGGGGTGCGGTCGAACTTCGGCGCCGGTGCGGGCAGCGCCACCCCGCCCACCTCCACGAACGTCCCTCGGGCCACGTTGTGCGGGTGGCTCGGGGCCTCCTCCGGCGTGAGCACCGGCGTGATGCAGGCGTCGGTGCCTTCGGCGAGCGCGACCAGTTCGTCGCGGGTGTACTTGCCGATCGCCCCGGCGAGGATCTTGCGCAGCCTCGGCCATTCGTTCTTGTCGAAGTGGAACGGCAGATCCTCCCCCGAAAGGCCGAGCACCCGCACCAGATCGGCCCAGAAGCGCATCTCGATCGCGCCGACCGCGAGGTACTTGCCGTCCGCGGTCTCGTAGGTGTCGTAGAAGGGGGCACCGCCGTCGAGCAGATTGGTGCCGCGTTTCCCCGCCCACACACCGTTGGCCTTGAGGCCGTAGAGGCTGGTGGCCAGCAACGCGGAGCCGTCCACCATGGACGCGTCGACGACCTGCCCCTTGCCTGAGCTTGCCCGCTCGTAGAGTGCGGCGAGGATACCCATGGCCAGCAGCAGACCACCACCACCGAAGTCGGCGACCAGGTTCAGCGGCGGCACCGGCCGCTCCCCTTCCCGGCCGATCGCCTCCAGCGCACCGGACAAGCCGATGTAGTTGATGTCGTGCCCGGCGCGCTGCGCGAGCGGGCCGTCCTGGCCCCAGCCGGTGATCCGGCCGTAGATCAGCCGGGGATTGCGCGCGTGACAGTCCGCGGGCCCGAGCCCCATCCGCTCGGTGACTCCCGGCCGGAAGCCCTCGACGAGCACGTCGGCGTTCTCGACCAGCTTGAGCACCAGTTCGACTCCGTCGGGGGTCTTGGTGTCCACACCGATCGACCGGCGGCTGCGGCGCAGCGGATCGTTGTCGAACGACAGCACGTCGGGCCCCGGCGTGGCCCGGTCCACCCGGATGACCTCAGCGCCGAGGTCGGCGAGCACGGTGCAGGCAAATGGACCTGGCGCCAGCCCGGCCAGTTCGATCACGCGCAAGCCGGTAAGCGGCCCCGCTCCCATAGGTTGTGTCCTCTCATTAGTGCCTGCCGACTCGTGGTCACAGGGTACGAGCGATGATTTCCTTCATGATCTCGCTGGTGCCCCCGAAGATCCGGGTGATGCGGACGTCGGCCCAGGCACGGGCGATCGGGTACTCGTTCCTGTAGCCGTAGCCACCGAAGAGCTGCAGGCAGTCGTCGATCACGCGGTTCAGCCGCTCGGTGGTCCACAGCTTGACCATCGCAGCACCCTGCACGTCGAGTTCGCCGCGCAGGTGCCGCTCGATGCACTGATCGAGGAAGGCCCGTCCGACCGCCACCTCGGTTGCCGCTTCCGCCAGCTTGAACTTGGTGTTCTGGAACCCGAAGATCGGCCTGCCGAACGCGGTGCGGTCCTTGGTGTACTCGAGGGTCAGGTTCACCGCGGACTCCAGCCCCGCGACCGCGGTCACCGCGATGATGAGCCGTTCCTGCGGGAGCTGCTGCATGAGCTGGATGAAGCCGAGACCTTCCTGCGCACCGAGCAGGTTGCCGGCCGGCACCCGCACGTCGTCGAAGAACAGCTCCGCGGTGTCCTGGCCCTTCATGCCGACCTTGTCCAGCACCCGGCCGCGGCGGAAGCCCGGATTGGCGGTCTCCACCGCGATCAGCGAGACACCGGCCGCACCGGCATCGGGGTCGGTCTTGACCGCGACCACGACGAGATCGGCCTGCGCACCGTTGGTGATGAAGGTCTTTGCGCCGTTGATCACGTACTCGTCGCCGTCGCGCACCGCGCGGGTCTTGATGCCCTGCAGATCAGACCCGGTACCCGGTTCGGTCATCGCGATCGCACCGACCCACTCACCGCTGCAGAGTTTGGGCAGCCACTCCAGCTTCTTCTCCTCGGAGGCATAGGCGAGGACGTAGTGGTTGACGATGCCGCTGTGCACGGCGACACCCCACGAACTGTCTCCGGAGCGGGCCTGCTCCTCGAGCAGGACGGCTTCGTGCGCGAAGGTGCCGCCGCCGCCGCCGTACTCCTCAGGAACGGACAGCCCGAGGAGCCCGATCTCGCCAGCCTTGGTCCATAGATCCCGGTCGACCTGCTTCTGGTTGGCCCAGCGCTCCTGATTCGGCACCAGTTCCTTCTGGCAGAACGTGCGGGCGAGTTCGCGGAAGTCCTCCAGGTCGGAGTCGCTCCACGAACTGGCTGGCAGTTGCAGCGGCATGAGGGGTCCTCCTCGATCGGGGTAGAAAACAATCCAGATGGAATGTAAGTTCTTACTGGAATGTACATCCGCAGGGCAGCCCAGCTCAAGGGAGACGGTGATGGCGGTCGCCGAACCGGCAGAATCAACGGCCGTGAACCGTGACCGACGCCACCGCACCCAGGCCGAGCGCAGGGAGCAAACCCGCACCGCGCTGCTCGACGCGACGATCGAGTGTCTGGTCGAACTGGGCTACGCGCGCACATCGGTACACGAGATCTGCGCCCGCGCAGGCGTGTCCAAGGGAGCCCAGCAGCACCACTTCGCCACCAAGGCGGAGTTGATGGTGGCCGCGGTCGAGCACCTGACCCACCGCATCAGGACGGAGGTGGTGGCAGCCGAAGGCTCCCTGCCCTCCGGCACGGAACTCATCGAGCGCGGCATCGACCTCATCTGGCAGGGATTCTCCGGCACTCTGTCGGCGGCCTTCATGGAACTCTGGGTTGCGGCGAGAACCGATCCCGAGCTCAGGGCCGCGATTCGACCGGTGGACAAGGCACTCGGCCGGGCCACCCTCGACCTGTTCCGCTCGCTCGGCGCCCAGCTGCCACCGGAACGCACCGAGACCATGTTCTGGCTCACGGTCAACCTGATTCGTGGGCTCGCGCTGGACGCCGAGATCGGCGGTGACCCGGTGCGCAGGAAGCAACTGCTCGAGGAGTGGAAGCAGATCGCGCTCGCCGTCTACCGGGACAGCTGACGCGGCGCGAGGTGTGGTGACCCGGCCCGGCCCTCGCCGGCGGGCCGGGTCACCGTTATATGAGGTAGAGGCGCGTTCGGCGGCACTATGACGTTCGCCGGCACAACACTTGGTGGGTTCGCCTACCGTCGGTATGCTCACCCGCGAAGCTACCGACGAGTAACTGGAGTCTCGATGACGAGCACCACACCGGCGGCCGCAGGCCGGCGCGCAAGCAGCAGCACCCTCGGTGGCGTGGCGGGCGCACCGCCTGCTTCGCGGGCCGCCGAGTTGGTCGCGCGCGTCGCGGGCGGCAAGGACTCCACTCCGGTCACCATGACGGCGCCGTTCACCGGCGAGCCCATCGCCAGCCTGCCGCAAGCCGACGATGCCGACGTGCGTGCCGTTTTCGCCGATGCGCGCGCTGTCCAGCGCGCCTGGGCAGCGACGCCGATCGCCGAGCGCGAGGGCGTGCTGGTGCGACTGCAGAACCTCGTCCTGGACCGGCAATCCGAAGGTCTCGATCTGGTTCAGGTAGAGACCGGCAAGACCCGCATGGATGCCTTCGACGAGGTCGCCGCGACCGCGCTCGCCGGGTCGTACTACGGCACGCGCAGCGCCAAGCTGCTGGGCACCAAGCGACGAGCCGGTGTCCTGCCGGTACTGACCAAGACCACCGAGCTGCGCCACCCCAAGGGCGTCGTCGGGATCATCTCACCGTGGAACTACCCGCTCGCGCTTACCGGCCTCGACGTGCTGCCCGCACTGGCCGCGGGTAATGCGGTGGTGCAGAAGCCGGACAACCAGACCGCGCTGTGCGCCCTCTGGTTACACGAACTCGCCGAAGAGGCCGGGCTGCCGCGCGGCGTCTGGCAGATCGTGCTCGGCCGTGGATCCCAGATCGGCGATGCGATCGTGGAGGAGTCCGACTATGTCGGCTTCACCGGCTCCACCCCGACCGGCAAGCGGCTGGCCGGCCAGATCGCCACCCGGCTGACCAGCTTCTCGCTCGAACTGGGCGGCAAGAATCCGATGATCGTGCTACCGGACGCCAAGCTGGACACCGCGGCCACCGGAGCGGTTGGTGCGTGCTTCTCCTCGGCCGGCCAGCTCTGTGTCTCGGTCGAACGGATCTACGTGCACGAGTCCATCCGGGCGGAGTTCACCAAGGCGTTCGTGCGCAAGACCGAGGCGCTCGCGTTGGGCGCGGGGCTCGACTACAGCGCAGGTATGGGTTCGCTGACCTCCGCCGAGCAACTCTCCGCGATCTCCGGGCATGTTGAGGACGCCCGGTCCAAGGGAGCGACCGTCCTCACCGGTGGCCGGCCACGCCCAGATCTCGGGCCGCTGTTCTACGAGCCGACCGTGCTGACCGGCGTCACTCCCGGCATGAAGCCCTTCGCCGACGAGACCTTCGGCCCGGTCGTGTCGATCTACGGCTACACCGACCTCGAGAACGCGATCGAGCGCGCCAACGACACGCCCTATGGCCTCAACGCCAGCGTGTGGACCTCCAACGGCAAACTCGGCCGCCAGGTGGCGGCCCGGATCCAGGCGGGCACGGTGAACGTCAACGAGGGCTTCGCGGCCACCTTCGGGTCCATCGACGCTCCGATGGGCGGATTCGGTGACAGTGGCGTGGGCAGGCGCAACGGTGCCGAGGGAATCCTGCGTTACACCGAGACCCAGACCATCGCGACCCAGCGGGGCCTGAAACTGCGCCCGTTCCGGGGTATGCCGCCGAAGCTGTGGGCCAAGCTGATGTCGGTCGGCGTCAAGGCCCTGCGACGGTTGCCTCGCTGACCGGACGCCGTTCCAGCAGCCCGCGGTCGTAGGCGATCGCCACCGCTTCGGCCCGCCGGGTGGCGCCGAGCTTCGCCATCACCCGGGAGAGGTGCACGCTCACCGTCTTCTCGCTGATGTAGAGCTCGGCGCCCACCTGGCGGTTGGTCCGGCCGAGAGCGACCTGCTCGAGCACGTCACGTTCCCGCGCGGTCAGCGGGTCCGTGACCGCACGGTTGGCCTGCTGACCAGGCAAGGCGACCCGCGCCCGACGCGCGAGATCGCGCACCGCGCCGAGTAGCGGGGCTGCGCCGAGCCGCTCGGCGACGGCATGAGCCTCGGTGAGTTGTTCGGCCACCGCCAGCTCCGCGTCCGGTTCGCCGAGCAGCGCCTCCGCGTACCGCCAGCGGCACACCGCCTGGTCGTACACCGCCCCGTAGCCGAAGGCGAGCACCGCGTCCGCCCACCGTGCGCCCTCGCCCTGGCCACGGAGCCTGCTCGCCTCCGCTTCCGCCCTGGCCAGCCAGGCCCTTCCCTCGGGACCGAGCGTGCCCGATCGCGGACGCCCCCGGTCAGCACAGTCCCGCGCGTAGGCCAGCAGCCACTCCCCTTCGCCGACGGCGGTCGCCTCGCCCACCGCGGCCAGCGCGCTGTCCTGAGCATCACCGAAA
>JBOHER010000303.1:0-3112 GCA_050701115.1 Haloechinothrix sp. | reverse complement strand
GGTCAAGACGTCGAGCCTGTGTCCACACTCCGTCCAGTTCGACAACCTGGATCGCCCACCAGTCGCCCGATCGGGTTGCTCGTGCGGTGTAGGTCATCTTCATCCCTTCTCCTGTTCGGCTCGTCGGATGATGGCTTGGGCTGTGTGCTCATTGATCTCGCGGTGCCGAGGGACCGGGAAGGTGTAGCTGCCGAGCCGGAAGATGGTGTGCGGGCCAGTGTCCCTCACTTCTTCGAGTCCGAGGCCCTTGATCTTGGCGGTCTGTCGCAGCCGCTTGATCAGTTCGTTCCTGCGCACATCGTAAGTCTAGTCCCCCTAGATGCATCAAGTCAAGGTGAGGTAGACGAAAATGCGCAACATCTCGACTCAGCCCTACCGCTCGAGCCGCATCCGATTCATCCGGGAGGAACTAGTGGAGTTTCGCACTCCTCTGTGATGATCAGGCGGCTGTTGCCAGGGCTTCGACTAACACCGTTGTCATTTCGTCGGTGAGTGCTCCCGATGTGGAGGCGGCAGAAATTCGCTGGCGCCACAGAGTGCGGCGGATCTCGGCCATGGCGTCGGCGAAGGATGGAGTGGTCTTGGCCGGGTACCAGTCGCGCATGGTCATGGGTGGGTGGCCGGTGCGTGTGGCATCGAGGTAGACGATCCACACCGCGGCGTGCAGCCAGAATCCCAGGGCGGCGGCCCGTTCGGGGCCGTGGTGTTTCCAGGACTGCGGCTCGTGCGCGCCGACCACCTGTTTCACGTCACGATTGCATACCTCGATGCACCATCGGTCGGTGTAGATGGACACCACTGTCGCGGGTGCCGTGGCGGTGTCGGTGCTGAAGAAGTAGTCGTCGGGCTCTTTGCCGTCGGGATCTCGTACCACTACGAGCAGCACGGTTGCTTTGGGGCATGCCCCATACCAGAGGACCTCGGTCGCCCACACCAGACGGGTCTCGGACCGGCCTCGCCAATCGATGGTCAGTGTTGCCCACTGTTTGTGCCGGACCTTGGCGGCGAGTTCGGGTGGGGTGGGTAGGCGTTCGCCTCGCAGCCGGGGTCGTCCCCGCTTGCCGGTGCGCGGCGGTGCCGGCCGGTACAGGGCGGCGTCGCGTCGCATGCGGGAGATGATGGTGGTGCGGGGCAGCCCGGCGCGGGCCAAGCTGGCATAGGCGCCGTCGGCGCACAAGATGAAGCTGCGCCCGGGCAGCCGGTCGGCCAGCTGGCGGATCAGCTGGGCGGCCAGGGTGGTCAGGGTGTCACCGCCTTTGGTGTGCAGGGCCACTCCCACGGGAACGGCGATGGGCATGCCGCCCCACGGCGGTTTGATGCGCACGGCCAGCACCACGAGGTTGAGGCCCCGCACGAACACGACGCTGTTGCCGCTGGAGCGCACCGCGTCGCGCCACGTGCCGGCCCCTTCGACGCGTCGTCCGGGGCGGTGCAACACGGTGTCGTCCAGGATCACGACGATGGGCCCGGTCCCGACATGGGCCAGCACGGCACGCACCATGGCGGCCCACAGGGTGTCCATGGACCAGGCGCCGGCGCGTACAAAGCGGTGATAGGCGTCATGGGCGGCCCGGGTGGCGGGGTCCATGACGGCCACCATTCCGCAGATGGTGCGCCGTCCGGTGGCACGCACCCAGGCCGAGACCAGGTCGATGAACAGGCCGTGCGAGGGGGAAGTGAACACGCCGACCGTCGAAGCCAGCAGCGCCTTCCAAGCCAACCCGGTGGCCTTCACCGGCTGGCTGGGTTCTTGTTGGCCGCCAGCGACGCTCGCAGCGCCGCGATGCCGGCCGCCGCCGCGGCGTCGAGCTCGGCCCGGGCCTTGGTGTAGCGAGCCAGGCCAGCCTGCACCTCGGCGAGATCGGCGGCGGTGAGGGTGAGCGTCTTGGACTTGCCTGCCTCGGAGTAGGACAGCGCCGGGCTGGCATGGCCCTCACCGGTGGCGCACCGGCAGTTGGGTTTGCCGCAGCGCCGCACGAAGGTGAACACGCTGCCTTTGAGGATGAGGGGATCGTTCCTGCGTCGGGGGGCCATGCGGGCGTCTCCTGTCTGTAACGGTATACTCGTTACAGACAGGAGACCATGGTGGCAGAGGAGCGAGGTGGATGGTGATACGCGAGCGCCGCAGCTGCGGGCGGGGCGAGTCGGGGTCGCACCTCGACGACAGGGCGGAGGTGGCGTGGGAATGAGCATGGTCAGCGCTCATCGACCGCCCGCCCGGGACCTTCTCGCCCGGGGCGGTCATCGACAAGCGCACCGTCAGGGCCCGCTACCACGGACACGATCGGCTGCTTTGCCCTCACCTGCTCGGCTGGAAGAACGGGCGCGCCCGAGTCCTGTCCTATCAAGCCTCGGGATCAACCAGTGGCGGCACGCTCAGCACCGATCATCACCAAAGGTGGCGCTGGATGTTCGTCGACGAGCTCGAAGGTGCCGCGATCACAGACGACGCCTGGCAGACCGCCTCCAACTACCGCCCCGGCGGCACCGGCGTCGACGTCATCGAAGTCGCCGTCGAGAACTGACCCAGCTCCCCCGGCGCCCCTCACTCCCAAGTCACAGCTCAGCCCCATCGGAACGATCCAGAACCTCAAAACTGCGAAACTCGACTCCTAGGAACGTGCGGCGGCTCACGCCAGCGCGGGGTGGACGCCGTCCTTCGCCAGATCACCTGGTAGGCGACGTGGACGCCTTCCCCCGTCCTCGCACACCTGGTCTCGCGACCGTCGGCCACGGCGACAGCTCAGAAGCCCAAGACGCTTTGGAACAACTGCCCGCGTCCGCAAACGAGCTTCGGGAAGAGCCCGAACTGCCGGTTCGCTATCCGCCCGTACACGCTACGAGTACGAGCGTCCCTTTGGAGGTGAGCGAGCGTCTGTAGTCCGATGCGCAACGGGTCCCTGCCAACTGGAAGATGAGGTCGTAGCGCTGTCCGCTCTGGGTGACGTCCTCTTGGGTGCAGTCGATGACGTGGTCGGCGCCGATCGATCGGACCGTGTCGACGTTCCTCGTGCTGCACACGCCGGTCACCTCGGCGCCGAACGTCTTGGCCATCTGTACCGCGAAGGTTCCCACGCCTCCCGACGCACCGATGATCAGGACGGTGTGCCCT
>JBOHER010000302.1:0-50049 GCA_050701115.1 Haloechinothrix sp. | reverse complement strand
CATGATGCGCACCAAAGCTCCCTTCATACTGCTTGGCCGGGCACCTACTCGACCTCGGCGCACTCCCCGGACGGCCACTCGGCGCGCAGCAGTTCGAGGGTCTCGTCGCCGAACGGGTTGACCCCCGGCCCGACCGCCAAGGTGTGCGCGAGGTGCACGTGCAGGCACTTCACCCGGCCCGGCATGCCACCCGCGGTGATCTGGTGCCCCAGCGACTCGATCGCGTCCCGCTCGGCCAGATAGGACTCGTGCGCCCGCCGGTAGGTCGCGGACAGCTCAGGATCGGCCTGCAGCCGATCGGTCATATCCCGCATGACGCCTGCGGCTTCGAGCCTGCCGACCAGCGAGTTCAGCCGCGGGCAGGTCAGGTAGTACAGGGTCGGGAACGGCGTTCCGTTCTCCAGCCGCGGATTGGTCTGCACCACAGCGGGATGCCCGCTGGGACACCGCGCGGCGATCGCCCGCAACGCCCGCGGTGGCCTGCCGAGCTGCTCGGCGATGATCTCGCGGTCGGCCTCGGTCACCGGTTCAAAGCGGGTTTCGCGGAAGTTCACGCGGTAAGGCTAACCGGCCACGTTGGACCACAGGCGCTCGTACCAGGCGCCGGTCCCGCGTTCGTGTTCGGCATCGGCCGACTCATCGGCGTCGACCGAGTCCTCCGGCAGTTGCACGATGTAGGGAGTCTCGCCCGGCATCACGTAGCGGAGCCGCCTGCGTGCTTCGGCTTCCACCTGTGCCGGATCGGCCAGTTCGGCCTTGCGCCGTTCCAGCTCCCGGACCCGGTCCTGCAACTCGGCCTTGAGCTCCTCCTGCTCGGCGACGGCAGTCTGCTGAGCGAGGTAGGTGCGCAACGGCACGGCAAGGGTGAACGCGAGCGCACACACCACGATGGCCGCGACCGCGGCCCGGCGGGTGGTGGACAGACCGAGCGCGCGAGCCGCTTCGGTCACCCGCGCCGACCGGAACCCCGCCCGGAGCCTCGCTCGAGCCGAACCGGCCCCCCGCACCCGCTCCGGCCGTCGGGAGCGGTCGGACCCAGCACGCTGCGTCCGACCGCTCTTACGGGCGCTCCCCCGGCCGTCCGGCATGCCTGATCAGGACTCCGGCGTGAACCGGGGAAAGGCCAGATCTCCTGCGTAGCGTGCGGCGTCGGCCAGGTTCTCCTCGATCCGCAGCAGCTGGTTGTACTTGGCGACCCGCTCACTGCGGGCGGGCGCACCGGTCTTGATCTGACCAGCTCCGGTTGCCACCGCGAGGTCGGCGATCGTGGTGTCCTCGGTCTCGCCCGAGCGGTGGCTGATCATGCTCTTGTAGCCGTAGGAGGTGGCCAGCGACACCGCGTCCAGCGTCTCGGAGAGGGTGCCGATCTGGTTGACCTTCACCAGCAACGCGTTGCCCGCGCCCCGGCTGATGCCTTCTTCCAGCCGATCAGGGTTGGTCACGAACAGGTCGTCGCCGACCAGCTGCACCCGCGAACCGATCCGGCCGGTCAGGTCGACCCAGCCGTCCCAGTCGTCCTCGGACAGCGGGTCTTCGATGGACACCAACGGGTAGGCGTCCAGCAGCTCGGTGTAGTACGCGGCCATGTCCTCGGCGGACCGCTTGGTGCCCTCGAAGGAGTAGCCGCCGTCTGAGTAGAACTCGGTCGCCGCGACATCGAGCGCGAGCGCGATGTCGCGGCCCGCGGTATAGCCCGCCTTTTCGATCGCGGCCAGGATCAGGTCGAGCGCCTCGCGGTTGCTGGCCAGGCTGGGCGCGAATCCGCCCTCGTCACCAAGGCCGGTAGCCAGCCCCTTGCCCTTGAGCACGGACTTGAGCGAGTGGTAGACCTCGGTGCCCCAGCGCAGCGCCTCCCGGTACGACTCGGCACCGATCGGGGCGATCATGAACTCCTGGATGTCCACCTCGGTGTCCGCGTGCGCACCACCGTTGAGGATGTTCATCATCGGCACCGGCAGCACGTGTGCGTTGGGCCCGCCCAGGTAGCGGAACAGCTCCAGCTCGCTCGACTCGGCCGCGGCCTTGGCCACCGCGAGCGACACCCCGAGGATCGCGTTCGCACCCAGCCGCGACTTGTCCGGGGTGCCGTCAAGGTCGACCAGCTTCTGGTCCACGATGCGCTGGTCGACGGCGTCCACCCCGACCAGGTCGGGCCCGATCTCGTCCAGCACCGCGGCCACCGCGCGCAGGACTCCCTTGCCGCCGTAGCGCTTGGGGTCGCCGTCGCGCAGCTCGACCGCTTCATGTTCACCGGTAGAAGCACCAGACGGCACAGCGGCACGCGCAAGCGTGCCGTCGTCCAGCGCCACCTCCACCTCGACCGTGGGGTTGCCGCGAGAATCCAGGATCTCCCGCGCACCTACCTGCTCGATGACCGCCACGCCAAACTCCTCAAGTGCGTTGTGCAGTAGTACCTGTTGCAGGGTAACTGGCGGCGAACGTCACCCGTACGAGGCACGCGGCTAGCTGGGCCTGATTTCCTGCCAACCGCTCGGTAACTCGACGGTGTCCGACGTCCGCTGCCAGAAGGTCCAGCTGTTACCGCCGATGTCGGGCACGGTGAAAATCCTTGCCCCGTAAGGCTGGTCCTGCGGGGTGGAAACCTCGACGTCGGGGCCGAGCACGGTCTGCACTCGTGCGTGGTGCGCGTCGACATCCTCGACGTAGACGATGTTCAGCTGCCCGACCGGACCGTCCACACCCTTGCTCGCCCAGTAGTCGGCGCCAACCCCGGCCAGCTGGATCTCGGCATCACCTGCCGCGACCGTGGCCTGGAACACGATTCCCGCCGAGTCGCAGTAGCGCACCCGCTCGGTGAACCCGAACACCCGGACCAGCCATTCCAGCGCCTCGCCTGCGTCGGCGTAGTACAGATAGGGAGCCATACCGAGATAGCTAGGCTCGGATGCCGGTGCGCTGCCGGACGCTACCCGCACCTCCTCTTCCTGCTCGCTCATGCGGTCAAGTCCATCATGCCGTCGTTCATCCGTGCGCAACCCCTCCGCGGTGTGGCGGGTATCCGCCCGGAAGGCGGTCGTGGGCACCGGCAGCCACCGGTAGCGTGGAAGCACCATGGATGACGTGGAAGTGAGGCCGGAGGGCGAACGGACATCGCCGGTCGCGGCATTTCGGCACGCTGAGACGCTGCTGTCCGACCGGCGACCGCTGGACGCGCTCAAGGCGCTGCGCCCTGTCCTGGACGTCGCACCGGACAAACCGAGCGTGCAACTGCTCGCAGGCCGTGCCTACTTCCACTCCGCCCAGCTGCATCGAGCCGAGGAAGCGTTCAACCGGGTCATCGAGATCGACCCGAGCGACGACTACGCACGCTTCGTGCTCGGCAGGACGCTGCAGCGGCTCGGCCGATTCGCCGAGGCCATGGGTCAGCTCAGGATGGCGCTGGCAATGAATCCGCTGCCCGAGTACCAGGACGCCCTCGGCGAGGTGACCGCGCGCATCGCGCTGCGGGACGGCTGACCCCGGCCGGGTCAACGCGACCGGCTCGGCAGGCTCGCCGCGGCATACGCTTGCGCACCGCTGTACACCTCCTGCGCGGCAGCGACCGAGCGGCCATCGACCAGCACCGCCCGCCACCAGCCCGGTGGCCGGGAGAGGTCCCCGCCCGTCGCGCACAGCCAGCGGGCGGCGACCAGCGCGGCGTCGTCGATGTGCTGCGGATCAGGTCGCCCGCCGTCCCGCAACGCCCGGATGCGCCAGCGCTGCCAGGTGGCAGGCAGTAGCTGCATGGGTCCCACCGCGTGGTCCCACCCGGGATCGCCGTCCACATCGCCGCGGTCGGTGTCGGCAACCTCGGGCAACCCCCGCGAGCCGTCGAGCGTGCGGCCGATGATCGGCGGGTTCGCCTGCCCGTCGGCACCGATCGTGGCGCCGTGCAGGCTGCCGTGCTTCGACTCGACCCGGCCGATGCCTGCCAGCGTTGTCCACTGCAGCCTGCACTCGGGCGCCTCGGTGCGCATCCACATCTCGCGCGATTCCGGGACGTCGAACGCGGAGTCCTCGACCGGTTTGCCGATGCCGATCGTGACGATCAGCACCAGCCCGATAACGACCAGCCCGATCGTCGCGGCGATCTTCCCGGTCGGCCCAGCTGTCACCCGATCAGGTTATCCAGAATGATCGTTTCGCACTACCGCCGGTAGTCAGTCCGTCGGCCAGTACCGCCGCCAGCCGTCGGCATCCAGCCGTGCGGGGTCGATGCCGTCGGCACGGGCGGCGGCCTCAGCCGCCCGCACGTGCGCACCGAAGTTCTTGGCCACCGCGCGCAGTTCACCCTCCGGTTCGACTCCGGCGCGCTTGGCGACGGCCGCCGCGCGGAACAACTGCTCGCCCGCACCGGGACCGGACGGAAACAGGTCGGCAGGCAGTCCCGCACGGCCGGTGCGCGCGGCGAGCTTCGCGGCGAGGGCGATCGCGGGCTGCCCAAGTGCCACGCCATCCACAATGGACTCTCGGCGCTTTTCCTCCTGCTTGAGCTCTTCCCACCGGCGCTGCTGACGCTCCGTGGTGTGCACGATGCCCGTTTCCTGCGGGACACCCGCACCCGGGCATGCGTCGGAGAACACGTACGGATGCCTGCCGACCAGCTTCGCCACCAACTCGTCTGCCACGTCGCCGATATCGAACGGCTGCCGCGGATCCTCGGCTGCCACCCGGGCGTGGAAGAGCACCTGCAGCAGCACGTCGCCCAACTCTTCGAGCAGGGCGGCCCGGTCACCGGTTTCGATGGCCTCGAGCAGTTCGTAGGTTTCCTCGACCAGATACTGGCGCAGCGATGCGTGGGTCTGTTCGGCGTCCCATGGGCAGCCACCGGGCGCACGCAACCGGTCCATCACCGCGACCGCGTCGATCAGCGGCGGCACCGGCACTTCGATCACCGGGGCGGCGGCTTCGGCCAGCGCCCGTGCCCCGCGATCATCCGCGTCGCAGGCCACCAGGACAACCGCGGTCCGGCGCGCTTCGGCCAGCAGCTCGCCTGGATCGGGCGCGGGCTTGGCGGCGAGCACCAGCCGGGTCTCGTCGGACACATCGGCCGCCGAGTAGACCTCCTCGGCCGCGCGCAGGGCCGGTAACGCGCGGACCGGTACCACGTCGGGCAACCAGCGCGAACACAACACGACCGCGCATCCCGGCGCCACGGGGCCGGACTGATCGGGGCCGGGCAGATAGGTCACGGTCGCACGGTACGCGGCGGGATCACGTGCCCGGAAAGGTCATCCTCGTTGGCCGCGACGATCATGCCTGCCTGATCCCACACGCCGTAGCGAGGGCTCACCTGCACGCCGATCTCATCGGCGATCGGTGCCAGCATCCGCAGCCCGATGTTGTACAGGGTCTGCGGGTCGGCCTGCCCGGCCGGGCTCTCGTCCGGCTGGTCGTCGACCGTCCGATCCCGGACCAGCGCCACCAGCCACGCCGAGCCCTGCTCACGGCTCGGCTGAATGACGACCACCGTGCCGGGTTCGACGCCGAACAGCGCGCTGGTGGCCAGCCCGGCGGACTCACTGCCCAGCACCTCGCTCATCGCCAGCCGCTGCTCGATCGCCTGGCGGCCCTCACCAGCGGCGATTTCCTTCGCCCGCGCGGGATCGTCGGCGATCTGTCTGCCAAGGGCGAGGGCTTTGTCCTTGGCCGTGGACCCTGGCGACTCGTCGGTGACAACCGCACCCACCAGGTCGACCGAAAGGCTGCCGACGTACTTCTCGCCGAGTTGCTGCAGCAGCAGCTGATCGGCGGCCAGATCGCGCAGCCGATTCGGTTCCACGCCGACCAGCTTCGCGGCTTCCTCGGCACCGCCCGACGACTCGATCAACCGGGTGACCTCGGCCTGATCGACCTTGAGGCCTTCCCGGTCGGCGGCGATCACCAACAGCTCGTGGATCACCCGCTCTCCGACGACCTTGCGGGAGAAGTTGTCGAACTTTCGCTGGTCCGCCAGCTCCCGTGCCTGCGGTACGTTGGCCAGCAGCCACTGGATTTCCTGCTGCACCTCCGCCAGCGGGACGGACTGCTGCCCCACGATCGCGGCCGAGGACACCTTGCTCGGGCCGGACGCACAGCCGGCGAGCAGGAGCACGGTGGTCACAGCGGTGATCGCGGGCGCGAAGCGGCGGATGATCCTCATCACACCGGGTACCTTCTCATAGCCCGGTGAGGTGAATGTAAGCGCATGGCCGACGCGGCTGGTCACCCTCAGCGCGGGACGAGCAGCACCCACACCGTGCCACGGTCCAGTGGCAGCGGCTTGCCGGACGCGGTGGTGTAACTCGTCGGCCGGTCCGCGCTCGGTCGCGACCAGGTCGCCTGATAGGACTTGCCGTTGCGCAGGACGACTGCCTTGCCCTTGCCGACGGTGCGCGCGACCGGTGAGACCGAGCCCGCGGCGTCGGTGATGTTCTGCCCGCGGACAATCTTCACCCGCTGGACCACGACCGTGCCGGCGGACAGCCCTCCGCGTTCGGTGGACGTCATCCGGCTGCCGTTCATCGAGACCAGCCAGCGTCCGGCCGTCTTGGACCAGGTGAAGTCAAAGCGCGCCGCGGGGTAGGAGACCCGGTGCGAGCGGGTGACCTTCCCGCCTGCGGGCGCGGCGCCGAAGCGCAGTGGGGAGGCCACCGGCTTGGTCTTCGGCAGCTGGTTGGGCCTGACGTACAGGTTGTGCGGCGACCGGCGCGATCCGCTGCGGAAGAAGCCGGGGGTGCCCAGCTCAGGAGAGGCGAGCACCAGGTCGGCGCGGCGTAGCAAGGGCCGCAGCCGGGATGCGGTGCCGGAGTAGGCAAGCACCGGACGCTTGAGCTGGGCCAGCAGTTCGATGTCGGTCTCCCTGGCGCTGCGGACGGGCCCGACCACGGACGGGCGCTTGCCCCAGTACACCGCGAGCAGCCGGGTCAGCCCACCCTCGACCGGCTCGACGACGATGGCGTTGGCGCCGCCGATGCCGGTGTGCGGACGCGCGGCGGACACATTGTCGATCTTGACCACGAGTGCGCCCGGGAGCCTACGATCCTTGGCCACTTCGGGTTCGGCCCGCTGCGTGGTCGGCGGCGGTGCGGCTACGGGCGGCGCAGGCTGATCCCGCACGACCAGCACCGCGATGACGACAGCCGCCACCACGCCGCCCACCAGGAGCAACGCGATAAGGGCCTCCACGCGTCGTCGCGCCACACCATCCTTCATACGTGCTTCATCGGCGGATGGCGCTTGATCGGTGATACCTGGTCACGGACTGTGCACGAATCGTTGCCTGTCAGGGCAGCGGCGGGATCTCCGGTGGGCAGGCGGCAGGCCGGAGCTCCAACGTCTCCAGCGCCAGCCGGATCGCGGTGTCCAGCTGGGGATCCCGGCCTGCCGCATAGTCCTGCGGCGCCATGACGACCTCGACATCCGGGTCGACCCCATGGTTCTCCACCGCCCATTCCTGCCCCTTGAGCCAGGTCGCGTAGCGCGGTTGTGTGACGAGCGTGCCGTCCACCAGGTGGTAGCGCATGTCGATGCCGATCGTGCCGCCCCAGGTGCGGGTGCCCACCACCGGACCGATGCCCAACGCCTTGATCGCGGCGTTGACGATGTCACCGTCGGAGCCCGCGAACTCGTTGGCGACCGCGACCACCGGACCGCGCGGGGCGTCCTCCGGGTAGGAGGCGATGTAGTGGCCGTCCCTGGCGACTCCCCAGCCGATGATCTTGCGGGCGAGCTTCTCGACGACCAGCTCCGACAGGTGGCCACCGCGGTTCTCCCGGACGTCCACGATCAGCCCTTCGCGGCGCATCTCCAGCCGAAGGTCACGGTGCAGCTGAGCCCAGCCGTTGGCGATCATGTCCGGCACGTGCAGGTAGCCGACGCGCCCGCCGCTCGCCTGGTGCACGTGCTCACGTCGGTCGGCTACCCAGGCCTGATACCTCAGCGGCGTGTCGTCCAGCAGCGGCACGACCACGACCCGGCGGGGACTCCCGCCACCACCGGGCGCGACGGTAAGCTCCACCGGCTTTCCGGCCGCCCCCGCCAGCAGCGGGGCGGGACCGGCTGCGGGGTCGACCGGTCTTCCGTCGACCGCCACGATCGCGTCGCCGGGCCGGATGTCGACGCCGGGGGCGCGCAGCGGTGAGCGGGCGCGCGGATCGGAGCTTTCGCCGGGCAGGAGCTTTCTCACCCGCCAACGTCCTTCGGTGTCTCGCTCCAGATCCGCCCCGAGCAGGCCGAGCCTGCGCTTGGCGTCCGCGCCGCCTCCGGGTGGTGTGACGTAAGCGTGCGACGTGCCCAGTTCGCCCTGCACCTCCCAGAGCAGGTCGACGAACTCGTCGTGGGAACCCAGCAGGTCCACCAGCGGCCGGTACCGATCGAGCACGCCCGCCCAGTCGACGCCACCCATGTCGGCACGCCAGAAGTGGTCACGCATCAACCGACCGGCCTCGTCGAACGACTGCCGCCATTCGGCGCCAGGATCGACCTGCACCCGCACCCGGGACAGGTCGACCGTTATCCGATCGTCGCTGTCGTCGGAATCTACTTTGCGATCCGACGGCACCACCCGCAGGATTCCACCTTCGCGGACCACAAGGTGCGCACCGTCCTCGCAGGCCCACACGTCGCTCACGCCCGAGAGCAGCGTTTCGGATCGACGCTTGTCGAGGTCGAATCGCTCCAGTGCGGGCTTCGGCTCATCGGGCTCTGGATCCGCGAGCTCATCACCGAGCACGCCCGAGAGGGGGTGGCGGATCCACAGCACGCCGCCCTTGACGGCGCGCAGCGTGGAGTATTTCGCGGCAGGCACCGGGAAGGTGACGACCCGCTCGGCAAGCCCGTCGATGTCCACCGTGGTTCTGGGCGGCTCGTGATCGCCGCTGTCCCGATCGTGCTCCCGGGCGTCCTTGCCCTTGGGCTCGTCATCCTCGCCGGGACCGCGCCCTCGGCGCACCGGAGCGAACGGCGACGGCGTGGTGGCCGACAACGGCACCAGATACGGCCTGCAGCCGCTGGGGAAAGACAGGTCGAAAACGTGCGCGTCGTAGACCGGGTCGAAGCTGCGCACCGAGAGAAACGCGATGTGCTTGCCGTCGACCGTGAACGCCGGATCGAAATCGGTGAACCGCAGCGGCGTGACGTCCACGATGGACAGGTCGGCCGTGTTCGCCATCTTGATCTGCCGCAGCGGATCTGGACCAGGATGTGACCAGGCCAGCCAGGACGAGTCGGGCGAGAATGCCAACCCGGTCGGATCCTGCTGTTCGCTGCGGACAACCTCACGGATCTCGCCCGAACGCGCGTCGACAAGGAGCACCCGGCGGTCATGCGTGCTCAGTGCGACCCACCTGCCGTCGGGAGCGCAGGCCAACTCGAGCACCCGCCCGATCCGACCCGCGCCGATTCGCCGCGGCGTTGTACCCGGCTCGGCACCGTCCACCGGCGCGAACTCGAGTGCGTCGTCGCCGTCGGCGTCGGTAACCCAGACCACCTGCTCGGCATCGCCGAGCACCCCGGGCATCCGGGCGCGTACACCCGGCCGTTCGGCAAGCGCACGCACCGGGCCGTCTCGGTGCGTCACCCAGTGGATGGTGCCGCGGACCTCGATCACGCTGGCCCGCCCGCTGGGATCCGGTGCGAGGTCGCCAAGGTCGTCCGCCGCGTCCAGTGGGTAGGGCTGCCTGCTACTGCGCGGACCACCGAGCCGGACGTCCAGCCTGCGCGGCGCCGAAGCGAGGTCGTCGAGCAGCCACAGCTCGCCTGCACGGTGATAGATCACCCTGGTGCCGTCGGTGCAGGCATTGCGGGCGTAGAAGTCGCGGGCTGCCGCGGGACTGTCTGCGTGGCCGTGCCGGGTGAGATCACCGCCATCGGGCAGGCAGGAGTACAGCTCGCCGACACCTTCGTGGTCGGAGAGGAAGGCGATCCGCTCACCGACCCACATCGGTGAGCTGAGGTAACCATCCACTTCGGACAGGATGCGCTCGAACTCGCCTGCCCCGCTCGGATCCAGCCACAATTTGCCTGCCGTACCGCCGCGGTAGCGCTTCCAGTGCGCGGGTTCCCGGGTATTCGCGGTACCGATGAGCACAGCGCCGCCCGGCCCGTAGGCCACGCCCCCGACCGGCCCGAACGGCAGCCTGCGCACTTCGCCGTCCAGCGCCACCGCGTACGCCCAAGTGCGGCGCAGCGAGGGTTGACCGACGGAGCTCATCGCGACGACCTCCCCGTCGGGCGTCCAGCCCAGCGTGCAGGTCTGCACGTCGCCCCAGTAGGTCAGCCTTGTGCTCGGCCCACCCTCGGCGGAGGCCACATGTACCTCGGGCTCCACATCGCGCCAGCTCGTCCAGGCCAGCACCGAACCGTCCGGCGAAAACCTCGGGTTGGCCACCGGTGCCTGGTCGGCGGACAGCCGCCAGGCCCGCCCGCCGTCGATCGGGGCGATCCACACGTCGTCCTCGGCGACGAAGGTGATCCGGTCGCCGTGCAGGTGTGGGAATCGCAGATAGGCATCGCTCACCCGTGCCAGGTTAGTGGGAAATGTCGCCTGCGACTTTCCCAGTTTG
The DNA here is from genome assembly GCA_050701115.1 of Haloechinothrix sp. Taxonomy (GTDB): domain Bacteria; phylum Actinomycetota; class Actinomycetes; order Mycobacteriales; family Pseudonocardiaceae; genus JBOHER01. The sequence continues at coordinate 39,505 of JBOHER010000302.1, read as the reverse complement.
TGGCGCCACTCGCGGGAAAGTCGTCGACGACTTCCCGGTCATGGCGCGGAGGAATTGGGTGCACCAATCAAGCAGTTCCTGGTCACGCAACGGTGGCGCGCCGATCCTGCCGCCTGCCGGACCCTCGGTCGGACGCGGCACGGCGACGGTGCTGGTCACCGCCTTGTAGCCGGCCTTGGGGTAGAGCCGCTTCAGCCGCACCTGTTGCGAATCGGCCAGCGGCAGCGGGGTGAACCGGATCAGGTTGCCCTGGCTGGTCACCTCGGTGACGCCCGATTCGCGGCACACCTGGCGGAACGCGGCAACGGCGAGCAGCCTGCGCACCGAGGCGGGCGGCTGACCGTAGCGATCGACAAGTTCCTCGCGCACGGTGTCCAGCGCCCCGTCGTCCGTAGCGGCCGCGATCTTGCGGTAGGCCTCCAGCCGCAGCCGCTCGCCCGGCACGTAGCCGTGCGGGATGTGCGCGTCTACGGGCAGGTCCACCCGCACCTGCGCGGGTGCCTCGTCCTCGACCGTCTCGGCGCCCGCGTGCCTGCGGAAGGCGTCCACGGCTTCGCCGACCAGCCGCACATACAGGTCGAAACCGACGCCCGCGATGTGCCCGGACTGCTCGGCGCCGAGGATGTTACCCGCGCCGCGGATCTCCAGGTCCTTCATGGCCACCGCCATGCCTGAACCCAGTTCGGTGTTCTGTGCGATGGTGGCCAGCCGGTCGTGCGCGGTCTCGGTGAGCGGACTCTCCGGCGGGTACAGGAAGTAGGCGTAGCCGCGCTCCCGGCCTCGGCCGACCCGGCCGCGCAGCTGATGCAACTGAGCGAGCCCCAGCAGGTCACCACGCTCCACGACCAGCGTGTTGGCGTTGGAGATGTCCAGGCCGGTCTCCACGATGGTCGTGCACACCAGCACATCGAACTCACGCTCCCAGAAACCCTGGATGATCTTTTCCAGCTTGTCCTCGTTCATCTGCCCGTGCGCGGTGACCACCCGCGCCTCCGGCACCAGCTCCCGGATCCGCTTGGCGGCCTTCTCGATCGAGGACACCCGGTTGTGCACGTAGAAAACCTGTCCGTCGCGCAGCAGCTCGCGGTGGATGGCCGCGGTCACCTGCTTGTCGTCGTAGCCGCCGACGTAGGTCAGGATCGGATGCCGGTCCTCGGGCGGGGTGAGGATCGTGGACATCTCCCTGATCCCGGCCAGGCTCATCTCCAGCGTGCGCGGGATCGGGGTCGCCGACATGGTCAGCACGTCGACGTGAGTGCGCAGCGCCTTGATGTGCTCCTTGTGCTCGACACCGAACCGCTGCTCCTCGTCGACGATGACCAAGCCGAGATCCTTGTAGCGGATTCCTGTCTGCAGCAAGCGATGCGTGCCGATGACGATGTCCACGCCCCCGTCGGCCAGCCCCGCGATGATGTCGTCCACTTCGGACTTGTCGGTGAACCGGGACAACCCCTTGATGGACACGGGGAAGGCGCCCATCCGGTCGGCGAAGGTGCTCAGGTGCTGCTGCGCCAGGAGAGTGGTCGGCACCAGCACGGTTACCTGCTTGCCGTCCTGCGCAGCCTTGAACGCCGCGCGCACCGCGATCTCGGTCTTTCCGTAGCCGACATCACCGCAGATCACCCGGTCCATCGGCACCCCGCGCTGCATATCGACCTTGACCTCGTCGATCGCGGCCAGCTGATCGGTGGTTTCGACGAACGGGAAGGCGTCCTCCAGCTCGGACTGCCACGGGGTGTCCGGCCCGAAGGCGTGACCCGGCGCGGCCTGCCGTGCCGCATAGAGCTGCACCAGCTCGGCAGCGATCTCCTTGACCGCCTTGCGCGCCTTGGCCTTGGTGTTCTTCCAGTCCGAGCCGCCCAGCCTGCTCAGGGTGGGCAACTCGCCGCCGACATAGCGGGAGACCTGGTCGAGCTGATCGGTCGGCACATAGAGCCGGTCCCCTTGGTGGCCGCGCTTGGACGAGGCGTACTCCAGCAGCAGGTACTCCCGGGTGGCTCCAGCGATCGTTCGCTGCACCATTTCCACATACTTGCCGATGCCGTGCTGGTCGTGCACCACGTAGTCGCCTGCCTTGAGCGCCAACGGATCCACCGCGTTGCGCCGCCGCGACGGCATCTTGGTGCTGAAGTCCCTTGTGGACTGTCCGGCCGATGCACCGCGCCCGGTGACATCGGCTTCGCTGAGCACCACGAGGGCGGCGTCGGGCACCACGAACCCGTCGCTGATCGCACCACGGGTCACGGTCACCACACCGGCAGCGGGCGCGGTGGGTACCCCGTCGGTTGCCGGCGCGGCAGGCACGTCGGCGGCCGACAACTGCTCGACGGCCCGCGCAGCCGTTCCCGCACCGGCGACCACGAGCACCGCGGCACCACCTGCCGCGGTGTGTGCCCGCAGGTCCGTCGCCACCCGGTCGAAGTCGCCACGGTAGGACGGCACGGCGTCCACGCCGACCGTGAACACGCCTGCTGCCTCGCTGGTCAGCTGGGACAGCGTCCACCAGCAGCGTCCGGTGTCCCGCGCGTGCCGGGCCACGGCGTCCAGATCCCGGTACGCCGAAGCGCCAAGGTCGATCGGCGCTTGGCCCCCTCCTGCCGCCGAGGTCCAGGAGGCTTCGAGGAACTCCTGACCGGTCCGCACCAGGTCATGTGCGCGGGCGCGGATCTTCTCCGGATCGGCGAGCAGCACATGGGTGCCTTCCGGCATGGTGTCGGTCAGCAACTCGAGCTCACCGGGCAGTAGGGCGGGAATGAGCGCTTCCATTCCCTCACAGGGGATGCCGTCGGCCAGCTTGGTGAGCATCTCGGCGAGCGCTGTGGTGTTCCCGCCCCCATCTCCGAGGGACCCACCCCTCGCATCGGCCTTGTGCATAACCGCGAGCTCCGCTGCACGGTGTTTGACTTCCGCGGTCAGCAGGAGTTCCCGGCAGGCGGGCGCGATGACCCGCTCCACCTCTTCGGGCAGCGAGCGTTGGTCGGCGACCGCGAAGGTGCGGATCTCGCTGACCTCGTCGCCCCAGAACTCCACCCGGTACGGATGCGCGGCGGTGGGCGGGAAGACATCGAGAATGCCGCCACGAATGGCGAACTCACCGCGCTTCTCCACCATGTCCACGCGGGTATAGGCGAGGTCGACCAGCCGGGTGATCACACCCTCGAACTCCGACTCTTGCCCGACCATCAGCTCGATCGGTGCCAGGTCGGCCAGCCCCGGCGCCATCGGCTGAATCAGGCTGCGCACCGCGGTGACTACCACCCGCAGGCCGCCGTGGTCCGGCAGGCCAAGCCGGTGCAGCACGTCGAGCCGCGTGCCGACGGTGTCCGCGCGCGGCGAGAGCCGTTCGTGCGGCAGCGTCTCCCAGGACGGAAGGGCCGCGACGGCGGCGGTGCCGAGCAGGTCGCGCAGCGCGGCGGTGAGGGAATCGACCTCGCGTCCGGTTGCGGTCACCGCGAGCACGGGACGACCGCCACCATCGGACGCGGCGAGCGCGGCGGCGACAATCTGCCTGCAGGAAGGCGGGCCCTGCAGGTCGAGTTCCGGCGCTCCGGCGCGCTCGATGATGCCGCGTACGGCAGGGGTGGGCAGCACAGCGGACAGCAATCCTGGCAACGCGGCGGGCACGAGCATCAGCGTACGTGCGGGCCGCGACTGCGACGCGGGTGCATCTGAGCTGCTGATCACGAGCAAGTCGGGTCACATCGGGCATGCTGGTGCCATGCGCGCACGCATCGCCGCAGGGCTGGCGTCACTCGTCCTCGTTTCCGCCTGCACCGGCGGCCAAACCGAGCCGCGACGACCGCCTGAACAGCCGACCGCGGGGCCGACTGCCGAGACCGCCGAGCCGACCGGCGCACTTGTCGTCGAGGAGGTCACCGCAGGGCTCGAACACGGCTGGGACATCGGGTTCCTGCCCGACGGGCAGTTGCTGGTCAGCGAACGACCGGCCAGGCTCACGCTGGTGTCGGATGCCCAACAGGGCGCTCGGGCCACCGAGATCCGGGCCGATCTCGATGATGTGTACGTGACCGGCGAGGGCGGCCTGATGGGCCTTGTCGTGCATCCGGACTTCGCGGAGTCCCGGGAGTTCACCACCTGCCAGACCCATGCCGAGGACGGCGAACCGGTCGATGTGCGGCTGGTGACCTGGCGGTTGGCCGCGGACGGCGCCAGCGCGGAGAAGGTGCGGGACCTGCTCACCGGGCTGCCGCTGAATCCGAGCGGGCGGCATTCCGGATGCAGGCCGACGATGGCCGCCGACGGTTCCTTGCTGGTCGGCACCGGCGACACCGCCCGGCCCGACATTCCGCAGGACAGGGGCAACCTCGGCGGGAAGGTGCTGCGCATCGACCTGGACACCGGCGAAGGACTTCCGGACAATCCGTTCGCAGATTCCGGCAACGCCAACGAGCGCAGGCTGGCGTCCTTTGGGCATCGCAATGTGCAGGGCGTGGCCGTGCGGCCGGGCAGCGGTCAGGTCTTCATCGCCGAGCATGGCCCCGCCGTCGACGACGAGGTCAACCTGCTCGAGGTGGGCGGGAACTACGGGTGGGATCCGTCCCGGGGCGGCACCGTCGATTCCTATGACGAGAGCGTACCGATGACCGACCTCGATCGGTTCCCCGACGCCGTCCGTCCACTGTGGACCAGCGGAGACACGACGGAGGCGATCGGCGGCGCGGCCTTCCTCACCGGGCAACGGTGGGGCAGCCGGGAGGGCGCATTGGCCGTTACCGCGCTCCGGGGCTCGAAGTTGCTGCTGTTCACTGTGGATGAGCAGGGGGCGGTGACCGATGTCACGGCGCCGGCCGAACTCGACGGAACCTATGGCAGGTTGCGGGCGGCACGCACCGGTCCAGATGGCGCTCTCTACCTCACCACTACCAATGGCGACGACGACACCCTGTTGCGCGTGACCCCCTCGTGAGTGGTTGTGGTCGCCATAGCAGCCATAACCACTCACGAGGGGGTCGGGCGCAACCTGGGCCGAGCGCCGAAGTGCCCTTGCGTCACCGCTTCTCGACCCTCAGCTTCGGCTTGTGCTCGAGGTGGGACAGGCCGTTCCAGGCGAGGTTGACCAGATGCGCGGCAACCTCGTCCCGCTTCGGTTTGCGGGCATCCAGCCACCACTGCCCGGTCAGCGCGACCATCCCGACCAGCGCCTGGGCGTACAACTTCGCGACCTTGTCGTCATAGCCCCGCGCGCCGAACTGCTGGGCGAGAATGTGCTCGACCTGGCTGGCGATGTCGTTGAGCAGCGTGGAGAACGTTCCGATGGCACTGGCGACCGGGGAGTCCCGCACCAGGATCCGGAACCCGTCACGGGAATCCTCGACATAGCCCAGTAGCGCGACCGCGGCCTGCTCCAGCATCGCCCTGGGGTGACCACCGTGCAGGGTGGACACCATCCGGTCGAGCAGGATCTGCGTCTCCCGGTCGACCACGACCGCGTAGATACCTTCCTTACCGCCGAAGTGCTCGTAGACCACCGGCTTGGACACGTTGGCCCGATGCGCGATCTCTTCGATGGATGTGCCGTCGAAGCCCTTTTCCGCGAACAGCGCCTTGGCCACGTCGAGCAGTTGCTGCCTGCGCTCGGTTCCGGTCATCCGGACACGCGTCACCGGAGCCACCGGTCTCGCACCACTGGCCGCCGCACGCTTGGCACGCCTTCTCCCCGCCACCACGGCACCCTATCCTGCCCGCGTGGTGCCCCATCGAGGCGTCTAGTCGGAGGCAACGGCCAGCCGGCTCAGCCGCTGCTGGGTCGGCCACCGCACGTTCCATGCCCAACCGAACTTCTCGAACATCCAGATCAGCCGCGCCGAGATGTCGATCTGGCCCCGCTTCACACCGTGCCGCGCGGAGGTCGGGTCGGCGTGGTGCAGGTTGTGCCAGGACTCGCCGAAGGACAGGATCGCCAGCGGCCAGAAGTTCGCGGAACGGTCCCGCGCGGCGAACGGCCGCTCGCCGATCATGTGGCAGATCGAGTTGATCGACCAGGTCACGTGGTGCAGTACGGCGACCCTGACCAGTCCGGCCCAGAAGAATCCGGTGACCGCGCCCCACAGCGACCAGGTCAGCAGGCCGCCGAGCACACCGGGCAGCGCCAGGGTGAGCACGGTCCAGAACAGGAACAACCGGTCCACCTTCACCAGCGCGGGATCCTTGGCCAGATCCGGCGCGAACCGGTCGACGTTGGTGTTGTTCCGCTCGAACAACCAGCCCATGTGCGCGTGCCAGAAGCCTTTGGCGATGGCCAACGGCGAGGTGCCGTACAGCCACGGCGTGTGGGGATCGCCCTCGCGGTCGGAGAAGGCGTGGTGCCTGCGGTGGTCAGCCACCCAGGTGATCACCGGGCCCTGCACAGCGAAGCTGCCCGCGACGGCCATCAGCACCTTCAGCCATGGCTTGGCCTTGAACGAGCCGTGCGTGAAATAACGGTGGTAGCCGACGGTGATGCCGAGCCCGCTGAGCACGTAGAACGCCGCGAAGAGGCCGGCATCGACCCAGCCCAGCCCCCATCCCCACGCGAAGGGCACCGCGGCGATCAGGGCGAGCATCGGCGCGATCACACCGAAGTACACCGACGCCTGCACTCCGTCGCTGCGCCGGCCATCGATGATCGGCTTGGGTCCCTTCTTCACGGGCTCGCCTGCGGGATCAGCGGTCCGATCGAGGATGGCCGTCATGGGCGTCACTTCTTTCCTGTACGCGCGAGTGTGCTTCGCCTTACCTACGCTTCCGTAAGTTACGGTACCGGAGGGTACGATCGAGCGAAACACTTTGGCGCGAATCAAGCTCATGACTTTCGGCATAGATCAACACCAGGCCCGGGACCCGGGACCCGCTCGGCGGGCGTCGCGTCTACGCTGCACATGAGCACCGAGTACCCGGTGCTCGCGATCCGCCGTGGTGTAATTGGCAGCACTTCAGATTTTGGTTCTGACAGTTCAGGTTCGAGTCCTGGCGGCGGAGCAGATCACGAGAGCAAGGGGGTGTGGCCGCTGCGTGAGCAACAGGGGGGCACCCATGAGCCCAGGCGGCCTGCACTGGCCGAGATGTCCGACGCCTGGCTGGTGGGTCGTGCCCGCGAGTTGCGCGCCGCGGTGCAGTCCACCCGCCGATCCGACCAGCTCAGGATCGTTGATGAACTGGACGCCTTGCTCGAGGAAACCCAGAGCAGGGGCGAGCCGGGCCTCATCGCCGACCTGCTGCGCAGCGCCGCGGCGGGCAGGCTGTCCACCCCTGGCCACGGGCCGGCATCCGAACCGCTGATCGACGAACTGCTGGCGCACACCCGCAAGCACGGCCTGGTGCTCCTGCGCGCCGACGCGCACGCCCTGCACGGCAGGCGCCTGGTGTTGACGGGCAAGGAAGATGCCGCGCTCACTGAACTGGCGCGAGCCCTTGCGATCCTGGACGACCTGCCCGAACCCGAGTCGCCCACCGAACGGCGCACGTTCGAACGCACCCTGGCCGCCACCCTGGTCGACTGCTGGCTGGTGCTCAACGAGCTGGGGATCTACGAGGTCGCCGAGGAGATCAGCACCCGAACGCACGGGGCCTTGCGGGACAGCGCGGGCCCACATGACATCACGTTGCAGATGCTCAACCTGATCACCATGCTGCTGGCCTGGGCACTCCGGCTCGAGCGGGTCCGGCGCTTCGCGGAGGCGCAGGACAAGTTCGCCCTCGCCGCGTCCATCGCGGCCGCGGTGGAGGCACCGTTCTCCGAGTCCCTGTTCCGGCGTCAGCACGCGCCTGCGATCGAGCAGGTCGGGGTGCTGGCCGCCGCGGTAGCCCTCACCAAACCAGGTGCCGAACACGTCGAGCGGCTGCGGGCCCTGTTCACCCACCACGGCAACGCGGCCGCACACGAACGGCCCTTCGTCGCCATCGCGCTCGCCCGCTGCCTCGAGCGCGAATCGCGGCGGGAGGAAGGACTCAACGTCCTGCTGGCGGCACGGGACGACGCGGGCAAGGACAACGTGCTTGCGTCGATGCGGCTGAATCTGGATCGCGAGCTCTCCCGGCTCGAATGCGCCTCCCGGCCGGACGTGCCCACTTCGGTGCTGGCCTACACCGGCGCCCTCGAGGCCGAACTGTGGGCGCTGCGCGAGTCGCGGGCGGCCGCGCTGCAGACCCGGCGCAAACACGAGAGACTGTCCGCCGAGCACGGCGCGATCGCCGCACAGGCCCTGCAAGATCCGTTGACCGGCTTACCCAACCGGCGGGCGCTCGACGACCAGTTGCGCGCGCTGTCCTCCTCGGTCGCGGCCCAGCCGCTGTCCGTCGCGCTGGTCGACCTGGACGGCTTCAAGGGCGTCAATGACAACAAGTCACATGCCGAGGGCGACGACGTGCTGCGGGTCATCGCCAGCACCCTGCGCGACGCACTGCGTGGGAATGACTTCGTCGCTCGCTACGGCGGGGACGAGTTCGTGGTGCTGCTGCCCGGCGCGCCTGCCTCCTCGGCGACCGCGGCGATGAACCGGGCGGTGCACGCGGTCGCCGCCCTCCCCGGTCACCTCTCGCACGGCGTCACGCTGTCCGTCGGCTTGGTGTCGATGGCCTCTCAGGAGCATCCGGAGGCGGTGCTGACCCGCGCGGACGAAGCCATGTACCAGGCAAAACGTGGTGGCGGCAATCGGGTCGCGAGCGCGACGCTCGGAGCGGGGACCGCCCACCCCGACCACTTCGGCGGCGCCGGCGCGGGCGACCCACCGTGGGACGAGGTTGGCGACACGTAGGATCAGGTGGCCCGGAGGACTTCCTGTGTTCGCCAACTATTGGGAGAGCTGTGACCCCGCGTACCACCCCGCTGAGCACGTTGATCCTTGCCGCGGGTGAGGGCACCCGAATGCGTTCGACCACCCCGAAGGTGCTGCACCCGATCGCGGGCAGGCCGCTGGTCGAGCACGCCGTGCGCGCCGCTGCCGGGCTGGCACCCGAGCATCTCGTCGTGGTGATCGGACATGGCCGCGAGCTGGTTGCCGAGCACCTGGCCGGGCTGGCCGAGCGGATCGGACGACCGGTCACCACGGCCGTGCAGGAACAGCAGAACGGCACCGGCCATGCCGTGTCCTGCGCGCTGCACGCGGTGTCCGGCAGGCTCACCGGGACCGTGCTGGTCAGCTACGGCGACGTACCGTTGCTGGACACCGCCACCCTGTCCGCTCTGCTCGACGAGCACAACGGTTCCGGCAACGCGGCCACCGTGCTCACCGCGGTCGTCGGCGACCCGACCGGATATGGCCGGATCGTGCGCGGCGAAGGCAACCAGGTGCAGGGCATCGTCGAGCACGCCGACGCCGACCCCGAGCAGCTGGAGATCACCGAGGTCAACTCGGGGGTGTACGCCTTCGTGGCCGAGGTGCTGATCGACGGGCTGACCCTCTTGTCCACCGACAACGCGCAGGGCGAGCTGTACCTGACCGACGTGTTGGGCATCGCCCGCGCTGACGGGCGCCGGGTCGGCGCACTGGTCGTGGACGACCACTGGCTGACCGAAGGCATCAACGACCGGGTCCAGCTGGCTGCCGTTGGCGCCGAGCTCAACCGGCGCATCGTGCGGCGCTGGCAGCGCGCGGGAGTCACCGTGGTGGATCCGGCGACCACCTGGCTGGACGCCGACGTGACACTGGCTCGCGACGTCGTGCTCAAGCCGGGAGTGCAACTGCACGGCGGCACCACGGTCGACGAGGAGGCGGTGATCGGACCGGACACCACGCTGACCGGAGTCCAGGTCGGGCCGGGCGCTTCGGTGGTGCGTACCCACGGCTTTGACTCAGTCATCGGCGCGGGCGCGTCGGTGGGTCCGTTCGCCTATCTGCGGCCGGGAACCACGCTGGGCACCAAGGGCAAGATCGGCACTTTCGTGGAGACCAAGAACTCCGACATCGGCACCGGGTCCAAGGTGCCGCACCTGACCTATGTGGGTGATGCGACCATTGGCGAGTACAGCAACATCGGCGCGTCGAGCGTATTCGTCAACTACGACGGCGTAGCCAAGCACCACACCACGATCGGTTCGCACGTGCGGACCGGATCGGACAACACGTTCGTCGCCCCGGTCTCCATCGGGGACGGCGCCTACAGCGGTGCGGGAACTGTGGTTCGCCGCAACGTGCCACCGGGCGCATTGGCGGTCTCCGGTACACCGCAACGGAATATCGAGGGGTGGGTGCGGCGGCGCAGGCCGGGTACCCCGGCGGCGGAGGCTGCGGAGAAGGCACTCGCCGACCAGCAAGACACCGATGATCTCAACGTGGAGTCGCAACAATGAGTTTCAAGTCCGGGACGCCGAAGAAGAACCTCATGCTGTTCGCCGGGCGGTCACACCACGAACTCGCCGAAGAGGTGGCCAAGCACCTCAACGTCACCATCACCCCGCAGCAGGCGCGGACCTTCGCCAACGGCGAGATCTACGTCCGGTTCGAGGAGTCCGTGCGCGGTGTCGACGCATTCGTCATCCAGAGCCACTGCCCGCCCATCAACGAGTGGATCATGGAGCAGCTGATCATGGTGGACGCCCTCAAGCGGGCGAGCGCCAAGCGGATCACCGTGATCATGCCGTTCTACCCGTACGGCAGGCAGGACAAGAAGCACAAGGGCCGCGAGCCGATCTCGGCCCGGCTGGTCGCCGACCTGTTCAAGGTGGCCGGCGCGGACCGGATCATGACCGTCGACCTGCACACCGCGCAGATCCAGGGCTTCTTCGACGGCCCGGTGGACCACCTGTTCGCCCAGAATCTGCTGTGCGAGCACCTGCAGGAGCACTACGGCGACCACGACATCACTGTGGTCTCCCCCGATTCCGGCAGGGTGCGGCTGGCCGAGAAGTGGGCCCAGCAGCTGGGTGACCGGCCTATCGCGTTCATCCACAAGACCCGCGACCCGGACAAGCCCAACCAGGCGGTCGCCAACCGCGTGGTCGGTGAGGTCAAGGGCCGGCTGTGCGTGATCATCGATGACATGATCGACACCGGTGGCACGGTGGCCGGCGCGGTCAAGGTACTCAAGGAGGAGGGTGCCACCGACGTGGTCGTCGCGGCCACGCACGGGGTGCTGTCCGACCCGGCGACGGAGCGCCTGTCCACCTGCGGCGCGCGTGAGGTGATCTTCACCAATACGCTGCCGATCCCCGAGGAGAAGCGCTTCCCGCAGATGACCGTGCTGTCCATCGCCCCCCTGCTCGCGCGGGCGATCCAGGAGGTCTTCGAGGACGGCTCGGTGACCAGCCTGTTCGACGGCAACGCCTAAGCGGGAAAGTCGCCGTCGACTTTCCCGACAGCGCACCCGGTTTGGCGGGCCTTCGGCTTGTCGTTAGACTGTTTGGGTTGCCCCGGCGAGGCGGGCTTGCGCCTGGCGTGATCGACGTGGCGGTGTTGTTGCCGCGCGCTCTTTCTCCGCTGCGAAGCCCCGTCGTCGGGCCCCACACGCCGCCTACGTCCGCCATTGATTCACAAGGAGCCCAGAAGTGTCCGAGGTACGTCTGTCCGCTGAGCAGCGCGACGAGTTCGGTAAGGGCGCAGCACGCCGCACCCGTCGCGCGGGCAAAATCCCCGCGGTGCTGTACGGCCACGGCACCGATCCAAGGCATCTTGCCCTGCCCGCCATCGAGTTCGCCCGGGTCATCCGGGACAACGGCCGCAACGCGGTCATCGAGATCGAGGTCGACGGCGCGATGAGCCAGCTCGCCCTGACCAAGACCATCACGGTGCATCCGCTCAAGAACTACATCGAGCACGTCGACCTGCTCACCCTCAAGCGGGGCGAGAAGGTCACCGTGGACATCCCGGTCGTGCTCACCGGTGAGGCCGTCAGTGGCAGCCTGATCAACCAGGACCACGACCGCGTCTCCATCGAGGTCGACGCGCTGCACATCCCCGAGCAGTTCGAGGTGTCCATCGAGGACGCGGAGATCGGTACCCGCTTCGTCGCCTCGCAGATCGAGCTGCCCGAGGGCGCCATTCTGCTGACCGACCCCGAGGCCCTGATCGCTGCCGTCAACGAGGCTCCCACCGAGGAGGAGCTCGAGGCAGAGGTCGGCATCGAAGGCGCGGGCGTCGAAGAGGAGCCGGCGGAGGCCGCCGAGGAAGGCGAGCCCGAGAAGGCCGGCGAGGGCGAGTAACCCGACCACACGGTGTCTGCACCCAATGATATTCCCGGGGCAGGCGAGCAGGTACTGCTCGTCGGCCTCGGCAATCCCGGCCCCACCTACGCCGGGAACCGGCACAACATCGGCTTCCTGGTGCTCGACGAGGTGGCCGCCCGCATCGGTGGGACGTTCAAGTCCCACAAGGCAGGGGCCGAGGTGCTCGAGGGCAGACTCGCCGGTGTCCGGATGGTGCTGGCCAAGCCCCGCTCATTCATGAACCTCTCCGGTGGACCGGTCGTGGGAACGGCCCGCTTCTTCAAGATTCCGGCCACTGGCATCGTCGTGGTGCACGACGAACTCGACCTGGACTACGGCGTGGTCCGGTTGAAGTTCGGCGGCGGCGAGAGCGGCCACAATGGACTGCGCTCGATCAGCAAGTCCTTGGGTACCAAGGACTACTACCGGGTGCGATTCGGAGTTGGGCGCCCTCCTGGCCGGATGGCGCCGTCGGACTACGTGCTCAAGGACTTCTCCCCCACCGAGAGACGCGATCTCGCGCTGGACGTTGGCCGCTGCGCGGACGCCATCGAGGATCTCATCAGCAAGGGTCTGGCCGCCGCTCAGAACAGCTTTCATTAGCCCGCTCATCGGCTCGGTGCACTCTCGGCGCCACGCGAGAATGCACCCTAGGCCGATGCGAGCTTGGTGATCTCTGCTGCGTATTCGATGGCGGTCGCGGCACGCTTGAGCTTGCCCGATGGGGTCTTGGGCAGGCTGCCGGGCGCGAGCACCAGCACGGAGAACGGGCGCAAGCCCACCGCTGAGGTGACCTTCGCGGTGACCTTCCTTGCGAGCGCGCGTTCGGCATCGGCGGAGCCTGCGAGCGTGGACTCGAGCACCACGGCGAACCGTTCCCGGTGGGTGCCTGCGTCGAGCCGTACCGCGATCGCGTTGCCTGCGCGGACCCCCTCCACGCCGGCCGCTGCCCGTTCGATGTCGGTGGGGTAGATGTTGCGGCCGCCCATGATGATCACATCCTTACGACGCCCGCAGATGACGATCTGCCCCTCGGCGAGATAGCCGAGATCTCCGGTGTCAAACCAGCCGTCGTCGTCCTGAGTGGACACCGGGCCTTCCATGGTGAGGTAGCCGGGAGTGACGGCGTCGCCGCGCAGCCGGATCTCGCCGACCTCGCGCTCGCCAAGCACCGCGCCGTGCTCATCGACGATCTGAGCTTCCAGACCAGGCAACGGCGTGCCGAGGAGCGCGAACCTGCGCACCTCGGCGGTGCCGCACCGAGGGTCGTCCTCGGCGACCGGAACCGCCTTGTTCTCCGCCTCAAGCGGACCGGCCTGCACCGTGTCCATCCGCAGTCCGGCGGCCAACGGGACGAAAGACACGGCCAGCGTGGCCTCGGCGAGCCCATAGGCCGGGAAGACCGCCTCGGCGGCCAGTTTGAACCGTGCTCCAGCGTCGGTGAACCCGCGCACCGCCGCTTCGTCGATCGGCTCGGCACCGTTGAGCGCGAGCCGCAGGCTGGACAGGTCGTAGGCGTTGTCGTCGGACACCCTGGCCAGCCGCTTGCCGACGATGGCGTAGGCGAAGTTCGGCGCGGCGGTGGTCGTGGCCCGGTAGCGGCTGAGCAGTTCGGGCCAGATCAGCGGAGTGCGGAGGAACTCCACCGGCGTCACCTTCACCAACTCGATACCAAAGGTCATCGGCACGGTGAGGAATCCGACCATCCCCATATCGTGGAAGGTCGGCAGCCAGGACACCATCCTGTCCACCTCAGGATCGAACTCCGTACGTTCGATCATGGCGTTCATGTTCGAGCACAGGTTGCCGTGGGTGATCTTGACGGCCTTCGGATCGGCTGTGGACCCGCTGGTGAGCTGCAGCAGTGCGAGATCGTCCTCGGCCGTCGGGACGACCTCGGCGAGCGGTTCATGCGCAAGCAGATCCGTGATCATCTGGTAGCGGATACCGTTCTCTTCCAGCACCGAAGCCAGCTGATCGAATGGGGCACCCAGCAGGACCAGTTCGGAACCGATCATGCGGAGCACGCGCACCGTGTCAGCGGCCCATTCGGCCAGGTCCGTGCGCGGGGTCGGCTGGTGCAGCATGGTGACGCTTCCGCCCGCGAGCCAGACCGACTGCACGATCGGCGCGATCAACGCAGGCGCAGCTGCCAGCACACCAACCGTGTTGCCGGGCCGGAGACCGACCCCCACCAGGCCGCCCGCCGCGCGCAAGGCCTGCTGGTGGATCTCTGCCCAAGTCTGGTGCACCGGCTCGTGCGGTGCACCGGTCGTGATGCCGCGGGTCCGCCCACCGGACAGCGCGTTGGCGATCAACGTGTCAACGAACTGACTCATACTCCGAGCCTAACTACTTCTCGGTAGCGTCGAGGGTACCCAGGTGGCGAGGTGTCTACTCGGCGACATCGGCGGCGTGCATCCAGCGCAGCTCCACGTCGGAGATCTCAGCCAGCACCGTTGTCAACTCGGCGTCGAGGTCCATCAGCTTGCCGGGGTCGGTAGCGGCGGCGGCCAATGCCTTGTGCAACGTGCGCTCCTTGTCGTGCAACACGTCGAGCCGCCGCTCCAGCTTGGCGAGTTCCTTACGCGCGGCGCGCTGCTCGGCCGCGCTGGACCGGGACTGCGGCGTCCCTTGCCGCGCACCCGGATCCGCACTCCCTTGCGGCCGCGCTGCGTTGTCCCTGCGCGCCAGGTACTCGTCGATGCCGCCGGGCAGGTCGGTGATACGCCCGTCGCCGAACAGCGCAACCACGGTGTCGCAGACCCGTTCCACGAGGTACCGGTCGTGCGAGACGACGACCAGCGTTCCCGGCCACGAGTCGAGCAGGTCCTCGAGCTGCTGCAGGGTGTCGATGTCCAGGTCGTTGGTCGGCTCATCGAGCAACAGCACGTTCGGCTCGGCCATGAGCAGCCGAATCAGCGCAAGCCGCCTGCGCTCGCCGCCGGAGAGGTCCCTGACCGGCGTCCACTGCCGGGCGGCGGGGAACCCGAAGCGCTCAGCCAGCTGCGAAGCCGACATCTCGTGCTTGCCCAGCACGACCCGGCGGGCGATCTCCTCGACCGCCTCCAGCACCCGTAAGCCGGAGTCGCCGCTGCGCGAAGCGCCTCCGTTGGGGGTGGTGGCTGGGCGACGGGTGGGCAGGTCCTCCGACTCCTGACGCAGATACGCCAGCCGCACCGTCTTGCCCTCGACGCGCTTGCCGCTCTCCGGCTCGCGCTCCCCCGCCAGCAGTCGCAGCAAGGTTGTCTTGCCCGACCCGTTGACGCCGACCAGGCCGATCCGATCGCCAGGGCCGATCCGCCAGGTGACGTCGTCCAGCAGGGTACGGTCGCCCATCGACGCGGTCACGTCCTCCAGCTCGACGACGGTCTTGCCGAGCCTGCGGCGGGCGAACGCGTGCAGCGAAGTGGTGTCCCGAGGCGGCGGCACATCCGAGATGAGCGCCTCAGCGGCTTCCACCCGGTACCTGGGTTTGGAGGTGCGTGCCTTGGCGCCGCGTTGCAGCCAGGCCAGCTCCTTGCGGGCAAGATTGCGGCGCTTCTCCTCGGCCGAGGCCACCAGCCTGGCCCGCTCGGCCCGAGCGAACACCCAGTCGGCGTAGCCGCCCTGGTACTGCTCGACAGTCCCACCACCTTGCGGGACACCCGCGCCCGAGCTGACGACCTCCCAGGTTCGGGTGCACACCGCATCCAGGAACCATCGGTCGTGGGTGACCACGATCAGCGCCGCCCGGCGGGCCAGCAGGTGCTCGGCCAGCCAGCGCACACCCTCGACGTCCAGGTGGTTGGTTGGTTCGTCCAGCACCAGAAGATCGAGTTCGCGCACCAAGGCGGCGGCCAGCGCCACCCGGCGCCGCTCGCCACCGGACAACTGGCCCACTCGGGAATCGAGTCCCAGCGCGGTGACCCCAAGTCCGTCCACAATGGACCGAACACGTGCATCGGCTGCCCACTCGTGTTCCGCGGAGTAACCGGCGAGCACGGCGTCCCGGACGGAGACCTCCGCACCGAGTTCGCTGCGCTGGGTGACGACGGCGATCCGCAGGTCACGTGACCGGCTCACCCGTCCGTTGTCCGGAGCCACGACCCCGGCGAGAATCTCCAGCAGGGTGGTCTTGCCACCACCGTTGAGCCCGACGACGCCGATCCGGTCACCCTCGTCGACTCCGAGGGAGACTCCATCGAGCAGCACCCGCTCGCCGTAGGACTTGGAAACAGCCTCGGTGTTGATCAAATTCGCCATCTACGCGTGCACCTGCGGAGGGGTAGGGCGGGTGGTCTCCTCGCCGCCGACGACCCTGGCTCCGTGCACCGGCCCGTGCGCCACCCGGACAGTACGGCACACACCGGCGCCGGCAAGCCGGGCGGCGACCTCGACGGCCGAGTCCGCGTCGGTGCACAGGAAGGCACACGTCGGTCCCGAACCGGACACCGTCCCAGCGAGGGCTCCGGCCTCGACCCCGGCGCGCAGAGTCCGGCGCAACGACGGGCGCAATGACACCGCCGCTGCTTGCATGTCGTTGCCGAGCAACAGCGCGAGCTGGCGCGGATCCCCCGATGCCAGCGCCTCGACCACCGGTGCGTGCGATCCGATACGCGGCGGATCCCCTTCGGCGCGCAGCCGATCCAGTTCGGCGAACACCCGAGGCGTGGACAGGCCCTTGGAGTCGAAGGCGAGTACCCAGTGGAACGTGTGCCTGCCCAGCACCGGGACCAGCCGGTGCCCCCGTCCGGTGCCGAGCGCCGTGCCGCCGGAGAGCGCGAACGGCACGTCGCTACCGAGCTTGGCGGCGATGGTGCCCAGCTCTTCCCGGGAGACGTCCAGATGCCACAGCGCGGCCAACCCGACCAGCGCGGCAGCGGCATCGGCGCTGCCGCCTGCCATGCCGCCCGCGACCGGAATGCCCTTGCGGATCACCACCCGCACCTTGGACTCGTCGCTTTCCCTGCCGACGTATCCGGCCAGCTCCCGCACGGCACGCCAGGCAAGGTTGTTCGTACCGCGCGGAACGCTCTTCTCGCCTTCGCCGTAGACCTCTACGCCGGGTTCCTCGCTCGCCGCGACGGTCACCTCATCGATCAGCGAGAGGGCCTGGAAGACCGTGGTCAGCTCGTGAAAGCCGTCCGCGCGCAGGTCACCGACCGCCAGGTGCAGGTTGATCTTGGAAGGCACCCGGACGGTGACCGGTGGCGGTACGACAGCGAGCACCTGGTAAGCCTACGTCGCCCACGCGCGGTGGCTACGCGGCCACTCCGGCAAGGTGACGCTCGCCGCGAGCGACCAATCCGCCGACCCGCGACACCCGAGCAGCCTGCGCGAACTCGACCGGACGAACCTGGACGCCACGCTCGCGAAGCCAGCCGAGTGCGGACTCCGCACGCTCGCCGCGCAGACCGATCCGGAACCGGCCGATCGGGGTCTCCCCGACCCGCGTGCGACCGCCGTCGAGGGTGCTGATCTCCGCCTGGAACCGGTCGCCCGCCTCGGGCAGCAATCCGTCCACCGCGGCGAATCCGACCAGCACGATGTCAGCGACCCGGTCGTACCCGGCCAATCGGACGGAGCCGGAGTCCACCGCGGGTAGCAGCCTGCGCGCGGTGTGGCTGGACTGGTCGGCCAGCAGATCGAACACGCTGCCGCTCTCCAGCAGCGCACCGTCGGCCAGCACGGCGACGTTGTCGCAGACCTTGCGCACCACATCGGCTTCCGCGGTCGCCAGCACCACGGTGGCGCCAAGCTCGCCGCGTGCGCGGTCCAGCGCGGCGAGAACGCCTGCGGACTGCTCGGTGGCCAGCCCCGCCGTGAGGTCGTCGACCAGCAGCACAGCAGGGTTGACGGCGAGCGCGCGGGCCAACGCCACGCGTCGGCGCTGCCCGTCGTTGAGCTCGGCGGGATGCTGCGCGGCACCCCGGGTGAGTCCGACGAGGTCGAGCAGTTCGGCGACCTTCGCGCGACGCTGCGGGCCGTCGACGCCAAGCTGCTCGAGCGGCGACGCGATGTTGCCCGCGGCGGTGCGCTCGGCGCGCAGGATGCACGAGGAGTCCAGGAAACCGAGCTGGCCGCGCACCTCCCGGAGCCTGCGGCCGTCCAGCGTCGCCGGGTTCACCCCGTCCAGGCGAACCGCGCCCGTGTCGGGGCGATCCCGCAGGCCGATCAGGCCGGTGAGGGTGGACTTGCCCGAACCTGGCGGGCCGAAGACGCCGTAGAACGCGCCGGACTCGATGGTGAGGCTGACGCCGCGCACGGCTGCGATGGATTCGGTTGCGGTATGGAAGGACTTGGTCAGGTTCTCGACGGTAATCACGAAAGCTCCTGATGAGTGGGCACGGGCTCGCGTCTGGCGCGGAGGCGCGGTGCCAGGTGGCGCCTGCCGGCAATGGCCGGATGAGGCAGGGACTAGATCTGGGGTCGACTCGCCGGGGAAACAGCCGGGGTCAACACGCACAGACGGTGCGGCGTCCCTGATCGACGACGCGGCGTCGGGTGAGCATTCGTGACCGGTAGGTGTCGGTGATCACGGTGGCGCGTGGTGAGTGAGACACAATTCCTCCATCGACCCTGGCGGAAGCACCTGCCCACTCGGGGTGGTTGCTGCGGCTTCCTGGAGCCAGGTCTCTCAGCCGCTCGGGATGGATGCCCCTGCATTACATCCGACCGGACCGCTCATTGGCAAGCCACTACCCTCCTCAGCGGCCGAGATCACACCGATGGCCGTGTCCGCGGTTCGTGCAGCCGTGTCCGCGGTTCGTGCAGCCGTGTCCGCGGTTCGTGCAGCCGCGGAGCTCGGCTTGAGCGGCGATGCGCGCGAAGTCCCGGACGGTCAGCTGCTCGCCACGGGTGGCCGGATCGATCCCGGCTGCCCGGAGCAACTCACCTGCGCGCTCCGCGGAACCCGCCCAGGAGGCCAAGGCCGCCCGCAGGGTTTTGCGCCGCTGCGCGAAGGCGGCGTCCACGACGGCGAACACCGCGGCCCGGGTGACTCCAGCAGGCTGTCCGGTGCGTTCGAAGGCCACCAGCGCGGAATCCACATTGGGCACCGGCCAGAACACCGCCCGTGGCACCGGAGCGACCTTACGCACGCGGCCGTACCAAGCCAGCTTCACGCTCGGCACACCGTAAATGCGCCCACCAGGGCTTGCCGCCATCCGGTCGGCGACCTCGGTCTGCACCATGACCAGCCCACGCAGCAGCGTCGGGCACTCCGCGAGCAGATGCAGCACTACCGGCACCGCGACGTTGTAGGGCAGGTTGGCAACCAGCAATGTCGGGGCTTGCGCGAGATCGGCGGCGCGCATCCGCAGCGCGTCGGCCTGGTGCACGGTCAGCAGCCCAGCCGCCCCAGGCGCCCGAGTCGCAGCGGTGGCGGGCAATCTGGCGGCCAGCACCGGGTCGATCTCGACGGCCATGACGCGCGCACCGGCGCCGAGCAGGCCAAGGGTCAACGACCCCAGCCCGGGACCGACCTCCAGCACGACGTCTTCCGAGCGCACCTTGGCAAGCTCGACGATGCGGCGCACGGTGTTGGGATCGTGCACGAAGTTCTGACCGAGCTTCTTGGTCGGGCGCACCTCGAGTTCCGCGGCGATCTGCCGGATCTCGGCGGGGCCGAGCAGGGCGACTCCCGGCGTTTCGGTCACCCGGCAAGCCTAGATCGAGCGGAGCGGACTACGTCGGCAGGCCGAGTTTGCGCGCGCACGCGGGCCAGGCACCGTAGCCGCCTCGGTCGTCCCTGAGCTTGGTGGCGATGGTGATCTGCTGTTCCCGCGAAGCCTGGTGCGGGTAGGCCGCGTAGGCATCGCCGCCGTAGGCGTCCCAGGTCTGCTTGTCGAACTGCAGGCCGCCGTAGTAGCCGTTGCCGGTGTTGATCGACCAGTTACCGGTGGACTCGCATTGCGCCAGCCGGTCCCACACGCCTGCGTCACTGACCTCCGGCTGCTTGGTACCCACCCTGATCACTTTGGCCTCCGCCTCGCGGATGACCTTGCTCGAGAGCTCCTCGCGCTTGACCTCTTCGTTGTTCCGCTTGGTGATCCGGTAGGTGACGATCTTCTCGCCGGCCTTGCCCTCGTCAACGACCTTCTCGGTGCCCTCGTCGAGCGAGTCGTCCTCGATCTCCTTGACCGGCGCCTCGATCGGTTCCTTGATGTTCACGACGGAAACGCCGGTACGGGTGATGTGCACCTCGGTGCCGTCGACGAGCGCGCGGTCGAGGCCCTTGGCCACCTCGTCCCGCCCGCCGAGCTCGAGCTTCGCCTCGTCGAGGAACTCCTGCACGGTGACCGCGTGCGTGGTGACCGCGCGGGGTTTCTCGCCGCCGTCGAAGACCGTGATGTTCTTAAGCGTCTTGATCTCCAGTGTCATGCCGTCCAGCGGCACCGCGCTGTTGCGAGGCTGAGAGACCCACGCACCTTTGTCCAGCAGCTTGGTCATGCCGAGCTGGCCGATGGCTTCGTCGACCGTCGTCGCGCGCACCCAGGATTCCCGCTGCTCGCCGTCCACGATCAGGTTGAGCTGACGGCCGCGCTCCAGCATGATCACACCGCCGTCGCCGACCTCGGCCTGCGGGGAGGGCGAGAGCGCGTCGTGTGCACCGACGGTGATGCCCGCCGACTCGAGCACGTCGCCGACGGTGGACCCGAACGTGTTGACGGTCTGCTGCTGGCCGTCGACGTTGACCGTCACGGACTTGTTCATCGCGAGGGCCGCGGCGCCACCACCAGTCAGCGTGATCAGCACCGCGATGGCCGCGCCCTTGAGGAACCGCTTCTTCCAGAGCTGCGTGGCGACGGCGAGCCCGCTCTCGGGCTGCTCGGCAACCCTGACCGGCGCGAACTGGACGGTGCGCTCGGTTGAGAGCTCGTCGGGAATGTGGTCCGGGATGACCGGCAGGATGGTGGTCTCGGCGTTGATCAGGCGGATGAGCTCGTCGACATCGACGTCCATCTCAGCCAGCAAGGCGTCGACCTGTGGGCCGATGGCGACGCGGACGTCCTGCGGGGTGATGCGCGGCTCAGCGGAGTACCGCGAGTACTCCGGGTCGGTGTCGAACTCGGGCCAGTCGAAATCGGCGAACCGGTCGTCGGTGCAGGGATACGCCGGACGGTCCAGGGTGGCAACGGGCCTCGAGTAGTAAGGGCCGGGTTCGTTCCATCGCGTGCCGGGGCGCGCCTGAGCACGCCACTGGTCAACAGTCACAGGGTCGATCCCTTTCGCCGAAGCGGTTTCCTCTACGCCCGTGTGCCACGCTGCACACGGTTCGTATCCGGACCCCTCAGTCAGCGTCGTCATCTGGCACTGACGCGAGCTCGCGCCTGCGCCGTGCTACCCCGACGTGCACTGACGTGACTGTGGGCGTTCCGGTGGGTTGCGGAATGATCCACAACCACTCGGTACGGTCACGGGACAGTAACGAAGACCAGGAGGTTGCGCAAACACCCCTCGGGGTGTCGTGACTTACATCACTCCCTCGGGTGGAGTAATGGACACGTCTTCTGTCGCAATGCGTTCAACCCAGAGTCACGCTGTGTCGCCTGGTCCGCTTCCGGGCAGTCGAAAGACCCGCCCGGACGTGGCGTTTACCGCCGAGGCGAGGTCTTCGACGGTCTCGCCGCGCAACTCAGCCAAGTCGCGCACGGTGTAGGCGACGCAGTACGGCTCGTTGGGTTCGCCGCGGAACGGGTGCGGAGTCAGGAACGGGGCGTCGGTCTCGACCAGCAACTGATCGATCGGCACCAGCCGGGCGGCTTCCCGCAGCGCGCGAGCGTTGCGGAAGGTCACCGGCCCCGCGAAGGAGAGCACATACCCGGCGTCGAGGCACTGGCGGGCGACAGCGGCATCGCCGGAAAAGCAATGGAACACCACGGTCTCCGGAGCGCCTTCCTCGCGCAGGATGCGCAGCACATCGGCGTGGGCGTCCCGGTCGTGGATCATCAGCGGTTTGCCGATTCGCTTGGCGAGGTCGATATGCCAGCGGAATGCCTCCTGCTGGGCCTCGTGCGGCGAGTAGTCCCAGTAGTAGTCCAGACCGGTCTCCCCGACCGCGACGACACGGGGCTTGACGGCCAGCCGCTCCACTTCGGCTCGCTCGGCATCGCCGAAGTCCTTGGTGCGGGTGGGGTGGATGGCCACCGCCGCGTACACCCGCTCGTCCCAGGTCGCCGCATCGGCGGCCCACCGGGCGGCCGCGAGGTCGTCGGCGACGGTGACCACGCCGGCCACCCCGGCTTGCTCGGCGCGGGTGAGGACGTCGGCGACGTCGGTGGCGGTGACCGCCCCACACGCGTCCAGGTGTGTGTGTGCGTCGACCACCGGTACCGGAAGCGGCGCCGGTACCGGTGGCCGCGCACGCCGGTTATCCTCACTCATGCCTGGTTCCCCCCCGGGAAAGTGGGGCGTTCACTGTGCGATCGTTCACTGTGCGATCGTTCACTGTGCGATCGGGGCCCACTCGGGGCCGGTCTCGCCAAGGGTGGTGTCGAGCTTGGCGAACAGCGGGTTTGGCTTGGCCAGCGGGCGGCCGACCTCGATCGGCACCGACTCCCAGCGCGCCTGCTCGGCGGCGTAGTCACCGGTGAGGATCGGGTTGATCCGCCCGGGTACGTCCAAATCCTCCACCTCGGACATCTCCGGCTGGGCCGCCCACACGCCGGTGCCACCCAGCGCCTCGTGCACTCGCTGGGCGGAGTGCGGCAGGAACGGGGTGAGCAAAGTGTTGGCGTCCGACACGACCTGCAGCGCGGTGTGCAGCACGGCGTCCCGCCGCTCCGGGTCGTCCTTCATCTTCCACGGCTCCTGGTCGGACAGGTACCGGTTGGCCGCGGTCACCACCCGCATGGCCTCGGTGGCCGCCTGCCGGAATCGGGACCGCTGCAGGTGCCCGCCGACCGTCTCGAAGGCCCTGGCCGATGCCGCCGTGAGCTCCTCGTCGGCCTGCGCCGGGGTGCCCGGCCGGGGGACCGCACCGACATTCTTGTGTGCCATCGAGATGGACCGGTTGACCAGGTTGCCCCACTCATTGGCCAGTTCGTTGTTGACGCGCCGGACGAACTCGTCCCAGGTGAAGTCGGTGTCCTGGGTCTCGGGACCCGCAACCGAGAGGAAGTACCGCAGTGTGTCCGGGCCGAACTCGCGCAGGAAGTCGTGCACGTAGATCACCGTGCCGCGCGAGGTGGAGAACTTCGAGCCGCTCATGGTGAGGAACTCGCTGGACACGATCTCGTCCGGCAAGTTCAGCGCACCATAGGGACCTGCCTGACCGCCCTTGTCCCCCTGCCCGTTGTGGCCGAGCAGCAAGGCAGGCCAGATCTGGGCATGGAAGGTGATGTTGTCCTTGCCCATGAAGTAGTGCGACTTGACTTCGGGGTTGAGCCACCAATGCTGCCACGCATCCGGCCTACCCTGCCGACGGGCCCACTCGACGCTGGCCGAGAAGTAGCCGATCACCGCGTCGAACCAGACGTAGAACCGCTTCAGTGGCTCATCACGCCAGCCATCGAGCGGAATCCGTACCCCCCAGTCGAGGTCGCGGGTGATGGCGCGCGGCCGCATGTCGTCGACCAGGTTGCGGGTGAAGTTGAGAACGTTGGAGCGCCAGTCGGTGCGAGCGGACAGCCACTTACCCAGCGATTCG
Organism: Haloechinothrix sp.; assembly: GCA_050701115.1. Classification (GTDB taxonomy): domain Bacteria; phylum Actinomycetota; class Actinomycetes; order Mycobacteriales; family Pseudonocardiaceae; genus JBOHER01. Next base: position 15,734 of record JBOHER010000302.1, on the reverse strand, counting down.
GTGAACGCGGGCAGGTCGAGGAAGAGGTGCTCGGTCTCGACGAACTTCGGTGTCTCGCCGTTGATCCGCGACCTGGGGTTGATCAGATCAGCCGGGTCGAGTTGGTTGCCGCAGTTGTCGCACTGGTCCCCGCGAGCCCCGTCGTAGTCGCAGATGGGGCAGGTGCCCTCGATGTAGCGGTCGGGCAGGGTGCGCCCAGTGGACGGGCTGACCGCGCCATGGGTGGTCCTGGGCACCACGTAACCGTTGCGGTGCAGCGCCAGGAAGATCTCCTGCACAACGGCAGCGTGGTTGCCGGTGCTGGTGCGGGTGAACAGGTCGTAGGTCAGCCCGAGGCCCTGCAGATCGCCGCAGATCTGCCGGGTGTAGAAGTCGGCGGTCTCCTGCGCGGTGCGGCCTTCGTTGTCGGCCTGGACCAGGATCGGCGTGCCGTGTTCGTCGGTGCCGCTGACCATGAGCACGTTGTTGCCGGCCATTCGCTGGTAGCGCGAGAAGACGTCGGAGGGGACGCCGAAACCGGAAACATGGCCGATGTGGCGGGGGCCGTTGGCGTAGGGCCAGGCCACCGCGGTCAACACGGGTGTGCTCATGGCCAGAGCCTACGTACCGGGCTCGCGGCCATTTGCACTGGCCATACGCCGTAATGCCACTACTCCAGGAGGGTTATTCACAAGTCAGTTGGCGGGGCCGCCCGGAGGGTGGCTCGCGACGACTGACTGCAGGCGAGGGGCAAGGAGCGCCCCGTGGTGAGCGCCCCGTGGTGAATAGCCCGACTTACGAATAAGACACCAGGGTGGAGCGCATGAGAAAAACGTTGTACGGCTGCCACTGCGACATCAGGTAGTAGATCTCCGGTCCGTCCAGGGCCCACGGGTGCAGGTAGCCACCGTAGAGCGCCGGGTGGTCCCGGCCGGAGACCAGCACCTCCGGCTCGCTCCACGGGCCGTCGACGGCCTCGGCGGTGCGCAGCACGATCGCCGCCCTGCGCACGTCGAGATACACCGCCATCCACTGTCCGAAGTAGACGTTGTAGGCAATGGACAGCTCGCCGACCGGTCCGCCGAACACCGGCGTGGCCGCGAGTTCGCCGGCTATCCAGGCCGAGCCTGCGAGGTACCGGTAGGCCGACGGCTCGAGGACGTCACCAGGCCGGACTCGGGCCAGGTGCGCATCGCCGAATCGGCCGTTGGGCGTGCCGAACAGGTAGACATAGTCGTCGTCGCTGGCGAATGCCCCGATCTGGAACGGGTGGTCGCGCTCGGCTCGATTGATCCAGCGCGCGCGCTCCGGCTTGGTCCAGGTGCTGCCGCCGTCGGTCGATACAGCGATTCCCGCGTAGTTCGTCACCCACCTGCCGGGCCGTCCCCAGTGCCGGATGGACATGTAATGCGCGTACTGGGTGCCGTTGACCGCGATAGCGCCATTGGGAATCACGGTGTGCTCGTCCCGGCGCGGGTCACGGGCGATGATCTGCGCCGCACCGCCGTCCGGCCTGGCCACAACGCCATCCAGTTCCATCCCCGCACTCAGGTCGCGGGTGGTGGAGAACGCGAGCACGTTGCACCGCCAGTCGGCGTGATCCGGCCCCGCACCGCTGCCACCCCAACCGGCGCCATAGGTGTCACCGAACAGCGCCAGCACTCGGCCGTCGCCACCGTCCCACAGGATTCCGAGGTCGGTACCGTTGATCGCGAACCGTTCGTCGGTGCGACTGGTCGATCCCGGCCCGGTCACCGTCGCCACCTTGCACGTCTCGATCACACGCACCATGCACGCAGGGTACGTGCAATCTCACGACCCCAGGTGCGCGAGCGGCATGCAGGACCAGCGAGGATGAGCGGATGCGGTTGGTGCGCAGGTCACTGCGGTCTGATGCGACGCCGGAGCGGGCGCTTGTGCTGCTCGACGCCCGCGCCCGCTGGCTTGCCCTGCCCGGGCCTGCCGCGCTGACCGGCGACTGGTTCGGTTCGCACGCGGTAGTCGCGCCCTCGGTACGCATCACACCGGTCACCGGCGCCGCTGAGGCATTCGCTGTCCCCGCCCGGCAGCCGGAGATCAGCGGATCAGCGGACGGGGCGGTCGGCGGTGGGTGGATCGGCTACCTCGGTTACGGGCTGACCGATTCATCTGGTCGGCCGAGCGGACTGCCCGACGCGGCGTGGGGTTGGGCCGATCACGTGCTGCGACAGGACGCTGACCGACGTTGGTGGTTCGAAGCGCTGGTAGCCGACGACGCTCCGGACCCAGAACGGCTGGCCGACGAGTTGGAAACGCTCCTGGCCGAACACGGCTCACTCGCGGATCTCGGCGAAGGATGGACTCCGTGCACGTTGCGTCGCCCCGCCAAGAGTGACTACACCGCAGCCGTGCGCGCCTGCATCCGGGCGATCGAACAGGGCGAACTGTTCCAGGCCAACATCTGCACCCGGTTTCATGGCTCGTTCGACGGTTCACCGAGCAACCTGTTCGCCGAGGGTGTCAGCTCGCTCCGTCCACGTAGGGCGGCCTACCTGACCGGCTCCTGGGGCGCGGTCGTCTCGCTATCGCCTGAACTTTTCCTTGCCAGACAAGGCACTCGGGTGATCTCCACCCCGATCAAGGGCACACTCCCCCGGCGCGGGCCTGCCGATGACGAGAACGCCATCCTGCTGCGCGAGTCCGAAAAGGATGTCGCGGAGAACGTGATGATCACCGATCTGGTACGCAATGACCTGAGCAGAATCAGTGAAGTCGGCACCGTGGGCGTACCCGAGTTGCTGATGGTGCGCGAAGCGCCCGGCGTCTGGCATCTAGAGTCCACTGTGGAGGGTCAACTCGCGCCAGGAGTCGATGACGCCGATCTGCTCGACGCCGCCTTCCCACCGGGGTCGGTCACTGGAGCGCCGAAGCTGCGCGCACTCGACCTGATCGCCGAACTGGAGCCGGAGCCGCGTGGGGTGTACTGCGGAGCGGCCGGTTTGGCCTCGCCGCTCGCCGGGATGGAGCTCAATGTCGCCATCCGCACCTTCGAGCTCCAGCGGTCGCCGACCGGCGGCTACCAGCTTGCGCTTGGCGTCGGCGGTGGGATCACCGCGTCCTCGGACCCCGAGCTGGAGTGGCAGGAATGTCTGCACAAGGCGGCACCGTTGGAACAGTTGCTCGCGGGTAAGCTCGGGCGGGCATATCCTTCGCTTAGCTAACAAGTGCCGTGGGAGGCGATCCGTGTGGTGACCGGCTCCGGCCAACTCCTACCGACGGACTCGCAGCCGAGGCTCCCTCGTGAGGTGTGGGTGCTGGTCACGGCGAACTTCGTCATCGCGGGCGGGTTCGGCATCGTGGCGCCCGCGATCCCCATGTTCGCCCGCAGCTTCGATGTGAGCGTGACCGCGGCGTCGTTCGTGATCAGCGCGTTCGCCGTCACCCGGCTGCTGTTCGCGCCGGTAGCCGGGCGATTGGTGACCCGGCTGGGGGAGCGCAAGGTCTACATCTCCGGCCTGCTGATCGTGGCGGTGTCCACCGGCGCGTGCGCGTTCGCCGAGAACTACGCGCAACTGGTCGCCTTCCGGTCGGCGGGTGGTATCGGCTCGACCATGTTCACCGTCTCCGCCGTCGCGCTGCTCATTCACCTGACCCCGCCCACTCTGCGCGGCAGGGCCGCTGGGCTGTTCGGAACCGGCTTCCTGCTCGGCAACGTCGCAGGTCCGCTGGCAGGCGGCGGCCTGATCGCGATCTCGTTGAAGGCACCGTTCCTGGCCTACTCGGTGGCGCTGATCGTCGCCGTGCTGATCGTGTGGGTGCTGCTGCGCCGCTCCACGCTGATCGCAGCGGCCGATGAGGACGCAACCCCAGCGGTCACCCTGCCGGACGCCCTCCGCGAGCACAGCTACCGTTCCGCCCTGTTCGCCAACTTCGCGACCGGTTGGGTCATCTTCGGGGTGCGCGTCTCACTGGTCCCGCTGTTCATCACCGAGGTGCTGCGGCGTGAGGAGTCCTTTGCCGGCATCGCGTTCGCGGTGTTCGCCGCGGCCAATGTGATCATGCTGATCCCGGCGGGCAAGCTCGCCGACACGGTGGGCCGTAAGCCCCTGGTGCTCGCCGGCCTGGTGATGTCCGGCAGCGGAACCATCTGGGTCGGATTCAGCGGGTCGGTACCCGATTTCCTGATGGCCACTGTGCTGGCCGGGGTGGGTACCGGATTGCTGACGCCACCCAAGCAGGCGACGGTGGCCGACATCGTCGGTTCCCGAGGGCGTGGTGGCCCGGTGCTGGCCACCTTCCAGATGGCCGCCGACGTCGGCGCCATCCTGGGCCCGATCGCGGCCGGGGTGCTGGCCGATCAGCTGTCCTTCGCCGCGGCGTTGGCCGTCACCGGTGCGCTGAGCCTGGTCGCGGCACTGGTGTGGCTGCCCGCCAAGGAGACGCTGCCCGCCAAGGATGAGCCACACCACCCGACCCCCGAGCAGGCGTGCGAATTCGAAGCCAGCGAGCAACGCTAGGGCTGCTTGCGCGCCTCGAGCACCGCGTCGTACAGGTCCTTCTTCGACACCCCGTGCTCTGCCGCGACCTCAGCGGCCACCACCTTCAGCCGCGCACCCGCATCGACCCGAGCGCGCACATCGGCGATCAGGTCGGACACACCGACCTCGCGCGCAACGGCTCCCGCGAGCACAACGGTGATCTCACCGCGCACTCCGCCCGCCGCCCAGGCGGCCAGTTCGGCGAGCGTGCCGCGACGCACCTCCTCATAGGTCTTGGTGAGCTCCCGGCAGACGGCAGCCCGCCGGTCGCGCCCCAACAACCGCACCGCCTCCTCGAGCAAGCCTGCCAATCGATGCGGAGACTCGAAGAACACCGATGTGCGAGGTTCGGCGGCCAGCGCCTCGAGGAACCGCCTGCGTTCGCCGGGCTTGCGGGGGGCGAATCCCTCGAAGCAGAACCGGTCCGGAGCGAGCCCGGACAGCGCGAGGGCGGTCGTCACAGCGGAGGGACCTGGCAGGCACGTGATCGCCAGATCCTCCGCGACGCACGCCGACACCAGGCGGTAACCGGGATCGGACACGCTCGGCATACCTGCATCAGTGACCAGCAGGACGGTCTGCCCGCCGCGCACCGCATCGAGCAGCGCGGGAATCCGCGAGGTCTCGACCGCGTCGTAGAAGCTCACCACACGGCCGGTCGGGGTGACGTTCAGCGCGGCGGCCAGCGACCGGGTGCGCCGGGTGTCCTCTGCCGCGATCACGTCGGCGGTAGCCAGTGCCTCGATCAGCCGCGCGGAAGCGTCCCGGGCGTCACCGAGCGGGGTGGCAGCGAGAACCAGGCGTCCTGCGTCGCGGTCATCTGTCGACATCCTCACGCCTCGCCTCTCACCGTCCCGCACACCCCGCGCCAGCGTATAGCGCGCACGGTGCCACGCAGGCCACCGACCAGCAGCGTGATTAGCATGGGCGCCGTGACCACACTGCTGTCCGCCGTGAGCGCAACAGACGTGCGTCCGGCGCGACCTGCTGAGCCCGATCCGCAATCCGACCGCGAGATCACGCTGCTCGGCGCGCCGATGCCAACCGACCGGTTGCGTAGCTGGGTGGTCACCTTGGTGATCACCGCGATCGGCGCGGTCATCCGGCTGTGGAACCTGGGATCCCCCACCGACGAGGGCACGCCGGTCTTCGACGAGAAGCATTATGTCCCCCAGGCCTGGCAGGTACTGCGCAACGGCGGCTACGAGGACAACTACGGCTACGAGCTCATCGTGCACCCGCCGGTCGGTAAGCAGCTGATCGCGATGGGTGAGTGGCTGTTCGGCTACAACGGCTGGGGCTGGCGGTTCAGCGCGGCCATCGCGGGCATCGTGATGATCCTGCTGATCATCCGCATCGCCCGCAGGCTCACCCGCTCCACGCTGCTCGGCGCGATCGCCGGGGTGCTGGCCATCGCCGACGGCGTGCTGCACCTGCAGTCGCGGATGGGCATGCTGGACATCTTCCTCGCGATGTTCGTGCTCGCCGCGTTCGGCTGCATACTGCTCGACCGGGAACAGGTACGCGCGCGGCTGGCCGAGGCGGTCCGCGAGGGCTGGATCGCCGACTCCTGGTACGGACCGCGGCTGGGTGTCCGCTGGTGGCGGTTCGGCGCGGGAGTGCTGCTCGGACTCGCCTGCGCGGTGAAGTGGTCGGGCAGCTACTTCGTGTTGATCTTCGGCGTGCTGATCCTCGTGCTCGACTACAGCGCTCGCCGCACCGCGGGGGTCACCCGCCCGCTGCGCGCCGTGCTGGTGCGCGATCTTGGGCCTGCGGTGGCCATCGGCGTGCTGGTCGTGCTGGTCTATCTGGGCAGCTGGTGGGCCTGGTTCGCCAGCGAAACAGCGACCGACCGCCACTATGTCGAGATCAAGGCGCTGGACGCGAGCGCGTTCGGCTGGGTGCCGGATGTGCTGCGCTCGCTGATCTCCTACAGCGGAAACGTGCTGGACTTCCACGCCAACCTGGCCACGCCCAAGGACGATCCCCATCCGTGGGAATCCAAGCCATGGACCTGGCCGATGGGACTGCGTCCGATGCTCTATTACTACGGTTCCGGGGCCGAAGCGGTGGGCTGCGGGCAGTCCGAGTGCGTCCGGGCAACTATGCTGGTCGGCACCCCGGCTATGTGGTGGCTGGCGCCGCCGCTGCTGGCCTGGGCGCTGTGGCGTTCGGTGTTCCGATCGGACTGGCGCTACGGCGTTGTGCTGGTCGGCTACCTCGCCGCGTTAGTGCCGTGGTTCGGCAACCTCGACCGGCAGATGTACTTCTTCTACGCCACCCCGATGGCGGCCTTCCTGGTGCTCGGAGTGACGCTGGTGCTCGGCCACATGCTTGGCAGCGCGCGCAGCGGCGCTGAGCGACGCGGCACCGGCATGCTCGCGGTCGCGCTCTACGTTGGGCTGGTGGTCGCCAATTTCGTCTGGCTGTGGCCGATCCTGAACGGCGACTCGATCACCGAGGCACGCTGGAGCCAGGAAATGTGGCTGCCCTCATGGCGATAAGCCAAGCGCAGGATTAGGCTGCCTTCTCCATCAAGGCCGTTCAAAATTGGGAGATGTCAGGTGCGTGCTGGTTCGGCGCGGGAACGCGCGCCGGGTGTCGACTCCGATTGTGCATAACCCTCCATGAATATGCTCGATACCGCTGCCCCCGCGACGGTCGGGCGGCGGCTGACGATCACGCTCAAGGGAATCCTGCCCTCCGGCGGGCGGCCCGCACGCGCCGTGTTCGCCGGGTTCGCCGCCGCGATCGGTGTCGGCACGGGGCTGTTGATGCTGCCTATCTCGGCCGAGAGCGGCACCGCGACCGGATTCGTCACCGCACTGTTCACCGCGACCTCTGCGGTGTGCGTCACCGGGCTGATCGTCGTCGACACGCCTACCTACTGGACGACCTTCGGCGAGGTGGTGATCCTGTGCCTGATCCAAGTGGGCGGCCTGGGCATTATGACCGTCGCCTCGCTGCTCGGATTGCTGATGGCGCGCCGCTTCGGGCTGCGGATGCAGCTCACCGCACAAACCGAGACCAAGAGCCTCCGGCTCGGCGACGTCCGCACCGTGATCAAGAACGTGCTCAAGATCAGCATCGCCTTCGAGATCGTGCTGGCGGTCGTGCTCGCCGCCCGGTTCATGATCGCCTACGACCATTCGTTCGGTAGCGCGGTGTACTCCGGGATATTCCACTCGGTGTCGTCGTTCAACAACGCCGGTTTCTCCCTCTACTCCGACAACCTGATCCAGTTCGTCACCGACCCGTGGGTCCTCGTGCCCATCGCGATCGCTGTTATCTGTGGCGGCATCGGCTTTCCGGTGCTCTTCGAGTTGACCCGCCGCACCCGCAGCCCACGGCGATGGTCCATCCACACCAAGATCACTCTGGTCACCACGGCGGTGCTGCTGGTGGTCGGATTCGTCGCCATCACCGCAACCGAGTGGAGCAATCCCGCAACCATCGGCCCGCTCGGGATCGGCGGCAAGCTGGTGGCCGGGTTCTTCGCCGGGGTGATGCCGCGCACCGCGGGGTTCAACAGCCTCGACATCGCCGAACTGCATCCCTCGACCCTGCTGGTGCACGATGTGTTGATGTTCATCGGCGGCGGAAGCGGAGGCACCGCGGGCGGCATCAAGGTCACCACCTTCGCCCTGCTGGCCTTCGTCATCTACGCCGAGATCAGGGGCGAGCCGACCGTGCACGTCATGGGGCGCAGGCTGGATGCCAGCGTGCAACGCCAGGCGCTCACCATCGCGCTGCTCGGTGTCGGAGCGGTCATGGCCTCGACCTTCGCGCTGCTGACCATCACCGACCACGACCTCGACCAGGTGCTGTTCGAGGTCATCTCCGCGTTCGGCACGGTGGGGTTGTCCACCGGGATCACGGCTGACGTGGCCCCGGCAGGCGAGCTGATCCTCACCGCGCTGATGTTCATCGGAAGGCTGGGGCCGGTCACCGCGGCCGCCGCGCTGGCGTTGCGCGACCGCCCCCGGCGCTACGAACTACCCGAGGAGCGACCCATCGTTGGCTAAGAACGACAGCACAACCAGGAACCGTGCCGTGATCATCGGTCTCGGCCGCTTCGGCGGCTCGCTCGCGCTGGAACTCATGAGCCAGCGGACCGATGTCCTGGCCCTGGACTCCAACCCCAAACTGGTCGACCGATACGCGGACGACGTCACCCATGCCGCCGTGGTCGACTCCACCGACGAGGAGGCGCTGCGGCAACTCGGCGTGCACCACTTCACACGGGCGGTAGTGGCGATTGGCGCCGACCTGGAGGCCAGCATCCTGACCACATCGGTTCTCGCCGACTTCGGCATCCCGAACATCTGGGCGAAGGCGTTGTCCCGCCAGCATGCCCGCATCCTGGAACGGGTCGGCGCCCACCATGTCGTGCTCCCCGAACACGACATGGGCGAACGCGTCGCGCACCTGGTGATGGGCCGGATGCTGGACTACATCGAGTTCGAGGACGACTACGCGATGGTCAAGACCGTCGCGCCCTCCGAAGCTGTGGGCCGCCCGTTGGGCGAAAGCCAACTCCGCTCGAAGTATGGCATCACGGTGGTGAGCATCAAGCGGCGCGGTGAAGGCTTCACCTACGCCGCGGCCGAGACGGTGATCCGCCGCGGCGACCTCCTCATCGTCGCAGGGACGACCGAAGAAACCGAGCGGTTCGCCGAACTGACCTGAGACTCCAGCCATGGACCCGACCTACTCAGCACCGCCCGGCCTGCGACAGCGGATGCTGGCCGGGCTGAAGGGCCTGCTGCCCTCCGGCGGCCATCCGTCGCGCGCGATCGTGGCCGGGTTCGGCACCGCCGTCCTGATCGGCACCTTGCTGCTGATGCTGCCCATCGCCAGCGAGAGCCGCACCGCGACCGGACTGATCACGGCGCTGTTCACCGCTACCGCCGCGGTGTGCATCACCGGTCTCGCCGTAGTGGACACCGGCGGGCACTGGTCGACGTTCGGCGAGGTGGTCATCGTCTTCCTGATGCAGATCGGCGGCCTGGGAATCATGACCCTCGCCTCGCTGCTCGGGCTGCTCGTCTCCCGCCGCATCGGGCTGCGCATGCAGATCAGCGCGCAACGCGAGACGAAGAGCCTCGGCCTCGGCGACGTGCGCGCGGTGGTGGCCGGTGTCATCAAGCTCAGCCTTGCCTTCGAGTTGGTCACCGCGATCATCCTCACCGGCAGGCTGATGATCGGCTACGACCACGGCTTCGGCGCGGCCGCGTACTCGGGCGTCTTCCACGCGGTGTCGGCGTTCAACAATGGCGGGCTCTCGCTGTACTCCGACAGCATGACGCGGTTCGTCTCCGACCCGTGGATCTCCCTCACCGTTACCATCGCCGTGATCGCGGGCAGTCTCGGTTTCCCGGTGCTGTTCGAGCTCGGTCGCAGGATCAGGGGCGGCCCGCTGCGCTGGTCGATGCACACCAAGATCACCCTGCTGACCACCGGTGTGCTGCTGCTGGTGGGGTTCGTCTTCCTGACCGCGGCGGAGTGGGACAACCCAGCGACCATGGGCCCGCTGAGCGTCACCACCAAACTGCTCGCGGGGTTCTTCGCCGCCGTGATGCCCCGCTCCGGTGGGCTGAACTCCCTCGACATCGGCGAGATGACCTCGCCATCGCTACTGGTGCAGGACGTGCTGATGTTCATCGGCGGCGGCAGTGCCAGCACCGCGGGCGGCATCAAGGTCACCACCTTCGCCCTGCTGGCCTTCGTCATCTACGCCGAGATCAGGGGCGAGCCGACCGTGCACGTCATGGGGCGCAGGCTGGAGGCCAGCGTGCAACGCCAGGCACTGACGATCGCGCTGATCAGCGTCGCCCTGGTGATGACAACGACCCTCGTGCTGCTGTCCATCACCCCGTTCACCCTGGACGAAGTGCTGTTCGAAACGATCTCGGCGGTCGCGACGGTCGGGCTGTCCACCGGCATCACCCCGGAGTTGCCGCCGCTGGCCCAGGTGTTGCTGTCCCTGCTGATGTTCATCGGGCGGCTCGGGCCGGTCACCCTGGCCACCGCGCTCGCGTTGCGGGAACGGCCACGCCGGTACGAACTTCCCGCCGAGCGGCCCATCGTGGGCTGATCTGACCGGGTAGTGCAGTTTGGGTGTCTTCAAGACCTACAAACGCCCAGCCAAGTTGCCGCAAAGCACCGCACACCGTTGGGTCTGCGGTTGTTACCGACGCCTACCGAGATGTTTGGGGGTCTTGAAGACACCCACACTGCTCAGGCCCGCGGGAACGCTCGCGTCACCGGGCCATCCGCGGGCTCCCCCACACCGGCAAGCCAGGTGTTCATGTCGGTGATGACGGCGCCCAGGGTGGGCCGGTTGCGCGGCTCGGAGTCCAGCGCGGCAGCCAGCAGCTTCGCGTGCACGCTGCGTTTCGGCAGCTCCGTGGGGGCTTCGGAGCGGGCGGCGGCCAGCAGCGCGGCCATCGGGGTCTCCCGGGTGCCACGTGGCGGGCGCCCGCTGAGCGCATAGCTCACCGTCGCGGCGAGCTGCCAGGCGTCCGATGCGGGCGAGGCCGCGGTTCCGTTGGCCGTTTCCGGCGCCGTGTAGTCGGGCGTACCGATCATCATGCCCGCCGCGGTCATCGTCGCGTCGCCCTTGCTCCGCGCGATGCCGAAGTCGATCAGGTGCGGCATACCGTTCGGGTCCACGATCACATTGGACGGCTTCACGTCGCGGTGCAGCACACCCTTGTCGTGCGCAGCGAGCAGCGCCCCGGCCATCGTCGACCACAGGCGGGCGGCGGCGACGTCGTCGATCGGCCCCGACTCGTCGACGGCGAACGCCAGCGCCTTGCCCTCCAGGTACTCCATGACCAGCGCCAGCCCGTCGGGCTCCTCCACCAGGTCATAGACGCGCACGCAGTTGGGATGGTCGACCGCGGCCAGCGCACGGGCCTCCCGGCACATCCGCGCCTCGGTGTCCGGGTCGGGTGCGTGCGCGATCTTGAGCGCCACCTTGCGGTCGAGCTGGGTGTCCATCGCCTCCCATACCGTGCCGAACCCACCGTGCCCGAGCCTGTGCGTCCGCTTGTACCTGGCACCGGGCTGGCCCGCCATGGCAGGCAACGGCCCAGGAACGGCAGCCAGCGGCTGGGCCTGCTCGACCGCGGTGGGCGGATACTGCCGGGCGGCAGGCTGGGTCACCGGCGGCCGATACGGCTCGGGTTCCGGCTCCGGTGGCGGGAGCTCGCGGGGCTTCTCCGAGCGGCGGAGGGTGTGCCAGCTCGGCGGGCCGAGCAGGGCGAGCGGAATCATGCCGAGCACGATGATCGGCAGGAACCCGAGCCACAGGTGCATGGCGGTGTTCGCGCTGACCGGCGCGGTGAACGCGACCAGCGCGAGGAACGAGATCCAGAAGAAACGGGCGGGCCAGAGCGGTCCACCGCGAAACGCCATCCGCCCCAGCAGCATCACGAACAGCAGCGACAGCGCGGGCAGGCCGACCAGCGCGCCGAGGTAGAAGCCGTACTGGAGCTGGTCGCCGCCCGGATAGAACAGCGTGTCGAAGACGTTTTGGCCGCCCCCGAGGTAATCGGACTGCTCACCGATGAATCCGCAGAACTCCTTGCCCAGCGTGAGTCGCTCGGAACCGCTCAGTCCCGCGCGCTCGCCGCGTGCCGCCGCCCGGAAGGTCTCCGAGATCCCGACGCTGAGCACCCACGGGATCACGAACACGCTCACCGCGCCGATCGTGGCGAACATCCCAAGCGTGGCGCCGTTGTACCGATTTCCGGTGAACTTGCGGATCAGTGCGGCCAGGAACCCGCCGGTGATCGGCGACAGTGCGAGCAGCGCGCCTGCCGTGCTGGTCGCGAACACCCAGTCACCTGGGCAGATACCGGGGCCGAAGAGCTGGTGCGCGAAGGACAGCAACGAGCCGGCCAGCTCCGTCAACGCATCCACTCGTGCTCCTTAACCCAGGTCGCGAATAGCGCTCAGTATCCCTCGACCCGATCGTCGGGCGCGGCAACCGCGTGGTGTGGCGCCGCACCGTCGACCCCAACACACCCGTGGAATGCACGCATGTTGCGATGGACACCGAGCACACGGCCACGAGAGGGAAGGCGGTCATGCCAGTATCCGCTACGGACCGGACAATGCGGATGATCCGGGCCGGCTATCTGGCGCTGCTCACGGTGTCGGTGCTGATGCTTACAGCCTGCACGTCGGGCGGCGAGCCCGATGCGCTTCAACCGACGACGAAGCAGCCTCCGATGTCCTCCCCCGCTCCGCCGATCACGCTGCCCCCGGATACCCCGGCGGCAACCGACGTAATCCCCAAGCCGCTAACGGTACGAGCCGACAAGGAGGCGAATTTCGCGCTCGACTCGGACACTCAGATTCGCGCCGCGGGCGACGCAGTAACGGTCGCCGACTACCTCGGTGAGCTGCTGCGACCCGCCACCGGATTCGACCTGCCGGTCACCCACTCCGACCAGGCAGGTGCGGGCGCGATCACGCTGCGGCTGACCGACGGAGACGACCTGGCCGGCGAGGGTTACCGGCTCGAGGTGACCCGGGACGGCGTCACCATCACCGCGGCGGAGGTAGGCGGGGTGTTCGCCGGGGTGCAGACCCTGCGGCAACTGCTACCCGCCGACATCGAGCGCGGCCAGCCGGTCGACCGAGACTGGGCGGTGGCGGGCGGCACCATCACCGACCGGCCGAGGTTCGCCTACCGGGGGACGATGCTGGACGTCGCCCGGCACTTCTTCGACGTCGATGTGGTGAAGCGGCACATCGACCGGATCGTCCAGTACAAGATCAACCACCTGCACCTGCACCTCGCGGACGACCAAGGCTGGCGGATCGAGATCAAAAGCTGGCCCGAGCTGACGCGGATCGGCGGAAAGACGCAGGTCGGCGGCGGTGAGGGCGGGTTCTACACCCAGCAGGAGTACCGGGAGATCGTGGCGTACGCGGCGTCCCGCGGCGTGGTCATCGTGCCGGAGATCGACATGCCTGGTCACACGAACGCGGCGCTGGCTTCCTACTCCGAGCTGAACTGCTCGGGCAAGGCACCAGCGCCCTACACCGGAACTCAGGTCGGCTTCTCGTCCCTGTGCATCGACAAGGACGTCACCTACCGGTTCGCCCGCGACGTCATCCGCGAGGTCGCTGCCCTCACCCCCGGCGCATTTCTGCACATCGGCGGCGACGAGGCCACCTCGACCAGTGCGGCCGACTACCGGACGTTCTTCGCCAAGGTGCTGCCGATGATCAGCGCGGAAGGCAAGCGGGCACTGGGCTGGCACGAGTACGCGCAGGTGCCGTTGCCCGACACGGCCGCGGTGCAGTACTGGCGGATCGAAACCGCCAACGAGCCCGCCCGCGCCGCGGCCGACGCGGGGCGTCAGGTCCTGATGTCGCCTGCGAACAAGACCTACTTGGACATGAAGTACGCCGAAACGGACCCGTGGGGCAACAAGTGGGCGGGACCGGTCAGCGTGCGGACCGCCTACGAATGGGATCCGGCCGGTTTTCTCGACGGGGTCGGGGAAGAGTCCGTCCTCGGCGTGGAGACTCCACTGTGGACAGAGCTGGTGGAGACCGAGGAGAAGATCGAACGAATGGCGTTCCCGCGCATTCCGGCGATCGCCGAGGTCGGCTGGTCGCCCCAGGAGGCGCGGGAATGGCCCGAGTTCCGCACCCGGCTGGCCGACCAGGAGTCCCGGATGACCGCACAAGGCATCGCCTTCCACCGCACTCCCGAGTTGTCCTGGTAGCCCTTCCGGGTCTCAAAGCAGGTTGAACGCCGCCAGTTCCTCGTCGGTGAGCAGGCGCGAGCGGATCAGGAAGCGCACGCCTTCCGGCGCCTCGAGCGAGAACCCGCTGCCCCGTCCGGGCACGACGTCGATGGTCAGGTGGGTGTGCTTCCAGTACTCGAACTGCGGGCCGGACATCCACACCGGCACCGGCTCTATCCCGTGCACCTCGAGATCGCCGAGGTGCACGTCGGTCGCACCGGTGCGGAACTCTCCTTCGGGGTAGCACATCGGTGCGCTGCCGTCACAGCATCCGCCGGATTGGTGGAACATCAACGGCCCGTGGGTGCCCCGAAGGCGGCGGAGCAACTCCGCCGCCCCCGGGGAGACATCGACTCGCCGGGCCATCAGAAGAAGCCGAGCGCGTTCTCGGAGTAGCTGACCAGCAGGTTCTTGGTCTGCTGGTAGTGGTCGAGCATCATCGAGTGGTTCTCCCGGCCGATCCCGGACTGTTTGTAGCCACCGAAGGCCGCGTGCGCCGGGTAGGCGTGGTAGTTGTTCACCCATACCCGGCCCGCCTGGATCTCCCGGCCGGCTCGGTAGGCCACGTTGCCGTTGCGCGACCACACGCCAGCACCGAGACCGTAGAGCGTGTCGTTGGCGATCTTCATGGCGTCGTCGTAGTCGTCGAAGGAGGCCACCGACACCACGGGGCCGAAGATCTCCTCCTGGAAGATCCGCATCCTGTTGTGCCCCTCGAAGATCGTCGGCTGCACGTAGTAGCCGCCGGAGAGCTCGCCGCCGAGGTCGGCCCGCTCGCCACCGGTGACGACGCGGGCGCCTTCCTGCTTGCCGATGTCGATGTAGGACAGGATCTTCTCCAGCTGGTCATTGCTGGCCTGCGCGCCGATCATGGTCTCGGTGTCCAACGGGTGTCCCTGCCGAACGGCCTTGGTGCGCTCGGTGACGTCGGTGAGGAACCTGTCGTAGATGCCGGCCTGGATGAGCGCACGCGACGGGCAGGTGCACACCTCGCCCTGGTTGAGCGCGAACATGGTGAAGCCCTCGAGCGCCTTGTCGTAGAAGGCATCCGCGGCGTCGGCCACGTCGGAGAAGAAGATATTCGGGCTCTTGCCGCCCAGTTCCAGGGTCACCGGGATCAGGTTCTCGCTGGCGTACTGCATGATCAGCCGTCCGGTGGTGGTCTCGCCGGTGAAGGCGATCTTGCGGATCCGGTTGCTCGACGCGAGCGGCTTGCCCGCCTCCACACCGAACCCGTTGACCACGTTGACCACACCTGGGGGCAGCAGGTCACCGATGATCGACAGCAGCAGGTGGATCGAGGCCGGGGTCTGCTCGGCTGGCTTGAGGACCACCGCGTTGCCCGCGGCCAGCGCGGGAGCCAGCTTCCAGACGGCCATCAGGATCGGGAAGTTCCACGGGATGATCTGGCCGACGACTCCGAGCGGCTCGTGGAAATGGTAGGCGATGGTGTCGCCGTCGATCT
>JBOHER010000301.1:0-10925 GCA_050701115.1 Haloechinothrix sp. | reverse complement strand
TCACCGGTAGCAAGCCGGGCTACGGCAAGCAGGTGTCCCATTCGCACAAACGGACCTCGCGCCGCTGGGAGCCGAATCTGCAGTCGCGCAGATACTGGGTGCCGAGTGAGAACCGGTGGATCCGCCTGCGGGTCTCGGTCAAGGGCATGAAGACGATCGACAAGCGCGGTATCGAGGCGGTCGTCGCCGAGCTGCGCGCCCGAGGAGTGAAGCTCTAGTGGCGCGCAACGAGATTCGTCCCATCATCAAGCTCCGGTCGACCGCGGGCACCGGATTCACCTACGTGACAAGGAAGAACCGGCGCAACGATCCCGATCGGATGGTGCTGCGCAAGTACGACCCGGTCGCGCGCAAGCACGTCGAGTTCAAGGAGGACCGCTGATGGCCAAAAAGTCCAAGATTGCCAAGGACGCGCAGCGCCGGGTCGTCGTCGCACGACATGCGGAGCGCAGGGCGGAACTCAAGGCGACCATCGCATCGCCGCGGTCCACCCCCGGACAGAAGTTCGATGCGGTGTCGGCATTGCAGAGAATGCCGCGGGATGCCAGCGCCACCCGGCTGCGGAACAGGGACGCGGTGGACGGTAGACCCCGCGGGCATTTCCGGGCCTTCGGGTTGTCCCGGATCCGGCTACGGGAGATGGCGCATCGCGGTGAACTTCCCGGCGTGACGAAGTCGAGTTGGTGACCGGATGGCCAGGATCAACAATCAGCAGCAGAAGCAGGTCGCCGTCGCGATCAAGAACGCCCGTGAGATGGCCCTGCTGCCCTACCCCTCATCCCGCAAGGCGTGAGGTGCCCGCCACGCTGGGCCGGTGGGCGGAAACGCGACGGCGACTGTCCGCCCACCGGGCTGGTTGTGGCACGCTCGAATGATGGCTGATACTGATTCTGCGCCAAGGGCCGAGCAGGGTGTCGATCCCGAGTTGCTCGAACTGTGGGCGAAAGTCTTCGGGTTCGCGCGTGCGGGTGAGACCGATAATCTCGCCGCCTACGTCGATGCCGGAATCCCGGTGAATATGACCAACGACAAGGGTGACACGCTCGTGATGCTCGCCGCATATCACGGGCACGCAGGTACGGTCGCTGCCCTCCTCGAACGCGGCGCCGAGCCTAACCGGCTCAATGACAAGGGGCAGAGCCCGTTGGCCGGAGCGGTCTTCAAGGCCGAACCCGAGGTGGTGAAAGTGCTGCTCAACGGTGGTGCCGACCCAGATGCCGGCCAGCCGTCGGCGGTCGAGACGGCCCGGACGTTCGGCAACACCGAAATGCTGGCGCTGCTGCAACCCTGACCGCGCGGGCATGGGGGCGGCCCGTCATGCTTAGGGAATGACCGAAGCGCATTACCTCGTCGGCTTGGACCTCACCGCGCGCAGGGTCGTCCTGGTCGGTGGCGGCACGGTCGCGCAACGCAGGCTGCCTCGGTTGCTCGGCGCGGGCGCCGAGGTAGAGGTGATCGCCCCGCATACCACTCCGGCGGTGAGCGGGATGGCTGACGAAGGCTCGCTGGTCTGGCATCAGCGCGGCTATGCCGATGGCGATCTCGATGGTGCGTGGTACGCGCTGGCCTGCACCGACGATCCCGAGGTCAACGCGGCGGTGTGCGCGGAAGCCGAACGGCGCACGGTGTTCTGTGTGCGGGCCGACGCCGGCGAGCAGGGGAGCGCGGTCACCCCCGCCTCCGGGGAGCACGAGGGCCTGTTGATCGGGGTGTTGTCCGGAGGAGAGCCGCTGCGCTCGGCGGCCGTCCGGGACGGTCTGCTGGACGCGCTCCGTGAGGGCATGGTCCCCGACGTCGTGCCCGCCGCGGAGTCGGGCGAGTCCGGTATGGGCTCGGTGGCGCTGGTAGGCGGTGGGCCGGGTGACCCCGAGTTGATCACAGTCGCCGGTCGCCGGTTGCTGGCCAGGGCGGATGTGGTGGTCGCCGATCGTCTTGCGCCGCGTGAACTGCTGGACGATCTCCCTCCGCAGGTGGAAGTGGTCGACGCGGCGAAGATCCCGTACGGCAGATCGGCCAGCCAGGACGTCATCAACGCGACGCTGATCGAGCGGGCGAAGGCAGGCAAGTTCGTTGTCCGCTTGAAGGGCGGAGATCCCTACCTGTTCGGCCGCGGATTCGAGGAAGTGCTCGCCTGCGCGGAGGCCGGTGTGCCGGTCACGATCGTGCCGGGCATCACCAGCGCGTTCTCGGTTCCCGCGCTGGCCAACGTGCCGGTCACTCATCGGGGCGTGTCGCACGAAGTGGTTGTGGTGTCCGGCCATGTACCGCCCGGCCATGAACAGTCCCTTGTGGACTGGCCTGCGCTGGCGAAGCTGCGCGGCACCATCGTGCTGATGATGGGCGTCGAACGAATCAGGCAGTTCGCTGATGCGTTGCTCAGCGGCGGACGCGAAGCCGGCACCCCGGTCGCGGTGATCCAGGACGGCAGCACCCGCAGGCAGCGCGTGGTGCGATCAACCTTGGCTCGGGTCGCCGAGGACATCGCCGCCCAGGGCGTTCGCCCGCCCGCCGTGATCGTGATCGGCCCGGTCGCCGGCCTGCACGAGAGCCTCGGCGAGGCGCCGGACGCGGGGATCTGAGGCAAACTCGCCGACCCCACCGGCAAACTCGCCGACCTCACCGGCAAACTCGCCGATTAGGCGAATCGCCCGGTCAGGAAGTCGGCCATGGCGCTGGTCAGTCGTTCCGGGTCGAGCCGTAGCTCAACCGGGCTGCGTGCCTGCACGAACTCCGCGTGCGGCAGGTCGGCGGCAAGCGTGTCGGCGTCGCCGAAGGGGTGGATCGGGTCGCGTGGATGCCCGATGACCATGGCCGGGGTCATGATGCCCTTGCGCATCGACCGAGGTGGTGCGATCCGCCCGAACAGCAGACCATGTAAAACCGCTGCCATCGCCGCGGGCTCCTGCTGCAGCACATCGGTGACCACGTCGACCCACTGATTTCCGTGCGGGACCAGGCTGGCAAGGGCCGCGACGAAGCGGACCGTGATGGGGGCGAACCTGGCGGCGAACAGCAACGGTGGGAACGCGATCAGCCCGGCGAACATGGCATTGTCCAGCACCGGCATTTCGACCAGAAGCCCGCGCAGCCGATGCGGAACGAGCACCGCTACCTCGAGCGAGACGTTGGCGCCGAGCGAGGTGCCGCCGACAACTGCCTCGTCGATCTCCAGGTGGTCCAGTAGCCCTACGACCTGTTCGGCGGACGCGGTCATGGAGTACCGCCACGATTCGGTCGGCCGGTCCGACTCGCCATGGCCAAGCAGGTCGAGTGTGACAACCCGGAAGCCTTGCCTCGCGAGGCTGCGGGCAAGCGGCCGGTGCATCCGGCGGGTCATCAGCACACCGTGTGTCAGCACCAGGACTCGGTCGCCTTCGCCGTACTCGGTGTAGGCGAGCCGGAATCCGTCGTGCTGGAAGGAACCGGAGATCTCCAGCGGAGCGAGCGTCAGCCGGAAGCGGCCTGCGTCGGGACGGTTGCCCTCGGATTCGCGCGTCCGGCTGAGTGGGTTCATCGCGTCCACCTCCCGTGCTGGCGCTGCTTTTGCGCATGGTACTTGCCTGCACCGACCACCCGGCACATTGCGACCTGGTCATGCGTCAAGATGAGACATATGAAGCCAAACCTGGATGATCTCGTGTCATTGAGCGTCGAGCGGAAGGAGCACGTCGCCGAAGTGACGCTGCTCGGCCCGGGAAAGGGCAACTCCATGGGGCCCGACTTCTGGCGGGAACTGCCCGTGGTGTTTCGCGCCCTTGACGCCGACCCCGAGGTCAGGGCCATCGTGTTGACCGGAAGCGGTGCCAACTTCTCTTACGGCTTGGACCTGCCCGCGATGATGCCGAAATGGGGGAGCGTGTTCGGCGACAACGCCCAGGCCGGTCCCCGCACCGCATTCCTCAAGGAAGTGCGCGAACTGCAGGCTGCGGTCAGTTCCATCGCGGAGACCAACAAACCGGTGATCGCGGCCATCTCCGGGTGGTGCGTCGGCGGTGGCATCGATGTGATCACCGCAGCTGACATCAGGCTGGCCGGAGCCGACGCCACCTTCAGCGTGCGCGAGGTCAAGGTGGCGATCGTCGCCGACCTCGGCACACTGCAGCGGCTGGGCACCATAGTCGGGGAGGGTCATGCCCGGGAGCTGGCCTTCACCGGCAAGGACATCGACGCAGCGCGCGCCGAGAAGATCGGCCTGGTGAACGACGTCTACCCCGACCAGCAGTCCGTGCTGGATGCGGCCCGCACGATGGCCGCCGAGATAGCGGCCAACCCGCCGCTGGTGGTGCAGGGCGTCAAGGACGTGCTCTCGGCGAACACGCGCGCCCAGGTCGACGCCGGCCTGCGCTACGTCTCGGCATGGAACTCGGCCTTCCTGCCCAGCAAGGACCTCACCGAGGCGGTGCAGGCGTTCATGGAGCGCCGCGAACCGAAGTTCTCCGGCGAATAGGGACTACTCCGCGGCTACTACGGTGGCCTGGACGCTCATCCCGTCCTTCGAACAGTCGGTACCGCCCTGCGAAGCGGGCGGCCCGGACACACAGCGCCAGCCGGCTACCTGTGCGCTCGCTGGTCGGCTCGACCCCGCGGGTTGCTCGCCCGCGATCGCTCGGTGAAACGCGGCGACCAACTGTTCGGCAGAAGCGCAGTCGGTCACTCCCGAACCGAGAATGACCCGCAGCGTCATGCCGCTGGCCGCGGTGACCGTCCCGCACGAGTCGGGGGCCGCCGCAGGAGCGGTGGTCCGCCCAGGCGCCGGAGCCGTCGTGGTGTGCTGCGCGGTATCGGGTAGCGGGGGCAACGTCCGGCTACTGCTCGCCGATGTGGGGTTGCTCGTCGTCCTGCTGGTCGGCGCGGGGGAGGAGCCGGGAGCCGGTGACTCCGCGCAGCCCGCGATCAGCAGGGCCACCGCGCTGGCGGCGAGCAGGGATCGGTAACGCTCGTTGCGGCGCACCACGCTGTCTCCTATCCCGGTCGGAGTGATCGGCCCTATTGTGACCTGGTGAGTACGTCCTCAGCGGCGGGACGCGCCGAACCCTCGCTTGCCCGGCAGGCACTGACCGTGCCGAATCTGCTCTCGCTGCTGCGGCTCGCGCTGGTGCCGGTGTTCCTCTGGTTGCTGCTCGGGCCGGAGGAGGACGGACTGGCGATTATGGTGCTGGTGTTCGCCGGATTCAGCGACTGGCTGGACGGCAAACTCGCGCGCTGGCTGAACCAGATGAGCAAGCTCGGGCAACTGCTCGATCCGGCCGCCGACCGGCTCTACATCTTCTGCACGCTGATCGCCTTCCTGCTCAGGGACATCCTGCCCTGGTGGGTCATCGCCGCCCTGGTCGGCAGGGAACTCGTGCTGGCGCTGTGCGTGCTGACGTTGCGGCAGCGCGGGTTCGACTACCCCGACGTCAGCTACGTGGGCAAGGGCGCGACATTCGTGTTGATGTACGCCTTCCCACTGCTGCTGCTCACCCAGGCCGACAACGCGGTCGCCGACTCCGTGCGACCGTGGGCGTATGCGTTCACCATCTGGGGCGCCGCGCTCTACCTCTGGTCCGGTGTGCTCTACGTGGTGCAGACGGTGCACGCGCTGACCGAGGCTCGGGGTGCGCGTGCCGCCGGTTAGGTGCGAGACTCTGAGGGTTGTGCGCAATCGGTGTCGACAGGGGCGGGCCGGAGCTTGCGGAGGCCCGCTCGTGGCGGCTGGATGCGGGTGAGACACCAACGGCGGGTGCACCGACAAGCGTGCATAGCCCGACTTCGCATAAGGGACTCGGTGTCTCTCGACGTCAGGAAAGGGATCACAAGGTGACTGTGCCCACGGAACTGCGCTATACGGCAGAACACGAGTGGGTGGACGGGCGGCGGGAAGGCGTTGTCCGGGTCGGGATCACCGACTACGCCCAAGATCAACTCGGCGACGTGGTGTTCGTCGATCTGCCCGAGGCCGGGACTCAGGTGACCGAGGGGGAGGTCTTCGGTGAGGTCGAATCGACCAAGAGCGTCTCCGAACTGTTCGCACCCATCGACGGTGAGATCGTCGCGGTGAATCAGGCGGTCATCGACGCTCCCGAGCTGATCAACAGTGATCCGTACGGGGAGGGATGGCTGATCGACATCGCGCCCACCGACTCGGCCGGGGAGCAGAGTCTGCTTGATGCCGAGGCCTACCAAGAAATGATCACTGAGTAGGTTCGGCTGCTCGGCGAACGCGGAATCGAGTAGTTTGGCGGCCGGATGGGGGAGTCACCAACACCGGAATCGATCAGGCACGGTACGTTGGCAACCACACAAATCGAGTCACCGACTGCACCAGCGTGTAAGGAGACCTCAGGTGAGCACGAACGACGGGCGCGGCGTTCCCCCGGAGCAGTCTCCGGAGCGGACTTCCGTCTTCCGGGCCGACTTCCTCGCCGAGGAGCAAGCGCAGGAAGCTCCGGCCCATGAGGCGCCGGTCGCCGGCGTGGAAGCACTCCCGGCCGGGTCGGCCCTCCTGGTTGTCAAGCGCGGCCCGAACGCCGGATCGCGGTTCTTGCTGGACAGGGACACCACCAGCGCCGGACGCCACCCGGACAGCGACATTTTCCTCGACGACGTCACCGTGTCCCGTCGGCACGCGGAGTTCCGCCGTGAGGGCGGCGAGTTCGTGGTGATCGATGTGGGCAGCCTGAACGGCACCTACGTCAACCGGGAGCCGGTGGACCAGGCTGTGCTCGCGGGTGGCGACGAGGTCCAGATCGGTAAGTTCCGGCTGGTGTTCCTGACCGGCACGGCGTCCGGGGGCCAGGGGGCCTAGTGGAGGCACGGTGACGGCTGCCGGGCGGCCACAGCGCAACGGGCTGAGCATCGGGGCGGTGCTGGCGCAGCTCCGCCCGGAGTTTCCTGACGTGACGATCTCCAAGATCAGGTTCCTTGAGTCGGAGGGCCTGGTGCTGCCTGCCCGCACGGCCTCCGGCTACCGGCAGTTCACCGTGGCCGACGTCGAGCGCCTCCGATTCGTGCTCTCCGCACAGCGGGATCATTACCTTCCGCTGAAGGTGATCAAAGAACAGCTTGAAGCGGCAGATCGGGGCCTTGAACCGTCGGCCCCGGCCCAGCGGCTCCCGCGCAAGCTGGTCTCGCTCAACGGGGAGCGTCCGGGCACACCGTCCGCGGAAGATTTCGCCACCGACAGGGAGATCCGCCTGACCAAGGAGGAACTGCTCGCCGAGGCAGGCGTGGACGGCCCGATGCTGGTCGAGCTCGAACAGTTCGGGTTGATCCGGCCCGGCGCTGCAGGGTTCTACGACGCCGACGCGGTCCTGGTGGCCAAGACGGTGCGGTCGATGACCGAGTTCGGCATCGAACCACGGCATCTGCGCGCGTTCCGGGCGTCGGCTGACCGTGAGGTCGGATTGCTCGAGCAGATCGTGATGCCGGTGTCCCGGCACCGGGATACCGATGCGCGAGCCCGTGCGTCGGAAGTGGTCAGGGAACTGGCCGCGCTCTCCGTCACGCTGCACACCTTGCTGGTCAAAGCGGGCATTCGGGGAGTTACCGGAGGCTGACCGGGTTTCCGTTACATGTCAGTGCGGTCGGCGTTGTCGCACAAGTCTTCTCCGATGACCGTTGCGGCGCTTACCCTGGGCACAGTGCCCGGATGACGGGTAGCGTCGAGGATATTGATGCGGGATGCTCGTGCCAGAGCTCGGCGCCCGTGCGCAAGAGTAGGGAGGCGAGGCCCGATGAGCGAGATGCGAGTCGTTGGCGTGCGGGTCGAACTGCCCGCGAATCAGCCGATCTTGTTGCTGCGGGAGACCGAAGGCGAGCGTTACCTGCCGATCTGGATCGGGTCGGTGGAAGCCACCGCTATCGCATTGGAACAGCAGGGTGTTCGTCCGGCGCGTCCGTTGACCCATGACTTGCTCAAGGAAGTTATCGGCGCGCTCGGCAAGGAACTCCAGCAGGTCGTGATCACCGACCTCAAGGAGGGCACGTTCTTCGCCGAACTGGTGTTCACCGGTGACGTCCGGGTGTCCGCGCGGCCGAGCGACTCGGTCGCGCTCGCGCTGCGGGCAGGCGTGCCCATCCACGCTGCTGAGTCGGTTCTCGACGAAGCAGGGCTGATCATTCCCGATGAGCAGGAGGACGAAGTCGAGAAGTTCCGCGAGTTCCTCGACTCGGTGTCCCCGGAAGACTTCCGCGGCGCCGACACGTAGCAGCGGCGCCTTCCGTATGGCGGAAGTCTCAACTTGAAGTTTAGGTTAACCGCGCGTCGCGTTGACCGTCATCGTCGGCGGGCATACCGTCATCCTTAGTGAATCGCGCCGGTGTGATTCTGCAGCTCAGGCAGAGCCGGACCGCGGGGTTTCGGCACCGGGAGGTATGCGTGGTCGAGGAAAGGCCGGTCCAGGTCGCAGGTGAGCAGGGTGAGCTGTTTCCTGACTCATCGGTACCGGACGAGTTGGTCGGCTACCGGGGAACCGCGGCATGTCAGATCGCGGGTATCACCTACCGGCAGCTCGACTACTGGGCGCGCACCAAGCTGGTCGCGCCGAGCATTCGCACCGCGCACGGCTCGGGCTCCCAGCGGCTCTACTCGTTCAAGGACATCCTGGTCCTCAAGATCGTCAAGCGGCTGCTGGACACCGGCGTCTCGCTGCAGAACATTCGCGCCGCGGTAGAGCATCTTCGCGCCCGCGGCGTCCGGGACCTGGCCAAGGTGACGTTGTTCTCCGACGGCACGACGGTGTACGAGTGCACCTCGCCGGAAGAGATCGTCGACCTGCTGCAGGGTGGCCAGGGCGTCTTCGGCATCGCGGTCAGCGGCGCCATGCAGGAGCTCACCGGCACCATCCACGAGTTCCCCGCCGAACGCGCCGACGGCGGGCAGGTCGAGACGCATGTCCCCGACGAACTCACCCAGCGACGCAACGCCCGACGCACCGGCTGACCTCAGTCCCGGTCACTACCGCGCATGGATGAACACTCGACCCGGTAGACTACGGGGCGCAGTCGCTGAACCCTTGCGGGAGAGTCCGAGCGGTTACCATCCGGCTCGGCGCCGAAGGAGCAAATCCTCCCCGGAACCTCTCAGGCACCAAGGACCGTGAGGGTGAGCTGCCTCTGGAAAGAGGGACGATCGGGCACCATCCGAATCGTCCCCGCCGAAGGTGCAAGCTCGGCCGATGGTCGAGTGAACCTCTCAGGCGCCCGATGTTCGGGCACGGACAGAGGGGGAGGGCCGTCGAGACACCTGTCCGCGGCCCGACCCTGATGACCGGAGGCATCCGCATGGCCACAGATCGTCACCCCGAGACCCGGCTCTCGCTGTCCGCGCTCGAGCACGGCACGCCCTTCGCCGACCGGCATGTCGGGCCGGATTCTGACGAACTGGCTCGGATGCTCTCGAGGATCGGCGTCGATTCGCTCGACGCGCTCGCCGACGCCGCTGTGCCGACCTCCCTGCGTGAGCCCGGCTCCGAACTCGGGCTGCCCGCCCCCGCGACGGAGGCGCAGGCGCTGGCTGAGCTCCGTGAGCTCGCCGCGCAGAACCGCCCGATCACCCAGATGATCGGGCTCGGCTACTACGGCACCATCACCCCGCCGGTAATCCGTCGCAACATCCTGGAGAGCCCGGCCTGGTACACCGCCTACACGCCCTACCAGCCGGAGATCTCCCAGGGTCGCCTCGAGGCACTGCTGAACTTCCAGACCATGATCGCGGACCTGACCGCCCTGCCGATCGCCAATGCCTCCATGCTGGACGAAGCGACCGCTGCCGCGGAGGCGATGACTTTGGTGCGACGGGCGGAGGGGACAGCGGCGCGGAGCGCCTCCGGTGCGGCGACCAAGTCGAACAAGTTCGTGGTGGACATCGACACCCTGCCGCAGACGATCGCGGTCATCGAGACCCGTGCCGAGCCACTCGGCATCGAGATCGTGCTGGCCGACCTCTCCGACGGCATCGAGGGCCTCGGCCTTGGCGGAGACTTCTTCGGTGTGCTGCTGTCCTACCCGGGTGCTTCCGGCAAGGTCGCCGACCACGCGGCCGTGATCGCGAAGGCCAAGGCGTTGGGTGCGGCGGTCGTGGTGGCTGCCGACCCGCTTGCGCTCACCCTGCTGCGTCCGCCGGGTGAGATCGGTGCCGACGTGGTGGTCGGCTCTGCCCAGCGGCTCGGGGTGCCGATGGGCTTCGGGGGACCGCACGCCGGATACCTGGCGGTGCGCAAGGGCCTGGAGCGTCAGCTGCCCGGGCGGCTGGTCGGGGTCAGTGTGGACGCCGATGGCTCGCCCGCATACCGGCTCGCGTTGCAGACGCGTGAGCAGCACATTCGCCGAGAGAAGGCGACCTCCAACATCTGCACGGCGCAGGTTCTGCTCGCCGTGATCGCCTCGGCTTACGCGGTGTACCACGGGCCGGAAGGCCTGCGCGCGATCGCGTTGCGGGCGCACCGGATGGCGACCGTGCTCGCCGCGGGCCTGTGCGAGGGCGGCGTGACCGTGGTGCACGGAGAGTTCTTCGACACGGTGCGGGCGCAGGCGCCAGGTCGCGCCGCCGCGATCGTCGACGCAGCCCGCGGGCTCGGCGTGAACCTGTACCAGGTCGACGACGACGAGGTCGGCATCAGCTGTGACGAAACCACGACCCGGGAGCACATCTCGTTGGTGTGGAAGGCGTTCGGGTTGTCGGTGTCCGATGTGGACGCGATAGACGCCGATACGGCCGACGCTCTGCCGCCGGCCCTGGCGCGGAACAGCGAGTACCTGACGCACCCGGTCTTCCACGCGCATCGCTCGGAGACGGCGCTGCTGCGCTATCTGCGCGCGTTGTCCGACAAGGACGTGGCGCTGGACCGCAGCATGATCCCGCTGGGCTCGTGCACCATGAAGCTCAACGCCACTGCCGAGATGGAGCCGGTGAGCTGGCCGCAGTTCGCCGACCTGCACCCGTT
>JBOHER010000300.1:0-7851 GCA_050701115.1 Haloechinothrix sp. | reverse complement strand
GTGGCCGAGCAGATGGCGCGGGCAGCCCGGCGACGGGTGGTTGCCGTAGGGCGAGGCGCCGAGCAGGTGGCTGCGCTGGTGCGCTGAAAGACGCCATGGGTGCGTTGGGTGCACTGAGTGGCCCTTTTCAGTGCATTGGACGTACTGAAAGCGTCTTTCAGCCCCTCCGGCGCCACGGCCGCCAACGACCCCATCGGGACGGTGCGGCGTCCTTGACGATGTGCAGGCGACCGTGCTTGACGAACTCGTACCCGTCCCGCCCGTCGAAGTACTCGTCGACGGCACGCCGGCAGCCCGACCACTTGTAGTAGTCGTCGATGATCAGTCGCCCGCCGGGCACCAGGTGCGGTTCGATCCGCCGCAGGCAGGTCATCGTCGACTCGTACCAGTCACCGTCGAGGTGGGCGAGCGCGACCGGGCCGTCGACCTGCAGCGTCTGCTCGAAGTAACCCTTGATCAGTTCGACGTTCGACGACTCCACCGGAACGCCGAATCGCGCGAAAGACCGGGTGACCTCGCCGAGTAGATCATCGCGGTAGCCGTAGTAGGTCGAGCCGCCGATGCCTTTGGCCGCGCGGGAGGCGATGGTGGCGTAGCGCTCGTGCACGTCCGCACCGTCCTTGTCGGACGGCGGGGGGATCATCGCGAACGCGTCGTAGACGCGCAGCAGTCGCCGTGGTGATTTCGCCCGCGCCATCACGATCGCCGACCCGCCGAGGGCCGTGCCCGCTTCGATGATCATCCCGCGTAGGTGGGCGCGGTCGGCGTGCAGCACCGCGTCGGAGAGGTCCTGCAGGCACCTCTCGCTGAGATAGGTCAGCTTCTCCGCTCGCACCTTCGCGATCGTGTCGGCCATGTCGGGGCGCACTTCCGCAGCATGACAGCACAGGGCAGAGCACTCAACCCAGTCGCACCCACACCCAGCCGTCCTCCTCCTTGGTGGCATACGCCTGGATGTCGTGTACCTGCTCGGCGCGCGCCCGGGGGAAGACCCGCTTGGGGTAGCGGTTCTCTCCCGTGTGCGCGTCGTAGGTGTAGTGGTGGTGAGGGCAGTCGATCTCGTCGCCGAAGAGGTTGCCGCCGTCCATCGGGAGGCCCTGATGCGGGCAGATCGGCCCGACGGCGATGGCGTCCCCTGCGGCGGTGCGGCCGAGCAGAACCGGCTGCCCCCGCACCTCGTACCGGTGCAGCACACGCCCCACCTCCTGGGCAGGTGCGGCCCGCTCCCACTGCATCGTCGTCAGGCGCGCCCGACGTCCGCGCTCATGAACCGGCTCACGTACGGCGAGTGTCCTGGCACCCCGCGGCGGAAGTGGCCGGATGGCCCTTCACCGAGGAACTCACTGAACCACGACTCATGTTCGATCTCCTCATTGAGGATGGAAAGCGACAGCTCGTAGGTGCGATGATCCTTGCCCACCGTGTAGTTGCAGATGTCGGTGTAGGTGCGGATGGCACAGCGTTCGGCCTCCACCAGCACGGTCAGCAGGTCCCGCACCGCCTCACCGGGCATCGCCGGGTACTCACCCATCTCGGTTCGCGGTGACTCAGCACGCCGTTCGTCCACCGCGCCGCCGAGGCTGTCCGGGAGGTAGGCGTCGGGGCATCCGGCCTGATCGGCGAACGTGCGGATGTCGTCGGGGAGTTTGCCGCCGAGCTCGTAGATGCGCGGCACGAGCGCCTCGAAGTGATTGCGGTCCTCGATCCGGGCGTCCTCGATGATCTCCTTCATGCCCTCGCCTTCGAGACCAATCGCGTTCACCCGCAGGATCGTGTAGTAGTAGAACGTCGTGAACTCCGCCCCGGCGGCCGCGACCAGCTTGTTGATCAACACATTCACATCGAGACCGGTCTGCTCGACCATCTCTCGCGCTACTCTGCCCATCATTCCTTCCCTTCCGAACCTGTTGTGTTTCAAGGGATTTGGTCGCGTCCGCGCCGTACTGCCTGCGGGTGGGGTTTCGGGTGACGGCCTGAGTTGGCACACGCCTGCGCTGGGGCGTGCCCAGCGCGATCGTCGCAGCCCGTCAGGCGGCGTTGTCGCCGAGCACGTCCACCCACCACTGGCCGGGGCTGGATCAACAGCCAGTCCCGGTGGACCGGACGCATACCGTCCAGGGAAGACCTCCCGCGCGGCGTGGTCAAGATCCGATCGGAAGATCCACCCTAAGGCACCCGCCCGGCGGCGTAGTCCGTGCCGTTTACCTCGGGGGTATTCGACACCGGACCGGTCGTCGGAAATGCAGTGCTAACGGCTACTTGCTCGCGGCCTGCGTTCGTGCGCTCGGCGAGGCGTGTAGGCCCTGCCGCCGGTGTCACGAGTACAGGGCGCCGATCTCGATGAGGGTGATGTCCCGCGCTAGCCGGGCCTCGGCTTCGAGCTCGGGGGTGAAGCCGGCACCGCTGAAGCAGGCGAGGGTCGCCTGCTCGGCGCCGAGGCGCCCTTGCGCCGTGAGTAGCCCGCGGATGTGCCTGAGCCGGTTGAGGTGCCCGTGTCCCATGGCCTCGCCCCACTTCACTTCGCCGATGGCGAGGATGGGCGCCCTATGGTTCTCGGCTTGGCCGAACACGACGGTATCGAGCTGGTGGCTTGCCTTGGTAGCGGGTTCGTTCACCGTGGCGGTGGCGACCCGGCTCGGCGGGTCTCCGAACAGCTCATCCGAAGCCATGTGGCGGGTCCATTGTCGACAGATGTGCTCGAAGTGGGGACCGATCACCTTGCTGGTGAACCGATGCTCGCTGCGCCGCCACAGCAGTGCGGTTTCGGGTGTGCTCCAGGTCGGACCAGATGGGGCGCATGACCGCGTGGTAGAAGCTGACCAGTGGCTCGGCGATCCGGAATGTCGTGCGGTTGGCGCGGAACGGGTCTGGCTCGCGGGTGATGAGGCCGACGTCTTCCAGGACGTGCAGCGGATGGGCGAGGTCGCCGGACTTCCGGCCAAGAAATCCGGCGATCGCGCCCCGGGTGGTGTTGCCTTCCGCGATCGCTGCCAGTGCCGAGTGGTAGAGAGCGGTGTCACGGATCTCGAACTCGTCAGCCAGTATGTATCGGGCCTCGCGGAAAAGCGGGCTCGCGGGACTGAGCACCGCGCGCATGACCCACGAGTCGAAATCATCTGCGTTGTCGGGCACATCGTCGCGTGCGAAGTCGCGGCGGTATGCGGGCGTGCCGCCAACGATCGCGTGGACCTTCATGGCGAGCTTTGGGTCGTTGATCCCCAGAACTGAGCGGCAAGCTGGTGGTCGAGGGTTCGCACGACGAGCTCAAGGCTGGCCCGGCCGCGTAGCGGTGCGTCTCCGGCCAGCAGCCTGCCCATGAACGACATCGCCGAACCGCACAGCAGAAGCCTCGTTCGACTCCGATCGCGCTCCGGGCGCAACGGTGCGAGCGCGTTCTGGATAACCGAGGGAAGGGATGGAGTCGCGCGTACCAGGTAGGGAAACTCGTCGATCACCACCGGAATCTCCTGGTCGCGGCCGAGTCCGAGCAGTGCGTCCACCGCACAGCGCCAATCCGTGAAGACGAATGGCGCGGGAGCGCGGGTATGTTCGGCGAGTGCGGCGCCGATGCGGCAAGGCTGCATACCATCGCCCCGTGGACGCTGGCCTAGCCGTCGCCCTGGCCCTCGCGGAGCTCGGCAAGGGCGGCGCTGAACCGGGCAATGCAGTGTTCCAGCCCGGCGCCGTCCATCACGAGGTCCAGTCCGCCGTGCCCGATCTCGAATTCGATCTCGTCGCACGTCGGTGCTACGCGGTAGTCGATCGACGTGTCGCTGGCGAGTTGCATCCAGGCGCTGACGGTGCCGGGGTTGAGTAGCACGGTGTCTCCCCATCTCGAGTGCCGATCTCTTACCACGGCACAGTAATCTACGGACGTAGTGACGGTAATAATCCGATCGGGTGGATACGTCCGTCGATGTCGGTGGTTGGTCTTAGGCTGGGCGACGCGCTGAGAGAGGGAGGTCGGTGTGACGCAGCCACCGAAGGTTGAACACGTACAGGTCGCGGCCACCTTGCGCCGGATGCGGGAGGACGCCGATATCGCGCGGGAGCGGGCGGCGGACGAGCTCGGCTGCACCAGCTCGAAGATCGGAGACTTGGAAACGGGCCGATCGAAGCCGAAACCCGCTGAGCTGGACAAGCTGCTCGACCTCTATGGCATAGCCGGGGACGAGCGCGCGGAACTGGTGGATTTTGCCAGGACTTCACGCAGGCGGCAGAAATCCAACCCGTACACCAGCGCGTCGGTGGCGGGGAACCTCCGTCGGTTTGTCGACCTTGAGAAACAGTCCGACTCGACGATCTTCTACTCGCCGGATCTGGTGCCCGGCATCCTGCAAACACGCTCCTATGCCGAGACGCTGTTGCGTTGTGGCAGGGAGGGGCGACCGGACGAGGTTGCTGAACTGCTCAAGGTTCGACTGGAACGTGCCCAGGCACTCACTCGAACGCATCGGCCTCCCCTGCGTTACTGGTGCATCCTCGGTGAAGCCGCGCTTCGGTCCAACATCGGCGGACCGAAGGTGATGGGCGAGCAGATCGCGCACCTGATCCGCCTTAACCTCAGCATGGAGAATGTCGTCATCCAAGTGTTGCCGTTGGGATCGGGTCCGCATGCCTTCCTCGGCAGGACCGCCACGTTGCACAAGTTCCCGCCACCAGCCGAGGACATGCTGGTGATCGGAAGCTATGGCCGTGAGATCTTCCACGAGAGACCCGGCGAGATCATGCGAGCCGCGCATGATCTGGATCTGGTGAAGGCGATGGCGCTCAGTCGGGAGGTCAGCACGGAGTTCCTACAGAAGTTGCACCAGGAGCTGCCACTAGAGTGAAACTATGCCTCGCAAAACAAATGAGTGGTTCATTCCCCGTCGCAGCGGTGACGACACCACCTGCATCCAGACCAAGTTCACCGACGACGCCGTGTTCGTCCGCAACAACCTGCGCCCCGACGCCGGGACGGCCGCTTTCACTCACGACGAGTGGCGCGTCTTCGTCGCCAGCGTCAAGGACGGCGACTACGACGTCTGAAGCCCGCGGTGATGCCACATAGCTGACAACGGCAGGGCAATCATGCGGTCGCCGAACGGGTGCGTGCCAGTCCCGAGGTGGATCACGTAGCCGCCGGCAAAGCGGTCGCCGAGCCGGTCGGCCAGCCACCGCAGGTGCCGGAAATCATCGGTTCCCACGGTCGAGGACGCTTTGACCTCTATACCGACGACCTGCCCGTCGCGTTTCTCCAGCACGAAGTCGACCTCGCGCCCGTCGCGGTCCCGATAGAAGTGCAGTGCGGCACCGATGTCGCTGGCCGCCAGGAGGCGGGTCAACTCGGCGAAGACGAAGGTCTCCGTCAGGGCTCCTGTCGTCGGATTTCCTGGACGGATCAACGCTTCGAGGTCGACCTGGAGCAAATGTGCGGCCAGCCCGGAGTCGGTCGGGTAGATCTTCGGGGTCTTGACATGCTTGGCCGTCAGGTTTGACGACCATGGTGCGACGCGACCGGTGAGGAACACGGTGTCCAGGTAGGTGAGGTACTTACGTGCCGTCGCGTGGTTCAGTTGCAGGTCTTTGGCCAAGTCGGACAGCACAGCCTGGCCGCCTGCGCGCGCGGCGAGGATGCTGAGCATGCGAGGGATCAGCTCGCTGTGCTGGATCTGCGCGAAGCTCCCGATGTCCCGAAGCACCACCGTGCTGAGGTAGCCCTCGAACCACCCGTGGCGAAGATTCGCCGAGCGGATGCCGAGCACCTCGGGGTATCCGCCGGTGCACATGAGGTCGAGGTACGCCCGGCGGTCCCACCGGGATTCATCGGCGTCGGCGAAGGCCCCGCGCCCGGCGAAAAGCAGGTCGCAGAAATCCCCCGGTGCGCCAGTCCGCTCGGCGACGGTGAGCGGCCACAGGTCGATGAAGACCGCTCTGCCCGCCAGCGATTCGGACAGCGTCGGGACGGTCAGAAAGCGGGTGGAACCGGACAAGATGAACTGTCCGCGGCTGTTGTCACGGTCCACGACGTACTTGAGGGCCAGTACAAGCTCGTCACCGCCGCGCTGGACTTCGTCGATGACGCGTGGAACGGCTCCGTAGTGGGCGAACTCGGTGGGATCGTTGGTCGCCGTACGGAGGGTAGTCGCGTCGTCGAGGGACCGGAACGATCCACCGTGACTGTCCTGAAACTGTCGCAGCAAGGTCGTCTTACCGGCTTGCCGGGGCCCATTCACGATCACCACCCGGAACGCACCCGCCCGCTCGGCCAGTCGCTCCTGCGCGAAGCGGGGAATGAAAGCATCCACTCGGTCAGGGTAACAGAAATTACGTTAGTCCAGTAACAGATTTGTCGATCAAGGTTTGCTTGGCCTGAGGGCTCGAACGCCTCATCATTCGAGCCATCAAAGATGCAGAGTTTGATATCCTGGCGCAATGGCCAGGACGACGATCGACGTGGACGACGAGACGCTCGCGGTAGCGGCCCGTGAACTAGGGACGACATCAAAGGTGGAGACGGTGAACGCTGCGCTTGCCTACGTCGCGAATCGGCGCAAGCGGGCGGAGGCATTCGACGATCCGCTGATCTGGGGCAGTCCAGACCTTGCTGATCCCGATGTCATGCGGGAGGCAAGGCGTTGATACCCGGCGGGCTGTACCTGGTAGATACCAGCGCTATCGCCCGGATCGGCAAGGAGGGTGTTCGCGAGGTACTCGACCGGCTTGGCCGGCTGGGGTTGCTCGCGACCTGCGTGACCATCGATCTCGAGGTGCTGTACTCGGCGAGGAGCCCTACGGAGTACGAGGCGAGTGCGAGCCTGAGAGCGACCGGATTCACTGACTTGCCGCTGCACGCGGCCGTAGGTGTGCGGGCCAAGGAGGTGCAGGCAGCGCTCGCCCGACGCAGTCAACACCGTGCAGCCGGGGTCATGGATCTGATCACCGCGGCCGTCGCGGAGCACCATTCCGCGACTGTGCTGCACTACGACGCCGACTTCGACCACATCGCGTCGGTTACCCGACAGCACACCCAGTGGGTGCTGCCCAAGGGCACGGTCGACTGACGCTCTGCGCCCCACGTCGAGGTCGGGCCTCGGGAGTTGGAACCCACCCGGCCTGGGTGTGACCTCGCTGG
Source organism: Haloechinothrix sp. (assembly GCA_050701115.1). Classification (GTDB taxonomy): domain Bacteria; phylum Actinomycetota; class Actinomycetes; order Mycobacteriales; family Pseudonocardiaceae; genus JBOHER01. Next base: position 734 of record JBOHER010000300.1, on the reverse strand, counting down.
ATAGCTCGAGCTATTATAGGTGTAGTTATACAAGGGAGTCACATGGGCAAACCCACGGAGATGTTCGATCGCGACTTCGAGTGGTCGGAGTTGACGAGGTTTGCTTCGTACTCTGGCGCCCAGGCCACGCTTGGCGTGGTGTCCGGTCGCCGACGCCAGGGCAAGACCTTCCTGTTGGACGCATTGACTCGAGATACCGGCGGTTTCATGTTCACCGCGACGGAGACCACCGAGGCCGACGCGCTCCGTCAGTTCGGCCATGACCTGGCGACCTATCTCGGTGAGCCAACGCCGTTTCGGTTTGGGCACTGGGACGAAGCGATCACCCGGCTCATGCGTATCGCCGCGGAGGGGCCGACAATTGTCGTCATTGATGAGTTTCCCTTCCTTGCCAAGGCATCGCCCGCACTTCCTTCGCTGATTCAGCGTGCGCTGGACCCCGCTGCCCAGCACATGAATACCCCGGTGCGCCTTGTGCTGTGCGGTTCGGCGCTGTCCTTCATGGGCAAACTGCTGTCCGGCAGCGCGCCGCTGCGTGGACGCGCAGGCCTGGAGCTGATCGTGCCGACCTTGGACTTCCGTCTCGCCGCCCAGTTCTGGGGTATCGGCGACTTGCGCACCGCGGTTCTGACGAACGCGATCGTTGGTGGTACTCCCGCATATCGGCAGGAGTTCACCCAAGGCGATGCTCCCGCCGGTCCCGGCGACTTCGATCCCTGGGTCGTCCGCGCGGT
>JBOHER010000299.1:0-3657 GCA_050701115.1 Haloechinothrix sp. | reverse complement strand
GGCGAGGGACGGTCGGAGAGCCTGCGTCGGCAGCAGGCACGATTGGCCGCCGAGCTGCGTTCGGCGGGCAAGACCTGGGTCGAGGCCGCCGAGATTTTCCAGACGAGGTTTCGGCTCAACCCTCGTGTGGCGCTTCGGTCGGTGCGGGGATGGAGCCAGGCGCAGGCCGCCGAGGAGTGGAACCGGCGATGGCCCGACGAGCCCAAGACCTTCAAGTCCTTCTCGTACTGGGAGATCTGGCCTGGCAAGGGCGGGTACTCGCCGTCACGGGACAACCTCGTGCGGCTCGCTGAGATCTACGAATGCAGCGTGGCCGACCTGCTGGCCGACCTGCCCAGCTTCCGTCACCTCGACTCCGCTGCTCAAGCTACTTTGGCAGTGCCTCGGGGTACGACCACGACCCTTGCGGGTGAAATCATGGTGCCGAGCGAGGCGGAGATCCTGCTTCGTGACCTGCTCGGCCGGCGCCCCGGTGCCGAGGCGACTGCTCCGCCACCAGCGGAGGTCACCGGCCTGTACCACCTGCCCGGGGAGGTCGACTTCGGAGAATTGGCGCAGGTCATCGTGATGTGGATACAACAGATACCGCACTCCAAAGCCCGCAGGGACATGCTGGGCAAACTCACCGCCGCGCTCGCCGTCGCCACGGCAGCGCCGCTGACCGAGCTGGCGGGCTTCGCGGAGCGAGCCAGCGACGCACCGGTGCACGAGATCGGCAGGTTCGACCCGGCCACGCTGGCGCACTGCGAGACCATGATGCCCAACCTTCGCAAGCAGGGCGACGTGCTCGGCGCGAGTGCGACGTTGCCTAGCGCGCTGGCCTACCGGCGGATCGCCGAGCAGCAGGCCAAGGCCGCCCCCAGTAGCGCGCAGCGCGACCGCGCGGTGGCCGCGTACGCCGAGCTGACGCAGCTGTCCGGCTGGCTGTGTTTCAACATGGGTGATTACGGCTCGGCGCAACGGTTCTACGACGACGCGCGGGCCGCCGCGCACGAGGCGCGCGCCGTGGAACTGGTGACCTACATCTTGTGCACGATGAGCCACCTGGCGACGTGGCAGGGCCAGCCTCGGGTCGGCATCGATCATGCCGTCGCCGCCGCCGCGTGGGCCGAGCAGAGTGGCAGCCCTTACGCCCGCGCCTACGCCGCCGACGTGGCCGTTCGTGCGCTGACGGCCGATGGGCAGGCGGATCGGTCGAAGGACACCCTCGACAGGGAGTACGCTGCCCTGCAAGCCGCATTGACCGACCAAGGACCGCGCCAGTCGTGGTGGTACTTCTACGACGAGTCGTTCTTCTGGAGCACCAGTGCGCAGAACGCGCTGAAGTTCCATGATGCCGGCCAGGTGCTCGCGGCCACCGACAAGGCACTGAGGCTCAGCGACCAAGGCAACCTGCACGAGCGGTCGTTCCGGCTGCTGTTCCGTGCCGAGGCGTTCGCTCGCCAGCAGAGCATCGGTCTGGCCTGCCAGACGGTCACCGAGGTGGTGGAGCTGACCTCCGTGAACTCCACGCGCCGGATCGAGCAACGGGTGCAGGAGCTGCGCCGTGGGCTCGATCCGTGGAAGCGCACCCGGGCGGTCAAGGAACTCGATCAGGCGATCCGCGCCTACCGGTCAACTCCGGTCGGCTAGCGGAAGCTGGCACACGAACATCGCGTACTCACGGTAGTAGGCACCGGGCCGTCCGGGGATGGTGCCCACTCGCTGCCAGCCCCAGCCCTGATAAAGCGCATGGGTGGCGGTCGCGACCGGGTTTGCCGTCAGCGTGGCGCGCTCCTCGCGGCGGTCACCGAGGAAGGTGTCATGCAGGCCCCGCCCGATTCCCTTGCCCTGCCAGGCTTTGCGCACCTCTATCTCGGCCAGCACCACAGTCCGCTCGCCGCCGCGCTCGTCGGTGAACCCCGGCTCCGGAGCCGGATCGAGCCCGGCGAACCAGTCGCGCTCTTGTCGCAGGCTGTAGCCGAAGACGAACCCGACCATCTCGTCACCGGCCCGTGCCGCGACCAGCTCGTAGTTGCGGGCACTAAGCGCCCCCGTGGCGCGGTCGCGGAAGGCGTCGGTCTTGACGTTGGTGTCCTCGCCGGGAACTTCACCGTAGGCGTCGGCGTAGACCTCGCACAGTTGATCCATCAGTGCAGCGGCGTCGTCGGCGTTGAGGTGTGTGTACGTCACTTCGGTCACGCCGATGACGATACGTGCGTACGGTTGTTCGTCATTCCCCGTGGCGCTGGGAAATACGCTCAGCGGCTCACTTTCCGGTACCAAACCCTCCACGCAGCGGGTTAGAGTCCGCTGGTCATCGACGCATGATGATCAAATCGGGAAGGGCGACGGGCTGTTGAAGATCACGGTAATTGGGTCGGGGCACCTTGGCGCAACGCATGCCGCCGGGATGGCCGACATCGGGCACGAGGTCATCGGGGTCGACATCGACCCGGCGAAGATCGAGACGTTGAACGCGGGGCGGGGGTGGTTCCACGAGCCTGAGCTGGATGTGCTGCTGGCTCGCAATATCGGCACCGGAAGGCTCACCTTCACCACCGACTTCGCCGACGCGGCCGAGTTCGGCGACGTGCACTTCCTCGCGGTCGGCACCCCCTCGGGTCCGGATGGTGCGTATGACCTGGCCCAGATCAGCGGGGCGATCGAGCGGCTGGCCCCGCACCTCAAGCGCCCCTGCCTGATCGTGGGCAAGTCCACCGTCACGCCCGGAACCGCCGAGGTGGTCGAAGTACTGGCTCGCAAGCTCGCCCCCGCTGGCGACGGCGTAGAGGTGGCATGGAACCCCGAGTTCCTGCGCGAAGGCACCGCGGTGGCCGACACCCTGACTCCAGACCGCATCGTGCTGGGCGTGGCCTCGACCGAGGTGGAGAAGACCCTGCGGCTGCTGTACGAGCCGATCACCAGCGGCCACGGTTGCCCGCTCGTGGTGACCGACCGGCTCACCGCTGAGATGGTCAAGGCGACCGCGAACGCCTACCTGACCACCCGGATCTCGTTCGTCAACGCCGTCGCGGAGATGTGCGCAGCAGTGGGAGCGAACGTCGCGGAGCTAGCCGACGCGATCGGTCACGACGCGCGCATCGGGCACCACTACTTCCAGCCCGGCCTCGGCTTCGGCGGCGGATGCTTGCCCAAGGATCTGCATGCCTTCACTCAGCAGGCCGAGTGCAGCGGTGTCACCGCAGCGGCCTCGTTCCTGCGCAGCGTGGACGGTCTGAACCTGCACATGCGCGCCCGTGCCGTCGAGATGGCAATCGCCGCGCTTGGCGGCGACATACGTGGACGGCGGATCGCCATGTGGGGCGCGGCGTTCAAGCCCGGTATCGATGACGTACGCGATTCGCCCGCGCTCGACGTCGCCGTGCGGTTACACGAGGCGGGCTCGCTGGTCACCGTGTACGACCCGCAAGGGCTGGCGATGGCCCGCCAGTCCGCGCCGCAGTTGAGCTACGCCTCGACGGCGGCCGAGGCCGCCGCTGACGCCGAGCTGGTCGTGGTCGGCACCGGCTGGCCGGAGTTCGGTGCGCTCGACCCGTACGTGATCGCCGACAGCGTGGCCGAAAGAGTCCTGCTGGACGCCCGTGGTGTGATCTCCGGCCAGCGTTGGCGAGCGGCTGGATGGACCGTCTACGGGCTCGGCCACCAGTCCTAGTC
>JBOHER010000298.1:0-1658 GCA_050701115.1 Haloechinothrix sp. | reverse complement strand
GCGTATGGCAGCTGCTGCGTCGCATCGCCCGCGCGGCAGGGGGACCGCTCGCGGACGTCGCCGAGCGCATGCACCCGCACGCCCTGCGGCACTTTCTTTCTGCTTAGTTGTCGTGTTGCGATTCTCGTTCGGCAGCCGCGCTGACGTGGTGTTTCCGTTTTGCGCTGGGCCGTGTGGTGTTTCTATGGTCCCCGCTCATGATCTTGAGCTTCTTCTCCTCCCGCGGCTGGGAGTCCTGGGATGTTGAGCATCGCCCGGTGATCCCGGAGCGGATGCCAGTGCTGATCGATGACGATCTGCGGTTCGAGGACGGACCGGGCGAACCACGGTCGTCGGTGGCGGTGAATCGGTGGTTGCGCGGCCTGCCGGTCAGCGGCTGCCCGGCAGCGAGTTCGTGGGCCAGCTACGCGCGGGTGGTCAAGGCCTGGATGGAGTTCCTCGCCGAGCACGGTGTCGGCCTGTTCGACACCCGCGAGCGGCTGAAACACGCGCTGGGCAAGTACGCCGAGCATCGCGCGACCGGCCCGACGGGCCGACGGTTCGCGGCCACCACGTGGGGCCGGCACATGAGCGTGCTCTCGCTGTTCTACCGGTGGGCGTTGGACGAGGGGCACGCGCAGGCCGAGCCGTTCACCTACCGCCTGGCGCGGGCGTTGTTCGTCGGCACCGGCCGGCAGGTACGCGTGAACCTGGCGGTGCGCCGCACCCCGAAACCGCACGTCACGATCAAGTACCTCGAACCGGAGTTCACCGCGTTATTCCTCAACGGGCTGCGCGGTCTCGACCCGGACGGGCGAGCGGACACTGGGTTTCGGGGCCGGGAGTTGGCGCGCAACGCCGCGATCGGCGAGCTCGCCCTGTCCACCGGGCTCCGGCTCCAGGAGTTCCGTTCCTTGCTGGTGTTCGAGATGCCTGCGCTGCCGCCTCGGAACTCGCTGGTGCCGATCCCGTTCCCGGTGCCGGCGGGGATCACCAAGGGCAGCAAGTTCCGCACGACGTGGATCTCCTATGACGCGCTCGCCGCCGTGCACCAGTATCTGGAGTTGGATCGGCCGGCAACTACGGATGGCTCGTCCTGGCGTCCGCCGCAACGCTGGGGCGAGGCGCTGCTGGTCACCGAGCCGGACGCCCGCGGCGGGCGGATCAACGGGGTGCGCCGCCGCTGGGACACCCTGACTCCGCACGAGCGTCGAAGGCTGGTTGCCCCGGGCGGCGGGTCGTGCCTGTTGGCGGTGAAGAACGGCGGCGGAGGGTTCACCGCCTGGTCGTCGGTGTTCGAGCGCACGGCGAACCGGATCCGGGCTCGGTTCGAGCCGCGGTTCCCGCACGTGCACCCGCACCGCTTGCGCCACTCGATGGCCATGCAAACCCTGGAGTACCTGGTCACGGGCCACTACCGGCAGGCCGCCAGACTCGTGAAGGACACCGACACCGACGCAGCGCTGTCCCTCTATCTGTCCAAAGCGGACCCGATGCTGGTGCTGCGAGATTTGCTCGGTCACTCTTCGGTGCTGGTGACGGAAAAGTACCTGCGCCGCCTGGACACGACCCGGATCTACCGCGACGCCTACGACCACGCCGGTGTCAGCGACGGCCTGCTCAGCGAGGCCGACGCCGCGCGGGAAGCGGACGCGGAGTTCGACGAGAACACCGACGGC
>JBOHER010000297.1:0-4336 GCA_050701115.1 Haloechinothrix sp. | reverse complement strand
GCCGTCGGTGTTCTCGTCGAACTCCGCGTCCGCTTCCCGCGCGGCGTCGGCCTCGCTGAGCAGGCCGTCGCTGACACCGGCGTGGTCGTAGGCGTCGCGGTAGATCCGGGTCGTGTCCAGGCGGCGCTCTGGCGACGTCAGATATTCCAACTGTCCGAATGCCTCTCATCAGTGGGTAGGCCGGCGGCTGATCTCGGCGGCGTAGGCGGCCCAGTCACCGCTGCTGGCGCGTTGCCAGGCGACCGCGACGGCGATGTGGATGCCGAGCATCTTGGCGAGCACTGCGGCGGGCAGGTCGGTGGCGAGCTGAAACAGCGCGGCGGATCGGGACTGCCCGCAATGGATGCCGAGCTGGTTGAGGCGTTCGGCCATGCGGAAGGCGCTGAGGGCCCGTCCGGGCCGGCCGCCGGGGAACAGCCACGGCGACGCGCCCGGGTCGCCGATGGTGGCATGGCCCTTGCGCGTCGCGGCGACCTGGCGGACGAGCCCGGCCAGCGGTTCGGGGAGCAGTACTGGCTCACGTCCCAAGCGGAGGCGGACCTCGCTCTCGCTGATGTGGACGTCGTCGAGTGTCAGGCAGACGATGCGGCTGACGGGCTGGGCGTAGAGGAGCACGAGCAGCCCGGCGACGCGGTCCTCGGGGTTGACCGTGTCGTCGTGCAGCAGCCAGCGGGCCTGCTTCCAGCGGGTCTCAGTGTCGATGATCCCGGTGGGGCCGCCCCATTTGACTGCCGCGAAGTCCAGTCGGGTCAGCTTCTGCCGGCGGGCCCAGCGGACGAAGTTCCCGGCCGCGTCTCGGTGGGTGACTTGCGGACTGGCCAGCCATGCCTCCAGGTCGCCTTGGCGGGCGGTGGCGAGGGTGAGGCCGTGTTCGGCGAGCCAGTCGAGCAGGACGATGGCTGCGCGGATGTTGCTTCGCGCGGCCGCGGACTGGCCACGGGTGGTGTCAGCGCCGGCGAGCCGTCCGCGCAGCCGGCGAACCACATGCCAGACGGCGTAGCGGTGCAGCAGCTTCCGCTCCTCGGGATCCGGTCGCGCTGCGATGACCTGGGTGATCCAGCGCTCCAGCCGGGCCATGTGTTCGTCGCGGGGCGGCAGCGAGCCGATGGCGACCAGGACGCTGCGCAAGTGCTCGACCGGCTTGCCGTCGGGCAGGTCGTCGAGGGCGCCGTGGGTGACCCGCTCGCCGGCGTCCAGGCCGCGCAGTACGCTGGCGGACGCGCTGTCGAGCCAGGCGATCACGGTGTTGGTCCGGTCCGTCGCGGCCAGCGCGTCGTGCAAGGCTTGAAGGTGCGGGCGGATGTGGCCGGTCTCGTCGCCCAGGATCTCGCGGAGGCGCTGCCGGACGGCGCAGCGGGCGCATCGTCCGGCGCGGATGCGGCCTGGCTGTCCGCAGTTCGGGCAGCTGTGCCAGAACCCCGGGTCATCGCGGGTGCAGGCAGCGCAGAGTGGCTGGTCGCGGGTGCCGCCGCGGACGGGCCGGTCCTGGCCGCAGCCTGCGCAGCAGGCCCAGCGTTGCCGGCATGCCTCGCACCAGGGTTGGCCGGTCGCCACGGAGATGTAGCACGGCGCCTCGCGGCTGCAGATCGAGCAGGTCATCGTCTTGACCGGTCGGCAGGCCTCGCAGAGCGGGCCGTCGGGTGTGCGGACGCTGACGCGGCGGCGACGGCCGCAGTCGAGGCAGGTCTCCAGGTTGGCTGGGTCGCTGATCAGGCAGTAGGGACACAGTGGTTTGCCGTGCTCGTCGCGGGTGGCGGCCTCGCGGACCGTGCCGCAGCGGGAGCAGGGCTGGGCGCGCGACTTGGCCAGGCAGTTGCGGCAGGACCACTGCCCGTTGATCCGTCGGTGCAACCGCACGACTCGGTCGCAGCAGGCGCAGGCCGGTCGGGTAATCCGGGTTGCCCCGGCGGCAATCAGTTCGTCGATCAGGTGCAGCACGCCCTGCGTCGGAGCTTGGGCGCCGTCGCCGGTCAGCAGGCGTGGCACGTCTTCGACAGTCCAAGCCAGCTTCCGCAGCTTCGTAGGCCGGGAGAACACACGATGGGCGGCGGACGAGATGACCTCAGCCGACAGCGACGGGTCCACTCCCATGATCACCTCGGTGAGAATCACCAACGGGTCCCGGTCGTCGTCCTCAGGACACCGGCCGCACCGTGGCTGCCCCTTCCGGTCGACGGTCGCGACAATCCGTTCCTGACCGCAGGCCGAGCAACGTCTCGGCCGGGGCCCGCAGACCGAGCAGTACCAGTCCTCACCGCGGCGCTGGAAAGTGCGCAGCTGCTTGCCGCATGCGGCGCAGACCGGCGGCGAGATCCGGGTTGCGCCGGCCATGCGCAGCGCGATGAGCAGGTCCGCGACCGCGCGGGGCGCCGGGGACTTGCCGTCGGCCAACACCGCTGGCCTGTCCAGCAAGGCCTGGGCCAACCGGCGCCGTTTGGCACGGCCGCCGGCCAGGCTTTCGACCACCTCGGTGACCATCGCGCGGTCCAGGGACGGCTCGTGCTTCACGACCAGGTCGACAAGCACGCCGATCGGGTCGGTGAGCACCTCGGGCGCCAACGCTGCGGACATCGGTCACTCGCCGGCGCCGGTGATGCGGGCTCGTTTGGGCCGCAACCCGCCGATACCGGCCTCCTCACCGGTGGCCGTGCGCTTGCGGGCTGCCGGCTTGGCCACGGCGATCGGCTCAATCAGGTCCTCCATCGTGCAATCGAGGATGTCCAGCAGTGCCATCAATATCTTCAAGCTGAGCCGTTCCGGACGTTCCACGACCAGCCGGTAGACCTGGCTGGAGGACAGGTGGATTCCTCGCTGCGCCAACGGTTCCATCAGGTCGGTGGTCTGAAACATCTCCCGGCTGGCCATGACCTGCCGCAGGTTCCACCGGTAGTCGAGTTTGCGGGTCATTCACGATTCCTTCCGGGGGCTGGACACGTCGTCCAAAGCCGGGCTGAGTGCTTTGCGCAGCGCGGTGTTCATGAAGTCGCCGGACACATGCGTGTAGATCGCCGTCGAGGTGTCACACCGGTGACCGACAGCCTCCTGGATGAACCGACGATCAACCCCTTGCTCGGTGAGGTGCGTGACCCAGGAATGGCGAAGACTGTGTGGGGAAAGGGTTTTCGGCAGCCCGAGCGTGTCCCGGTAGGACACGAACCGGGCGTTGATCTCTGCTGGCTTGATCCGCCCGCCCCGTTCGGTCACCCACAACGCCGGATGGTCCTCGCAGCCGAACTTGGGGCGGATGTTCTCCACGTAGTCGGTCACCGCGTCCACCGCCCAGCCCATCACCGAGGGCACGTTGCGGCGCCGTGGCGGCTGGCCGCGTACCGCCTTGCCGTAGCGGACGTGCAGCATCCCGTACCGGCCGAACTCCGGCGCAGCCGGGTTTCGGCCCCAGTCCGCCAGATCGAGTCGTGCCGATTCGGTCCTCCGAAGGCCCCACCCGTACACGACCTTAAACAGCGTCGCGTCCCGGTAGGCGGCCAGTGCGCCCTTGCGTTTCGCGTGCACCGCGCGCTCGACCTGGTCGTCGGCGTAGTCGAGGAAACGCTGCAGCTCCTCCCGGGTAAACGGCCGTGCCTCCGGGTCGCCCTCGTAGTCGTTGAGATGGGTGATCGTGTTCCACTCGTGGCAGATCGGCACCGGATGCGCGCCCGTACCGAACTCCTTCTCGCACGCTGCGATCCAGCCATACCTGCTGTCGCACAGGTACTCGCTGAACAGTCGCAGATCCGTTTGGTAGCCCCGGATCGACGATGGCGCAAGATGCCTTTCGCTCGTCAGCGACTGCGTCCACTCGTCCACATGCGACGGTCCCCAAGCCCAGGGGAACTCGTTGGTGAACTTCAGAAACTGACGCACCAGCCGCTCTCGCGGCACCATCGTGACGTCCTTCAACCCGCGGGATATCTGCTGGGCCCGCCAGCCCTTCAACATCGCCTCGACCATGGTGTCCTCCGGACGCAACTGCACCACACCGGAAACGAGTTGCAGGTGAGCGGCACCCGCAAGATCCCCTCGCCCCATCCAACCCTCCAAGATCAACAAAGGCGACCACTTGGCGGTGGGATCATGCATCCAATGGGATCACTGTGCAACTCATGCAGGCCAGACGGCGTGTTCGACCGTCTACTTGGGACCATTGCCGAACCGCCCTCAGCAGGCGACCTGCAGTTTCTCGCCCGTCTGATGCAATTCCCGAGGGTTGGCGTACCGCTGAGTCGTCGAGATCGCCTTGTGCCCGAGTAGCTTCGACAGCTGCTCGATCGTCACGCCGTCCTGGATGAGCCAGGAGGCGTAGGTGTGCCTCGTGTCGTGCGGGGTCACGCCGCCC
>JBOHER010000296.1:0-2723 GCA_050701115.1 Haloechinothrix sp. | reverse complement strand
GCGTATACCCCGACCACCGGGGAAAGGTAGGTGAAGCCGAGGGAGACGTTGCTCCACAAGCTCATCTCACGCTTGAAGGGGTGTTGGTAACGGTGCTGTCACCAGCCCCAATTCGACGGGATGATTGCCCGTCATGGAGCACCTGTCGGACAACGTCGGCGACTTGGTTGAGTTCTGGACCTTGCTCGATGAGGACCGTGCGCTGCTGGAGGGCAGGCGAGGCGCCACGGCGCTGGGGTTCGCGCTGCTGCTGAAGCATTACAGCCGGCATGGCCGGTTTCCGCGCGGCCAGGCGGACATGTCGGCCGCCGTGGTCGAATTCGTGGCCCACCAGGTCGGTGTGGCCGCGGCGGACCTCGGCTCCTATGAGTGGTCTGGCAGCACGATCGAGTACCACCGGAGCCAGATCCGTGCCCACCTGGGCTTCCGGGTCGCAACGATCAACGATCAGGAGAAGATGACGGCATGGCTGGCCGCCAACGTGGCCCACGCCGAGCGCCGGCCTGAACGGGTTCGTGAAGAGCTACTCGCCCAGTTCCGGATGGAACAGATCGAGGCGCCCACGCCAGGACGCCTGCTGCGGATGGTGCGTTCGGCATTGCGCACAGCCGAGCAGAACTGGAGCTGCGGATCTCGACCCGCCTGGACCCGCCGGTGAAGGCCCGCCTGGTGGACCTGATCGCCGCCGAGGCTGAGGTCGATGAGGGCGGCAACGAGGACGGAACTCCAGGTTCCGAGACCGCGCTGGGGCTGATCAAGTCGATGCCGGGGAATGTGAGCCTGGAATCGATGATGACCGAGATCAGCAAACTGGAGGCGGTCCGGGCAGTCGGTCTCCCTGCCGGATTGTTCGCCGACGTGGCGCCGAAGGTGCTGGACGGTTGGCGGGCCAGGGCGGCCGTCGAGGCGCCCTCACACCTGCGTCGGCACGCCGAGCCTCTCACCCTCACGCTGTTGGCCGCGCTGGTCCATCAACGGGAACGGGAGATCACCGACACGCTGGTGGAACTGTTCATCGCCACCGTCCACCGCATCGGCGCCCGTGCCGAGCGCAGGGTCACCGATGAGCTGGTCAACGCGTTCAAACGGGTGTCGGGTAAGGAGAACATCCTCTTCTCGATCGCCGAAGCAGCACTGCAGAAACCGGACGATGCGGTGAGGGCTGTCGTCTTCCCGGCTGTGACTGGCGGTGAGCAGACGCTTCGGGAGCTGGTTCATGAGTTCAAGACCAAGGGCCCGGTCTATCGGCGCACCGTGCAGACCACGTTGAAGGCCTCCTACACCGGTCACTACCGGCGCGGGCTGATTGCGCTGCTGGAGGTGTTGGAGTTCCGTAGCAACAACACCGCACACAGGCCAGTGATCGACGCGTTGGCGCTGATCGGCCGGTACGCCAAGGCCGGGAACCTGACCTACTACCCGCTCGGGGAGAACGTGCCCGCCCATCGGGGCGCCACCGGTGACTGGGCCAACCTGGTCTTCAGAACCGATACGAAGGGTCGGCAACGCGTCGCCCGGATGGTTTACGAGGTCGTCACGTTCCAGGCGCTGCGAGAGCAGCTGCGGTGCAAGGAGATCTGGGTCGTCGGCGCCGACTCCTGGCGCAACCCCGACGAGGACCTGCCCGCCGACTTCGAGGACCGCAGAGCCGAGAACTACCGAGAGCTGCGCAAACCGTTGGACCCCACGCTCTTCATCGACGGCCTGCGCGAGGAGATGACGGCCGCTCTAGAGGAGCTCGATGCGGCGATCCCGACGCTGGACTGGTTGGACATCACCGACCGCGCCTCCGGGGCGATCACACTGACGAAGTACGAGGCAGCACCCGAGCCGCGCAACCTGGGACGGGTCAAGGGCGAGGTGCGGCGGCGCTGGGGAACGGTCGCGCTGATCGACATCCTCAAGGAGGCGGTCCTGCGCACCGGATGTCTGAACCAGATCAGCGCCGTCGCAGGCAGCGGCACGCTGCCGGTCGAGGTGCTGGCCGAGCGGCTGATGCTGGCCATCTACGCCTACGGCACCAACACCGGTATCCGGTCGGTGGCCGCCGGCGGCGGCCACGGGCACAGCGAGGACGAGATCCGCTACGTGCGGCGCCGCTACCTGACCCGAGACACCGCAGCGGCGGTCGCGATCGGCATCGCCAACGCCACGTTCGCGGCCAGGCGACAGGCTCTGTGGGGTGAGGGCTCGACCGCAGTCGCCTCGGACTCCACCCACTTCCGCTCCTACGACCAGAACATCTTCACCGAGTGGCACTCCCGCTACGGCGGCCGCGGCATCCTCATCTACTGGCACGTCGACCGCGGGTCGATGGTCGTGCACTCCCAGACCCTGCGCGCATCTGCGTCCGAGGTCCACGCGATGGTCGAGGGCGCGATCCGGCACGGCACCGCGATGAAGGTCGAGGGCAACTACGTCGACACCTACGGCCAGTCCGAGATCGGGTTCGGGATCACCCGACTGCTCGGCTTCGACCTGCTACCCCGGATCAAGCAGATCAACCGGGTCCGGCTGTACCGGCCGGTTGCCGGCCAAGCCGACGCCTTCCGGCACCTGACCCCGGCGCTGACCCGCCCGATCCGCTGGGACCTGGTCGAGCAGAACTACGACCAGATGATCAAGTACGCCACCGCGATCCGACAAGGGACCGCCTCCACCGAGGCGATCCTGCGCCGCTTCACCCGATCCGCGTCCCATCCCACCTACCAGGCGATGCTCGA
>JBOHER010000295.1:0-11794 GCA_050701115.1 Haloechinothrix sp. | reverse complement strand
ATTACCTCGACCATTACACCCGGGCGTTGGGCTGGCCGGGGATAGTCATGCACGATGCGGTCGCGGTGGCCGAGGCGATCAGCCCCGGGATACTGACCACCCAGACCCTGCCGGTCGAGGTGGAATGCTCGCAGGGTCCGGCACGGGGCGCGGTGATCGTCGACAAGCGAAGGCGGGAGTTGATCACCGACACCGGCAGCGCGGCCAACGGGTTCATCCAGGTGGCCACCGATACCGATCTGGACGCGCTCAGGGGGTTCGTGTTCGAGCGGCTGTCAGGCGGCCGCGGATGACTCCGGCAGATGGTGGGCGCAGCGAGATCTCAGCCTACGGCAGTCAGAGCGCGAAGCCAGGTGTCCACCTTCCGGGGCGAGGTGAACCGGCGCACCGTCGGACCGTCGGGATCGCGACTCAACGCACGCATACGGCGGCGCTTTCGCGCGAACGACGCGAAATGCCAGGCGATGATCGAATCGCGCGCGAGCAGGTCCCGCAGGGACTCCCGGTTGCCGTTGCAGATTGTCTTGCGATCAACCAGCCGCAGCACGGTGCGGCGGATGAGTCTGCTCAGCGACAACCAGCGCGGATAGTCCAGCGCCACGATGAGCCGCGTCTTGCCAGAGCCCGTCACGCCGTAGACGAGGATGCGCGACATCTCGCTATCCGGCAGTTGCTCGGCCACCGGACCGAGAGTACCGGAGAACGATGGAGGCACTGGTGATCGAACAGCAGGGCAGGCTCATCGCAGGCCGGTACCGGCTGATCGAACAGATCGGTAGCGGCGCGATGGGTGTCGTCTGGCGCGGGCGGGACGAACTGCTGGATCGCACGGTCGCGGTGAAGGAACTGCTGCTGCGCGCCGGGCTTGCCCCGCGAGAAGCCGATCGGGCTCGCCAACGGTCGCTGCGCGAAGGGCGAATAGCGGCGCGCCTGCAGCATCCCCATGCCATCGCGGTGTATGACGTCGCCGATGACGGCGGACGTCCCGTGCTGATCATGGAGTACCTGCCGTCCCGGAGCTTGGCCACGGTACTGGCCGAGCGCGGCACCCTCAGCCAGGACGAGGTCGCCGACCTCGGTGCGCACGTCTCCGACGCACTCGCGGCCGCCCACGCCGCGGGCATCATCCATCGCGATGTCAAGCCCGGCAATATCTTGCTCGGCGCGGACGGCACAACCAAGATCACCGACTTCGGCATCTCCCGCGCGGTCGGCGACGTCACGGTGACCGCGACCGGCGTGTTCGCAGGCACCCCCGCGTTTCTCTCGCCCGAGGTGGCCAGGGGCGCCGACCCGGGGCCCGCCTCCGACGTTTTCTCGCTCGGGTCCACCCTCTACGCGGCCGTCGAGGGCGCCCCGCCGTTCGGAGTCACCGAGAACGCGATCGCCATGCTGCACGCGGTGTCCTCGGGGCAGGTCCCGCCGCCACGCAACGCGGGCAGGCTTGGCGATGTGCTCATGCGCATGCTGGCCGACGAACCCGCTGCGCGTCCTTCCATGGTTGCGGTTCACGACGACCTGCGGGCGGTGGCAGCGGCGCCGGTACGCCGATCCGCGGGAATGCCCGCACCAACGCTGGTCGCCCCCGCAGCGGGCCTACCTCCAGCGACCCGGATCGACCTGCCACCCGCCCGGCCGAAGTCCCGCCTTCCGGTCCTGCTCGCGGCTCTGGCATTACTCGCACTGGTGGGCGTCGCCATCCTGATCAGTTCGTTGAGCCAGGAAACGGGCACACCGGCAGTGGGGCCCACACCACCCGGCACGACCACCCCGCGACCTCCCGCGACGACCACACCGCCACCGACCCGGCAAGCCGCCAGCCCCGCCATGCTGGAGCAAGCGGTCAGGGAGTACTACGCGCTCGTGCCGGAGGAGACCGACGAAGCGTGGGAACGGCTCGGTCCCGGTCTGCAGGCCCAGGGCAAGGAGAGCTACCAGGAGTTCTGGGACACCATCGAGGACCTTGTGGTGACCTCGGCGCCGCAGGCGACCGGCGACACGGTGACGGTCGGCTTCGAGTACACAGCGGAGGATCGTGGCCGGCTCCGCGAGGTGCACCGGCTCGGCATGGTGGTGGTCGACGGAGTCCCACTGATCGACTCCGACCAGCTGGTCTCCTCAACCCGGCTGGGTGGCGAAGAGGAGGGCGACAAGGACGAGGACAAGCGCCAGGAGGAAAGAGACAAGCTCGAAGAGGAGAGGGAGAAACGCGAAGAGGAGCAGAAGAAAAGGGAAGAGGAGCGCGAGGAAGGCGACTGAGCGCGCCGTTGCGCGGCGGCGACCCTCACTAGCCGGGAATGCGCTCCGCGGTGCAGATGAACGCTGTCGGAGTGCGCCCGATCCGGGTGAGCACCACGCTCGCCTCCTGGTCACCGGTGGGCTTCAGCCTGCGCCGCAAGGTATTCGGATCCACGTCGAGCCCACGCACCAGGATCTCCACCCGGCCCACGTCGAGCCTGCGCAGCGCAGCCCGCAGCGCCTTCTCGCTGTACCTGCCGTACTCGCGAACCCGGAATGCGCGCACCCCTGGCGGCGGAACATCCCCGGTCAGGTAGGCGATTCGCTCGTCGAGCTGACCGAGCCGGTGGCGCGCCGCGTAATGCCGTACCAGACCGGCCCGCACCACTGCGCCGTCCGGATCGATGATCCACTCCCCTGGTTCCCGCACCCCGGCGTCATCCGGGTCGGCATCGGTCACCGTCAACTGGTGGCCGTCCGACCGCAGCACGGTAGCCCGCCGGAGCACCGTGGCCAGCGATCCCGCCCAGAGGCAGGCCTCGCGCACCTGACCGTCCAACGAGATCAGTTCGAACTCACCCGCCCACGGTGCCGCGGCACGGTCGATGCCAGGTGCACACTTCACCGCGAGATCCCGGCCCAGGTACACGCGTGCCAGTTCGTCCAGCGAAGGCACGAAGTCCGCGGGTCGCCACAAACGTCGTCCGCCTGCGTCTCGACGGGCGGGGTCGATCACCACCGCGGTACCCCGGGTGACCGGCCGCAACGCATCGGCCCGCACCAGTAGCGGGTCGGCCCCTGCTTCCGCGCAGTTATGCCGCGCCATCGCCAACCGGACCGGGTCCAGGTCGGACCCGGCGCACCGGGCGGCGACCCGGGCGAGGGCGACCAGATCCGCGCCGATCGAACAGGTCACGTCGTGCACGTCCCGCCCGGTCAGCCTGCGCGCTCGGTGCGCTGCGACGAGCGAAGCGCTCGCCTGCTGCAGGGCGTCAGCACTGAACAGCCATCGCTCGGCGGAATCCAGTTTGGACGGTGCCTTTCTCCGCAGCAGCACGGTTTCCAGAACTGCTGCAGCGTAGTGATCACCGACCGTTGCGCGCGCTGCCGCGACATCACGCAGCCAACTGGTGTCACTGAGCTCGAGCCGCGCACAGGTCTCAACCGCGACGATGCCGTGTTCCGAGGTCAGGAACGCGACGTCGTCGAGGGAAAAGGCGTAGCCCACAAGGGCAAACTACAGCGAAGTGGGCCCGGACGCCTTCGTGCCCGTAATCATCACGTTGTAGAACAGCCCGCGCGGCAGGATCTTGGCCAGCAGCTTCTTGTCCAGCGCCGATAGCCGCAGCCATGCCTTGTAGGCGAACAGCCGCCATGCGGGAGTGAGCTTCTCCTGCGGGACGGCGGCCTCAATGGTCCGAATCGGCCAGCCCAGCAGCGCCGCCGCGAACTCCTCGGTCACCGCCTCGACGTCCACGGCACCCGCACCGAGCGCCCAGCGTTCCAGTTCGGCGGGATCGAACGTGTGGATGTCGACCACAGCCTCCAGCGCGGCTGCGCGCGAGGACTCGTCCAGCTCCACCTGCGGGCGCCGCCACCCATGCAACGCGGGCAGCTTGGTGACGTTGGTGGTCAACCACCAGGTGAGCTGACCGAGTTTGCGCGCGTAGACGTCGCCGATCTTGGTGGGTTCCCCGGCGAACACGAACCGGCCACCCGGCTTGAGCACCCGCAGCACCTCGCGGAACGCGGCCGGTACGTCCGGGATGTGGTGCAGGACAGCGTGTCCGACCACGAGGTCGAAGCTCGAGTCCGGGTACGGAATGCGCTCGGCGTCGGCGACCCGGCCGTCCACGTCCAAGCCGAGGTGCTCGGCGTTGCGCAGCGCGGCCCGCACCATCCCCGGCGACAGATCGGTGACCGAGCCCCGCTTGATCACGCCACCCTGCATGAGATTGAGCAGGAAGAAGCCGGTGCCGCAGCCCAGCTCCAGCGCCGTGGGGTGGGGCGAGTCCTGCTCACCCGCGACCGCGCGGAATACGTCGACCGCGTACGAGATGCAGCGTTCGTCGTAGGAGATCGACCACTTCTCGTCGTAGGTCCCGGCTTCCCAGTCGTGGTAGAGCACGTTGGCCAGCTTCGGGTCGGAGAACGCGGCACGCACTTCCTCCTCGGTGGCGCGCGGGTGCGGGGCCGGGTCGAGTTCCATCGGCTCGATCGCTTCGGTCACGTCAATCTCACTTTCCGCTGAACGTAGCCTTGCCAGGCCCGTTCTCGATGAACGACCGCATCCCGGCGGCCTGATCCTCGGTGGCCCAGAGTGCGGTGAACAGATGCGTTTCCAACCTCAGGCCGCTGGCCAGGTCGGTGTCGAGCCCACCGTCGATCGCGGCTTTGGCCGCCTTGAGGGCCATCGCCGGCCCATTGGCGAACTGCGCGGCCCACTTCTGCGCCGCGAAGTAGACGTCATCCGGCGCGACCACCTCGTCCACGATGCCCAGCGCCAGCGCCTCCTCAGCCTTGACGAATCGGCCGGTGTAGATCAGATCCTTGGCCTTGCTCGGCCCGATCAGCCGGGCCAGCCGCTGGGTGCCGCCTGCCCCGGGAATGATGCCGAGCTGGATCTCCGGCTGGCCGACCTTGACGTTGTCCCCCGCGATCCGCCGATCCGCGGTGAGGGCAAGCTCAAGGCCGCCGCCGAGGGCGTACCCGGTGATCGCGGCAACGGTGGGCTTGGGAATCGCGGCGAGCACGCTCAGCGAGGCCTGCAGAGCCGCGCCGAACTTGGTCATCTCGCCGTAGGTCCTGGCCGCCATTTCCTTGATGTCGGCACCACCAGCGAAGGTCTTCTGACCGCCGTAGATGATCACCGCACGCACGTCGTCGCGGTCGGTGGCCTCCTTGGCCGCCACCGCCAACTCGGCCTGAACCTGGTCGTTCAGCGCGTTGACCGGGGGGCGGTCCAATCGGATGGTGCCGACACCGCCTTCGACCTCGAGCCGCACGAACTCTCCCACGCCGAACCTCCTCATTCGCCTTGCGCACTGACCAGCGCAGGCTACCCTGCGCCGCGGGTCAGACGTGGCGATGGCCCGGGAACTTGAAGTAGAACACGTTACCGGCGACGCGCGAAGAACCGATCGGCCGAACGCTCCAGCACGAGGTCCTGATCGAAGGTGACCGACAGACTCTCGCTGGTCAGCACGTCGTCGATGAGGCCGGACACCACCGCTCGCCCTCCGCGTAGCAGCAACACATGGGTGAAGCCGTGCGGAATCTCCTCGACATGGTGGGTGACCAGCACTGTCGCGGGCGCATCCGGGTCCAGTGCCAGCACCGACAACCGCGCGACCAGGTCCTCCCGGCCGCCAAGGTCGAGCCCGGCAGCCGGCTCGTCGAGCAGCAGCATCTCCGGGTCGGTCATCAGCGCGCGGGCGATCATCGTGCGCTTGCGCTCCCCCTCGGAGAGGGTGCCGTAGCGCCGCTCGGCCAGATGCAGCACGCCGAGCGCGCCGAGCAGTTCGTCGGCCCGGTCGGTGTCCAGCCGGTCGTAGGACTCCCGCCAGCGACCCATCACGGCGTATCCCGCGCTCACCACCACATCGCGCACAACCTCCTCCGGGGGAACCCGCAGAGCGACCGCAGCCGAGCTGAAGCCGATCCTCGGCCGGAGCTCGAAGACATCGGTGCGCCCCAGCCGTTCCCCGAGCACGTGTACCGCGCCGGTCGTCGGGTGCAACTCGGCGGCGGCGAGCCGCAGCATGGTGGTCTTGCCCGCTCCGTTGGAGCCGAGCACAACCCAGCGTTCGTCGAGTTCGACGGACCAGTCGAGGTCGGCGAGCAGGTGGGTATCCCCGCGCCGCACGCCCACCCGGTCCATGTGCACAACGAGGTCGTCCAGATCCACCCGCGCGTCCTGCCTTCCGTGTGCGTCCCGCTCGCTCCGGGCGCCATTCTGTACCAGCACGTTGCACGTCAATCTCTCGCCCGGCCGTCGGCACAGTATCTCGACCATGATCAGGCCAGCACGACCTTGCCCAGCTCCGCTGGACTGGCGAGCAGGTCGTGCCTCGGCAGCACCCGCACGGTGTAGCCGAGCGAACCCGCGTGCGGCAGTGTGGTGGTGACCGTGAACCGACCGGCGCCGTTGCCTTCCATCGCGGCCGTGACCACGTCGTGCAGGTCGTCGGTGTCGCCGACCTTGCCGAGCACCGCCTGCACGTGGACGTCGTCGGGTGAGAGACCGGCGAGGTTGACTCGGGCGTTCACCCGCACCGGTGCACCGACGACCAATTCGGTCCGCGAATCGGTGACCAGTTCGGCGTCCAGCACCCGGACCAGACCCCATTCGGCGTCGACCCGCGCCCGGTACTCGGCCAGCGACCGGGCGCCGCGGTGATCGTCAGCGGTGACCTTACCGACCGCGGTCGCCGCGGGGAGGTAGTAGTGCTCGACGTACTCCCGCACCATCCGGGAGGCCTGCACGCGCGGCCCGAGGGTGGCCAGTGTGTGCCAGACCATCGACAGCCAGCCGGTCGGCACACCGTCGGCGTCCCGGTCGTAGAACAGTGGAGCGACCTGTTGTCCGAGCAAGTCATACAGGGCGGCGGCCTCGAGATCGTCGCGCCGTAGCGGGTCGGCGATGCCGTCCGCGGTCGGGATGGCCCAGCCGTTGCTGCCGTCGTAGGACTCGTCCCACCAACCGTCCTTGATGGACAGATTGAGCCCGCCGTTGAGCGCCGACTTCATGCCGGATGTCCCACATGCCTCCAGCGGGCGGGTGGGATTGTTCAGCCACACATCGCAACCCCAGTAGAGGTAACGGGCCATCGACATGTCGTAGTCAGGCAAGAACACGATACGGTGCCGGACTTCCGGATCGTCGACGAAGCGCACGATCTGCTGGATGAGTGCCTTGCCACCGTCGTCGGCCGGGTGCGACTTGCCTGCCACCACGACCTGGATCGGCCGGTGTGGATCGAGCAGTTTCGCCCGCAGCCGATCGGGATTGCGCAGCATCAGGGTTAGCCGCTTGTAGGTAGGCACCCGGCGGGCGAAACCGACAGTGAGCACGTCGGGGTCGAACACCCGGTCCGTCCAGCCCAGCTCCAGCGCCGAAGCTCCCCGCTGCATCCAGGACTCGCGCACCCGGCGCCGGACCTCACCGACCAGCCGTTCCCTGAGTGCGCACCGCAACTCCCACAACTGGCGGTCGCTTACCACCGAACGCGCCTCGGTCGCGTCGCCCTCGTCATCACCCAACAGGGCGCTGATCTCCCGCGCGGTCCAGGTGGGTCCGTGCACCCCGTTGGTCACCGACGAGATCGGCACCTCGTCGTCGGTGAAGCCGGGCCACAGTCGCGCGAACATCCGGCGGGAAACCTTGCCGTGCAGGGCGGACACGCCGTTCGAGCGTTGCGCGAGACGCAGCCCCATGTGTGCCATGTTGAAAAGCCCCGGGTTGTCTTCGGCCCCGAGATCGAGCACCCGATCCAACTCGATGCCTGGAACCAGTCTGCCGTCACCGAAGTAGCGGCGAACCTTCTCCACCGGGAAGCGGTCGATGCCCGCGGGCACCGGGGTGTGCGTGGTGAACACGGTGCCCGCCCGCACCGCGGAGAGGGCCTCAGCGAAGGAAAGCCCGGCCTCGGCCATCAACTCCCTGGCTCGTTCCAGGCCGAGGAATCCGGCATGGCCCTCGTTGGTATGAAACACCTCCGGCCCGGGATGCCCAGCCAGCTCGCAGTACCGGCGCACGGCGCGCACGCCACCGATCCCGGCCAGCAGTTCCTGCTTGATGCGGTGGTCGTTGTCGCCGCCGTAAAGCCGATCGGTCACGCTGCGCAGTTCGTCGTCGTTGCCGTCCACATCGGAATCCAGCAGCAGCAACGGCACCCGGCCGACCTGTGCCTTCCACACCTGCGCCAGCAGGTCCTTGCCATCGGGCATGGCGACCTCGACCCGGATCGGCGCACCGGCCGGATCGGTGAGCAACGCGAGTGGAAGACCACTGGGATCGATCACCGGATAATGCTCGACTTGCCAGCCATCCAACGACAACGTCTGCCGGAAGTATCCGGCCCGGTAGAGCAGACCCACCCCGATCACCGGCACACCGAGATCGGACGCCGCTTTGAGCTGATCCGCGGCGAGCACACCGAGCCCGCCCGAGTAGTTCGGCAGCGCCTCGGTGACGCCGAACTCCATCGAGAAGTACGCCACGCCGGCCGGTAACCGCTCGTCAACGCCCCCGCCATCGGCGAGTGCGGCTGCTCTGCGCTGGTACCAGCGTGGCTCGCTGAGGTACCGGTCGAGGTCGTCAGCGGCCGCCCGGGCGCGGGCGAGGAACCGCTCGTCGGCGGCCAGCTCATCCAGCCGGGCCGGGGCGACCTCGATCAGCATTCGCAACGGGTCGCCGCCCACCCGCTGGGCCAGTTCGGCGTCCATCGAGGCGAACAGATCGCGGGTTTCCGGATGCCAGGTCCAGCGCAGGTTGGTGGCGAGCTCGCTGAGTCCGGCCAGCGGCGCGGGAATGCTGGCTCGCACGGTGAACCGTCGGACTGCCTTCATGAATCGGAGCGTAACGCGCGATGATCGGCGAACCGCGCGCGCCGCACTGGCACCCTCGGTAGGGTTCGCTCCGGAATCTGGGCTGGCTCCCGGCAACGGTGCGTGGACAGCAGCCGGCTCAGCTCGTGGTGCGGCTCCGGTGGCGGTCGGAGCGCGCGCCGGGGCCGGGCACTGCGACCATCTCGGCCACGACCGGCGCCTGCCCGCACGCCTCGCAGCTGGTCGACAGGTGCACCGAGCCGCCGCACGCGTCGTGCTCGAAGAGGATCGGCGGCCCCTGCGGTGCGGCCCACCGGTCACCCCACTCGGTCAGCGCAATGACCACCAGCCCCAGCTCGCGACCCTTCTGAGTGAGGACGTACCCGTGTGCACCCGTCACTTCGTCGGTTGGCCGTTGCTGCATCAGCCCTTCGGACACGAAACCGTCCAGGCGCTTGGCGAGGATGTTCGGCGCGATGCCGAGGCGGCGCTCGAACTCCGAGAAGCGCGTCATCCCGGCGAAGACGGCGTTACGGATGATCAGCAGGCTCCAGCGCTCGCCGACCAATTCGAGGGCGCGCGCTGCGGAACAGTTCTCACGTTCGTACATGCGACCCAGCACATGCCGATAGTAGCGAATGCGGGCTTGCGTGATGCAAGTCATGGCCGTAGCATCACGCAAGTCAGGAGAGGATCGAGGCCCAGATGAATCTTCCGCAGGTCGTCTCACCCGACGAATGGCTAGCCGCGCGCAAGGAGTTGCTCCGCCGCGAGAAGGAACTCGCCGGCGCCCGCGACTCGCTCAACGCCGACCGGCGGCGGTTGCCGATGGTGCGGATCGACAAGAACTACCGGTTCACCGGACCGGACGGCGAGGTTGGGCTACTCGACATGTTCGACGGCCACCAACAGCTCGTCCTCCAGCACTTCATGTTCGACCCATCATGGGATCAGGGCTGTGCGAGTTGCACCGCCATGGCCGAGGGGCTCAGCGACGGTGTCCGCGCACACCTGGGCAAGCGCAGCACCGCGTTTGCCGCCGTGTCGCGCGCGCCGTACCCGAAGTTGCGGGCAGTGCGCGAGGCGAAGGGGTGGACGTTTCCCTGGTACTCGTCCTACGGCAGCGACTTCAACTACGACTTCCACGTCACGCTCGACCCGGCGGTGGCACCCGCCAGCTACAACTACCGGGATGCCGACGAACTGGTCGCTGCGGGCCTGGAATGGATGACGGAGTACGCCGGCGAACAACCCGGCATCAGCTGTTTCCTGCGTGACGGCGACGAGGTCTTTCACACCTACTCGACGTTCGGTCGGGGCCTTGAGGTGATGATGACCGGCTACCACCTCCTCGACATCACCGCCTTGGGCCGGCAGGAGGAGTGGGAGGAGCCGAAGGGGCGAGCACCCGTCGGGTACCCGGCCAACCCCAGCTACCCGACCTGACAAGCTGACCATCACCATGACGAGCGCCGTCAGCGCACACGCGCCGCAGTCGGATGGCGCATCTCATGGCGCAACGAATCCCCGGCGATCGAGCACCCGCCGGACCTTACTCACGTTCTCCACATGCAGCAGCCTGCCGCCGGTCCTTGCGATCAACAGGGTTCCGGTCCTTGCCCCGACCGCATAGCCGGTGAGGTTTCCCGCGACGGCCGCGACCAGCGCCGCGGCCGACAACGACCCGGCCTGCACAGGTGCGGCCTGGTCGGCCAGTACGACCCCGGCCGCGAAGAGCAAGGTGCCTCCGGGCAGGAAGACCCCGCGACTCCGATGCCGCCGGACGCTGCGGTGAGCCCGACCGTGCCCCAGATCGCTCTGGCGAGCAGCTTCCGCCGATCGAGGTTGGAAGAGGCAGGGTTTGCGTACGTTGCGTTATTCCTTCGTGTCAGTCCCCTGCATTCCTGTAACAAGTGATTCATCCGTTTTAAACCGTCTGTTACTTCGGCGGGAGGCTCCCGGCGGAGACGTCAGGACTTCCTGGCGCACGGCAGGTGGGCCGACCGAGAACGCCCGGTGGTGAACGTTGCCTTTTCAACCATCTCCGGGAGGTTCACCATGGAGATGCCGATCATTCCGTCGCGGCACGACAACCAAGGAGGCGCGTCATGGACGTGATCGTTCTCATCGGGCGCATTCTGTTCGCGATGCTGTTCATCGGTTCGGCCTATGGGCACCTTGCTCAAGGGCCGGCGATGGTGGGCTACACCCAGTCGCGCGGTGTACCACTGGCGAAGGTGGCGGTGCCCGCCACCGGAGTGCTGATCCTCGTTGGGGGTCTGCTGGTGCTGCTCGGCGTGTGGCCCGATCTGGGTGCGTTGTTGCTGGTCGTGTTTCTGCTGCCGACCGCGGTGCTGATGCACGGCTTCTGGAAGGAGACCGACGCGCAGAACCGGCAGCTGGAGCAGGTCCAGTTCATGAAGGACACGGCGCTGGGCGGCGCGGCGCTGATGTTGTTCGCGTTCTTCGCCTCGCATCCGGACCTCGGGCTGACCATCACCGGTCCGCTCTTCTCACTCGGATGACCGGGTGAACCCGCCGGGCGGCTCGGGTACCTGCCGCCCGGCATGGTGCTCACGCCGGAGTTTGTCAGCGCGCTGACAGTCGCAGGTTGCGCCGCGTGCTGCCGGGTACGGCCATGGCTCGTTGGCGCGACCGGCGGCGGAGAGGTTCAGATGAGCAACGGAGTGAGACATGACTAAGGCTGCCATCATCGTGCTGGCCGACACCGAGAGTCACGCGGATCTGGGTCGGGTTGTGAATGCCCTGGTCGCGACCAAGGAGTTCAAGGAATCCGGCGACGACGTTCAGTTGATCTTTGATGGGGCGGGCACCAAATGGCCTGGTGTCCTCGCCGATCCCGGACACCGTGCCCACAAAGTCTATGCGGCTGTGGAAGACGTCGTTACCGGAGCGTGCGGCTACTGCGCGAAGGCCTTCCACACCGTCGACGGCGTCGAAGACGCCCACGTGCAGCTGCTCAACGAGTACGAAGGTCACCCCAGCA
>JBOHER010000294.1:0-17983 GCA_050701115.1 Haloechinothrix sp. | reverse complement strand
GTATGCCGCCGCCGCCACCGCGGCCGCCGAGGCCGCCGACGCCGCCGCCGCCACCGACGCCGACGCCGGGGTCGCCTACCTGATCGGGTTGCTCGACGAGCACGACCGGCTCACCGGACACACCCCCCGCCCCGTCACCGACACCGACCTGCGGCGACTCGCCGCGGCCATCGCCTAGAACCCCGGGTGACCGTCGGTGAGTCCCGACCTCCCGACGGTCGCCCGGTCCCAGACACCAGACCAGCGGACCCCCAAGCCGTCAGCCAAAAGGGTCCGCCAGACGAAAGGACGATACCTCATGACCACCACCATGTGCCGCACTGAGGCGCAACTGCTGCACGCGCTCGCCGACCAGTGGCGCACCTACCGCTACCGCAGCATGCACGACGCGTTGCACGCCGTGATGCACGGCGAGAGCACCGAGCGCTGGACCAACCTGGTCGCCGCGATCGGCATGGACCTGCACATCGAGCCGATCAACGCCTATGACCGGGACGAGCTGCACGTCGCCGACGGCCAGCGCGACCACCCCGCGGCGTACGCGACCCGGTTGGACATCTGGGCCGCCCGGATCGGCGACCCGGCGGTGATCGCGGCGACGCTCGACCAGCTCGCCGACGTCGAAGAGCGTGAACTGACCGCGGGGGGCGGGCAGCCATGACCACTGAGCATGTCGAGTACCGGGTCATGGTGAACGGCAGGCCATGTCCCGTCGAGTTTGACAGGGAATACGCCGACGCCGCAGACCATGCCCGGAGCCACGAACGCACCCAGAGCAACGCCTACGCCGTCGAGATCCAGTCCCGCACGGTCACCATCACCGAGTGGATCCGGGAGGAGCGATGAGCCCTCTCGCCGTCGCGGCTGTCGCCGTGTTCTACGCGGTGTGCGCGTGCGCGCTCGTCGTGCTGGCGCGGATCGCGAGCGCAGACCCCGAGTCCGGGTCCGAGCCCCGGCACCTGGACACCGGGGGCGATGAGCAGGTGCGCGACGCGCGGCCGTCACCTGACTGGCTGCGCGAGACGCACACGCCGCGGCACGCGCTGCTCGGGGCGGTGAGGGCATGAGCGAGACCGTGAAGTATCTGATCTGGTCCAACCAGCACACCGGGTGGTGGCGGCCGCGCCATCACGGCTACACGCTGATGATCGAGGAAGCCGGCCGGTATGACAAGGCCGAAGCCGAGGAGATCGTCGCTCGGGCCACGGTCGACGGTCGTTTGACGTACCGCGGTGTCAACCCGATCACGGGCGAGGAGTATTCCTTGCTGCCGGAGTACGTGGTGATCGCCCCGGAGACGAGGTGATCATCGTGTTCGCGTGGTTGGGATGGACCGCCGCGATGGCGCTGCTGATCTTCGCTGTCGCTGAGGCGGTCGGCTGGTGGGGCACGCGCCGGCAGTTGCGGAGCGCTCAGAGGGAGATCCGGGACCTTGGCGCCGCGTTGAAGTCACGCATCGGGCGCGGCGACGGCCCGTATGAGCGGGAGCGCCGCGAGGACACCCGCCGGCACAACGGCGACGCGATGTTGCGGGACGACAGCGTCGTGCGCAACTGGGTCTGCAACGTCGTCCGTAGCGGCTACCACAACGGCGCTCACTGTGGCCCGCGTGAGCCACACACTGGCGAGTGGCGCTGCGGGTGGCGATACGAGCTGGCGGTCGGGTTCCGCCGGATGAGGGGTGTCGAGCATGCCTGAGCCCACCCCGGCTCCCGCGCCGAGCATGCCGCCGGGCGGGTACGGCGACGCGGTGCCCATCGACGTGGGCTTCCTCGTTTGCGTGGCCCTGATCGTCGCGCTGTTGATGCTGCTGTGGATCGGTCTGCGGCGGCTGGGCGACGCCGCCGGGCGGCGTCCGCGTCGCGGCGTCGCCCTCGGACCGTTCGCTGGCCACGAGCAATCGTCGCCCCTCGGACATCACGGCTCATGCCGGCAGTTGTGGCTACGTGGCCACGGCACGGCGGCGTGCCGGCCGTGCCGTGCCAAGTTCGCCGCGGAGAAGGGGCCGTGCTGATGACACGCGGCGAGTCCCTGGCGCCCACGCACGGGGCGTGGCCCGGCGTGGCCCCGGCGAGGCAGGGCTTGGCACGGCACGGCAAGGCGTGGCATGGCCCGGCATGGCGCGGCAAGGCAAGGCAAGGCGTGGCATGGCCCGGCCCGGCGTGGCGTGGCTGGGCCAGGCGAGGCAGGGAGCGCAGGGAGGGCGGGTGGCACACACCGGGGTTCGAGGCCCCGGCGCCCACGGCAGACGCAGTCGAGTTCCATACCGGACACAGATGAGGCGTGAAAGCCAGAGAGAGGAGCACAAACCATGAAGATACGTATCAGTTTCACGGGGACCTCACCGCTGCTGATGCACAACATCCAGCTCGCGGACCCCGACAACTCGTTCACCCGCGAAATCGCCACCTACACCGCGAAACGGAAGAAGACCGAGGACGACCGGCGCGCAATCGAACGAATGGAATGGTACGGCGGTCTGTACGTCGGCGCGTCGGGGCCGGCGATGCCGACCGGGAACATCCGCAAGGCCCTCATCAACGCCGCGAAAATCACCAAGCAGGGGATCGTGGTGCAGCGGGCGTTGCACTTCGCAGACCTTGACGTGCCGCTGGTTTACGAGGGTCCCCGCGACATCGACGCCCTTTTCAAGGACCCGTCGCATCACCATCGCGCGGCTGTCGGTATCGGTAACAAGCGGACGATGCGGGTCCGCCCGAAGTTCCCGAACTGGGCGGTGGTGGCCGACGCCGAACTGTTGGAGGACGTGCTCGACGTCTCCGATTTCATCCGGGTGGTGGACCGTGCGGGGCTCGCTGAGGGTCTGGGCGATGGGCGCGCGTTGGGTTTCGGCCGGTTCGACGGGAAGGTGGAGGAGCAGTGACGCGACGTGGCGCGGCGCGGCATGGCGGGGCGAGGCTGGGCCTGGCGAGGCACGGCATGGCTGGGCATGGCCGGGCGCGGCTGGGCATGGCCGGGCTGGGCGGTGAGCGGCCATGACTAAACCGTTCACCGCCTCCCGCCCCGACGGCCGATCAGACCGCCAAGTCATCTACGACTTGGCCCGGCCCGCCGACCCGGATATCACCTTCACCTACATCCAGTTGGAAGCGGCGCTGAATGAAGGCCTGGAACAGCCGGTGGCCCGCGGACGGATCTACCGCGCCGTCGCCGCGGCCAACAAGACCCTGCTGCGCGAGACGCGCCGCTACCTCCAGGTCGTGAAAGACATCGGGTACAAGGTGCTCCGCGCCGACCAACACCTCGAAGTCGCGAAGAAGAAGAAAGGCATGGCGCAGACGTACCTGAAGAAAGGCATCGCGCTGCTACGTCACGCGCGGCTAGACGAGCTAACTGACGCCCAGCGGGACCTGCATGAAGCGCAACTGATGATCATCGGCGGGCTTTACCAAGCGGTCCGGGAGTCGGAGCAGCGACACGACCGTCAGGAACAGATCATCGATGACCTTCGCAATCGCGTCGAACGGTTGGAAGACGACGCGTGACACGGCATGGCACGGCGAGGCAGGGCTTGGCGCGGCCGGGCGCGGCGCGGCATGGCGTGGCTCGGCGCGGCAGGGCACGGCGAGGCAAGGCAAGGCGTGGCATGGCCGGGCGTGGCGTGGCTGGGCCAGGCGAGGCAGGGGGATGGCGGGCGGATGGTCTTCGCCGGGGTTCGAGTCCCTGGCGCCCACGGTGACACGATCACGAAATGTCTTCACTGCAGACGGAGGACGTCATGACGGATCGCGTGCGTCGCGCCGCGCGCCAGCAACTTCCCGGAAACGGAGTCCCTGCATGAGTCAGCTCAAGATTTCAGCCGGCGAGCGGGCTGTCGAAGTGTCCGACGACAACGCGAGCGCGACTGCGCTGCTCGGTGTCGCGCTCGCGGCATGGGAGGCGACGCGGCCCGAGCGCGGGCGTCCGATGGGATTCGGCGGTGGGTCCGGCGGCGGTGTTGAGCGTGACACGACCGCCCGTGGCGTCGTGCGGTTCCGGCAGCGGCCGGCGCATGTCAATTCGGGGGAAGGCGGCAGTGAATGAGCGACGCACCCGGATCCCTGACCGCCGCGCTCGCAGCCGTGCAGGCGAACCTCCCCTCGATCGCGAAGGGTCAGACCGCCGACGCCGGCCAGTACACGTACACGTACGCCGACCTCGCGTCCGTGTCGAAAGCGATCCTGCCCAAGCTCGGTGCGCACGGCCTCGCGTGGATCACCTACCCGACGGTGGTGGATGGCAGGTTCGTGCTGGTGTACGAGTTGCGGCACGTCTCCGGTGAGGCGATCACGGGGGTGTACCCGCTGTCGGGGAACACCCCGCAGCAGATCGGCTCCGCGATCACATATGCCCGCCGGTACTGCCTGTGCTCGGTGACGGGTGTGGCTCCGGAGTCCGACGACGATGACGCTAAGGCCGCATCACATCGACCGCAGGAACCAGCCAACCCGGACAACTCGTTCATCCGCGAGGTCACCGACGCCCAGGTCGAGACATTCGGGGAGTTCCGGCTCCAAATCCAGGGCTCCAACCGCCAGGGCTTGGACGCCTTGGTCCCGGAGATCAAGCAGGCCTGCGAAGAGGGCCGCATCACCGGTGGCCAGAACAATCGGCTAGCTGACCTGTGGAGCCGTAAGGCAGCAGAGCTAGACGCGAAGCAGGCCGCCCGGTCGGCAGAGGAGACGATCACCGATGAGTGAGATACAGGCAGTCGCGCGCGCCGCGCTCGCGTTGAACGCGCTCGCAGGCTCGGTGCTTGACGAACAGACATCGGCTCGCGCAGTGGCGTTCCACCGGCTGGCCGTGTCCGGCGCGGAGCGGGTGCGTGTCAAGGACGACGACGGCGAAGAGTTGGGATCCGTCTCATTGACCAAGGGCCGCGTGTCGGCCCGAGTCGCGGACCAGGACGCGTACATGCAATGGGTGGCGAAACGCTACCCGGAGCAGGTGGAGACGGTCCAGGTGGTCAGGTCGGCGTTCACCGAACGTGTTCTCAACACCGCGAAAGCCACAGGCGTCCCGGTGGACACCGAAACCGGGGAGGTCATTCCGGGGGTCGAGGTCAGCGATGGGTCGCCCGGGATCACGATCCGACCGAACGCGGTGGCGAAGGAGCGGATGCGTGCGCTGCTGGCCGATGCGGGGCTGCTGGCACTGCCGTCCGCTGAGGACGCGGGGGCGTGATGATCAAGTGTCCTTATGCGCCATGCGAGTGGTGCGAGATCCTGTCGCATCTGTACCGCTGCGAGCGCTGGTGTTGCACGAACGGCGACGGCTGCGACTGCGGACGACCCGGCCCGCACGGCTGCGAGATCTGGATAGACGACCAGGAGCACCCCGCGTTCGTCGAGATCCGCGATCCCGACGCCCCGGACGAGCGCATGGCGACATGCGGACCCTGCCGTGAGGCGGTGGCCCATGCTGAGGCGTAGCCCTACCCGGCGCCGGCACACAGGCCCAGACGCCGCAGCCGTGCAAACGGTGCTGGAACGCGACAGGCGTCGGTGCCGCTGGTGCGGCGAACCCGTCACCGGCGAACGCGGCCGGGACTGGTCCATACACCACCGGCTGCCGCGGCGTATGGGCGGCACCCGGCGTCCGGGCATCAACTCGCCCGCGAACCTGGTGACGGTGCATGGCTCCGGCACAACCGGATGCCACGGCGACATCGAGTTGTCACGTGCCTTCGCTCAAGGCCACGGCTGGCTGCTGTGCGGCGAGTGCGACGACCCTGCTGCCTGGCCGATCCTGCTGGACCGGGAAAGCCGCTGGGTGTATCTGACAGCGACCGGTGACGTGTCCGACTTGCCGCCAGGCGAGTGCACTGAGGCGGCCCACGACCGGATCGAGGAGGGCGGCAGCGGTGGCGCGCAGTAAAGACATCGGCACCAAAGCTGAAACCGCCGTGGTCCGGTACCTGCAAACCAATGGATGGCCGCACGCCGAACGCCGTGCGCTGCGCGGTGTCGCAGACGCCGGGGACATCACCGGCACCCCCGGCCTCGCCTGGTCCGTGAAGGGCGGCATTGCCGCCGAGACAGCGTCCGACCTGGACATCATCCGGTGGCTCGGCGACCTCGCCAAGCAGCGGTACAACGCGAATGCTGAACACGGCGTGCTCGTGCTCAAGCGGCGCCAGCACAGCGCCGCCAGGGCCGGCACATGGTGGGCAGTCCTACCCGCCTGGGACGTGACGCACCTCGTGTGGCCAGCAGACCTGGTGTACGGCCCCGGGGAGCCCCCGAATCCGCCGTGCCGGATGACCCTCGCTGACGCGGTCGGCCTGCTCAGGGGAGCTGGGTACGGCACCAACCTGCCCGGGGACCTCCGAGGCGAGATCGTGAGCGACACCTACACCCAAGCCGTGGAGACGGGCGCGAGTCTCCTGCGGGAGACGTCGTGAAGCCTCCGGTGCCGTACTTCGGCGGCAAGATGACGATCGGGCCCGCGATCGCCGCGCTGCTACCCGCGCACTCCCACTACGTCGAACCGTACGCCGGCTCGTTCGCCGTCCTGTTCGCCAAGACACCATCCGACCACGAAACCGTCAACGACATCGACCACGCGCTGATGACCTTCTGGCGCGTTCTACGGGAACGCCCCACCGAACTGGCCCGGATGTGTGCGCTGACACCACACTCCCGGGGGGAATATGACCGGGCGATGCCGTTGGACGCCGCCGACGAAATGGAACTGGCGCGGCAAGTGTTCGTGAAGCTCACCCAGGGCAGATCAGGGCGTCTAGGCCGCACCGGGTGGCGGCACTACGTGAACCCGGCCGGGTCCAGTGCGAGCATGCCCGGCTACCTCGCCGGGTACGTCAACCGCCTCGCCCCGGCCGTGGAACGGCTGCAACGGGTCTCGCTGGAATGCCGGTCCGCCATTGACGTGATCGACAAGTACGGCGCAGAGCCGGATGTGTTGCTCTACGTCGACCCGCCCTACCTCGGCTCCACCCGCGTGAACGACAACGCCTACCGACACGAAATGCGCACCGAGCAGGAGCACCGCGAACTAGCCGGCGTGCTTCACACCGCCCGGGCCGCGGTCGTGCTGTCCGGGTACCCCTCCGAGCTGTACGACCGTGAGCTGTACCCCGACTGGCACCGCCACGCCATCCCGGCCGGCACCGGCCAAGGCGGTGTATGGGCGAACCGAATCGAGGTCCTGTGGTCGAATCGGCCACTCGCTGTGCAGATGGACCTGTTCGGGGAGGCGTCGTGACCACCATCGGGTCCCTGTGCAGCGGCTACGGCGGGTCACCGACCATGCCGGACGTAACGCCGCGCTGCGCGTGCTCGGCAACGGGGTGGTGCCGTTGCAGGCCGCGTTGGCGCTGCGGCTACTGAGAGAAAGGACAAGATCATGCACTACAAGGCAACCCGACCGGACGGGATGGATTTTCGGACCGGCACGGTCCGCTACGCGGCGGCGCTCGCCACCGGTGAACTAGTGACCCACCCGCACAGCACCCGGATGGTGCCCGGCTCAGCGTCCACGTACCTGTCGGTGTCGACCGAGCCGGCCGAGACGCTGATCGGCGGGGAATGGCCGGCCCGACTGTTCCGGGTGGAGCCGACCGGGGGTGTGCTGGACAACCTGTCGGCCGGCCGACACAAGCGTGCGTGTCTGTCGCTGCGCGTGCTGGAGGAGCTGCCTGCGTGGCAGGCGCTCGGCCCAAACGGGCGTGAGGTCGAGCGCCTGGTCCAGCAGGCGGCCACGGTCACAGCTGAACAGGTGCGCAACTTGCGCGCCGCCTACTACTCCGCCGCCAGGGTCGCCGCGTATGCCGCCGGGGTCGACGCCACCGGGGTCGCCTACTCCGCCGCTGTTTGGGCCGCCGCCGAGGCCGCCCGCAAAGCCGTCGCCGACGTCATCGCCGCCGAGCCGGGCGGTCGCTACTCCTGCGTCGCCTACGCCGCACTGGCGCTCGTTGTGCGTGACGTGCTCGACCCCCAGCACTTCGCCACTCTCACTGCCCCCTGGTTCCGCGCGGTCGGTGACCCTCGGGACCTTCTCGCAGAGGACCCGCAAACCCTGGCCGTCCCGGC
Source organism: Haloechinothrix sp. (assembly GCA_050701115.1). Classification (GTDB taxonomy): domain Bacteria; phylum Actinomycetota; class Actinomycetes; order Mycobacteriales; family Pseudonocardiaceae; genus JBOHER01. Next base: position 9,932 of record JBOHER010000294.1, on the reverse strand, counting down.
GGCCGAGGACTCCAACGCCCGCTGCGATCATGTCTCCGTCGAGCGCAGAGATCCGGCCGCCGGGATCACTGCGAGGATGCCATGAGCCACAACATCCCGCCTGCGCACCTCGCCCGCTACGACCAGCTTCGCGCCGAACGCCGCGAGCAGCTCGCCACGCTGGTCACACTCGCCCGGTTACACGCCGACGCCGGGTGCGAGCACGGCTGCGTCGGCGCGGCCGTGAACGACGCGATCACCCGTCACGACCCCGCGACCCGTGCGCAACTGCTATCCATCGCCGTCGCGGAACTCGCCCGACGCGAACCGCAGGGCCAGCCATGACGCGGCGCAAATCCCCCCTGAAACCCCACCCGTTCGTGCCTGACCCGCAGTCGCGGGACTGGCGGGACCGGCTCTGGTCTTGCGACCGCTGCGGCCTAGCCAGACACAACCGGGTTCACACCGAGCACGTGGCCCCCGAGGACGACTCCAGCCGCATCCTCGGGGAAGGGAACGCCGCGTGATCCCCCGAGGTGTCCGCCTGCCATGTCAGGCGGACCCGGCGAAATGGGACGTGCCCGCGTCGGTGAACACCGCGCATGAGGCCGCCGTGTCCCGCGCTCTGGTCGCCGACGCGCTGCGGATATGCCGCAACGAATGCCCCGTCACGGCCGAGTGTCACGCCCAGGCCGTCGCCCGTCCCCCGTCTGGGGCGGTGATGGGCGGCTGGGTCTGGTCGCGGAACCGCCGGCCGATGCGGTTCAAGGAATGGGACCTGTCGGTCCGGCGCCCAAACGAATGCGGCACCAGGGCCGCCCGCGACCGTCACCGGCGGCTCGGGGACAAGCCGTGCGACGCGTGCGACGAGGCCGAGAAGGCATGGGACCGGCGGCGGAAACGCGCCGCGATCACAGCCTGCCCGAAAGGCCACGAGTACACGCCCGGGAACACCATCGCCGGCAAGCGGGGGCAGCGGGTGTGCCGGACCTGCCGGCCCACATGGGGGCAGCAGTTGTGGAAGCAGAACAGGAGAGTGCCGTGAGCGTGACGGATTCGACCCCAGCCGAGCAGGCAAGGCAACCCGGTGCCGTTCAAGGAGTGTGGAAGAAACTGCTGCGGAAGCGGAGGAGGGCAGCGTGAATGAGTGGGTGTTAGACACGTGGCGGGAGATGGCGTTGTGCCGGGAAACCGACCCTGAGATCTTCTTCCCGGAAAAGGGCGGGTCGCCGCAGGACGCGAAAGGCGTCTGCTCGCGCTGCGATGTCACAGCGGAATGTCTGGAGTGGGCGTTGCGGACCCGCCAACCGGCCGGGATCTTCGGCGGCCTGACGATAAATGAGCGCCGGCCGCTGTGGGGTCCGCGGCCGCCGCGCGAGCGCGAGCGTTGCCAGAAGGGCCTCCACAACATGCGCGAGCCACGCAACGTGCGCAATGGTCGCTGCCGGGCCTGCGACCTAGAACGCAGGAACTGGAGGGACGCGTCGTGACAGCGGCGATGTGCGGGCACTGCGGGAAGAACGCCTAATGACGTGGTTCAAAGTGGACGACTCGTTCTACGACCACCCTAAGATCTTCGACGCCCCCGACTGCGCCGTGGCGCTGTGGGTCCGCGCCGGCGCCTGGTCCGCACGCAACCTCACAGACGGGTTCGTGCCGACCGGGATGCCCGCACGGCTCTGCGGCGACCACGACACCGCAGTGCGGGAACTCGTAGACCGCGGGCTGTGGCGGCGAACGCGTCGCGGCTACCAGTTCCACGACTGGAACACCTACCAACCATCCGCGCAACAAGTACGCGATCTGCGTAGCAAACGCGCCGACGCAGGCCGTAGAGGAGGCCTAGCAAAAGCCGCTGACCAGCAGAAACACCCCAGCAAACCGTCTAGCAACGGGCTAGCAAATGCTAGACCGGTTGCTAAGCAAAACGCTACCCCGTCCCGGCCCGTCCCGTCCTTAGAGGTGGTGCAGGTAGGGGAACCACCGCACGGTGACGCGCGCGCGAGCCCAGAGCCCCCCCGAACCTGCCCCGAACACCAGGGCAACCCTGACCCGCCGCCATGCGGGCGGTGCCGCGACGCCCGCCTGACCCACGACGCGTGGGAACGACACCGCATCAGCCTCACCGCTGATCAACGCTCCAACGACGCTCGGCAACGCGCCGCGGCCAACACCGCAGCCATCGCCAGTTGCCCGCTCTGCGACACGTCCGGGTACCGAGACGGCCGAGCCTGCCCACACGACCCCGACCAGGAACACCGGACCCGAACCGGCGCCGCCGCCGCCCGGGCCGCCATCACCAAAAACCGACCTACCGATCAGGAGATCACCGATGAACCAGCACGTCCTGACCCCCGACGAAGCGCGTGAGATCGTGTCCGCGTGGCTCCGCGCCAACGACGTCAACCCCACCGGCGTACCCATCGACACCACGATCGCAGTGCACGGTCGATCGGGAAAGCGCCGACTGTGGTACACGGTGTTCATCGGCGGAATCCATGGGGCCCCGATGATCGACCCAACCGACCCGGACACGACGCTGCGCGAGACGCGCACCCTGCCGCTGCGCACCACGGAACTACCAGCGTTGCCGCGCCTACTCGCTGCGGCGGCAAACAACACCCCGGCCCGACTCCACAGCGACGAGTGCCGTGAGGTTCTGAACTGGCTGCCGCGCACCAAACACACCATCAACCCAGCGTTGGCGGTCCGTGACGCGGCCGGCAACATCATCGACATGCCGCTTCTCGACGGGCATCCAGCCGGCTGCCGGGGGACCACGCACGCCCCCGGCTGTGTGCGTGTCGACGAACAGATGCACCGGTGAACAACCTCGACCGCCTCACCGCGCGTTCGCCAAGGCAAACCGAGCCGCTGGACATGGGCGCCCGGATTCTCAACTATGCGCGGGCCGAGGCACATTCCGGCGCACCCCCCGCCAAGATCGGCGGCTCAAGCACAAGGCGCGCAAGCACGCAGCCAGGGGCGGCCATTCGGAGATGGATCAGTCATGAGTCTGGGACGTCGTGAACCGCATCGTCTCGCAGAATGCGAGGCGCGGCTCACCGCGCTGAACGCGCGCGTGGATCAGGCGCTCGCCCTGGTGGACGACGCGCTGCGGGATAAGTCGCGGGCAACGCGAGTCGGAGACCTCGCTCTCGACGTCAGGTTCGCATTGACTGGCGCCAGGGACCCGGCATGAAAGGCCAGCCGCCATCTGCCAGTGAACAAGGAGCCCACCGGTGAACAACCTCGACCGCGTCGCCGTACTCGCCGAGGAACTATGCGACCCGCACCACCACGTAGAACGCGTGTCCTACTGGGACCACAACCGGCACCGTCGGTTCCGGGAACACCGCACCATCCAGCCCGGGCTGCTCACCCAGCTCGCCGACCTGTTCGCCGACCTGACCAGCCGCCGCAGCGACGACGAGGGATCGGGCCGCCCGATCCCCGGCTCGCGCCCACCAGTCAACCTCGACGCGCTCTCAGCGCACACCTCCATCACCATCGGAGCGCAACGCTGGTGCTGGTCGCTGCGCCTCGAGCTACGCGACACCCCCGAAGGCAACATCCGGGCACTCGTCGGGGCAGCGGCTGCGCTCGACCAGCAGACCGGCGCCACGCTCGCCGACGAGATGCGCTCATGGCGCGACACCGCGGCGACACTCACCGGGTGGCGCGCCCCGCCATACCGCCCGCAAGTGCCATGCCCCGTGATCGAATGCGGGAAGGTCGGGAAGCTGCGGATCAACCTGACCAAGCACACCGCGCTGTGCCTGGCGTGCGGGTCGCTGTGGGACACCGACTGCATTGGGGTGCTCGCCGACTACGTGCGCGGCGTCACCGGCGGAGCAGCGGCGTGAACGGGCGCGCGTCAGAGTTGACGATCAGCCGATCATCAGCGAAGATTGCCGCAAGTTCACCCTGCCCACACACCCCAGCCCCAGCCCGCGTCCCCCGGACAGCGGGCTTTCTTCATGCCCCCGGCAAAGCGATCGTCCGATCGGGCACGTGGCACCTGGCGCGTGGTTCCTCGGCCACATCCTCGACTGGTGGCCCTGACACACAACGATTGATCTAGCCCTGGCCCTGCTTCCGCCGCTTAGCCTGCGCCTGCCGCTCACCCTCGGCGATCTTCTCATCGGCCCACGCGTCGAACCGCCGTAACTGATTCACCTGGGCCGTCCTGGCAGCCGCGTTCCTGCGCCGCGCCCACTCCTTGCGCTCGGGGCCGCTGCTGGTCAACCACCTGAAGAACCCCACCTTCGTCGTCTCATCGAACGTCGGAACAGCGGGATCGCTCGGCACACGGAACATCACACGCTCCCTTCCACCGCCACAGCGTAAAACCCCCAGCACAGCCGCGCATAGGCAACTGTCCGACATCAGGCAGGCAACCCCATGAGTAAGAAGCGACCCCTGCCCCCAGGCAGCACCACAACGCGGGGATACGGAAGCCCACACCAGGCGCAACGCAACTCCTGGAAGCCCTACGTCGACGCAGGCGCAGTCGCCTGCGACCGCTGCGGCAAATGGATACAACCCGGAACCCCATGGGACCTAGGCCACGACGACCACGACCGCAGCGTCTACCGAGGACCCGAACACCGCGCATGCAACAGGTCGGCAGGCGCACGCAAGACCAACAACGCACGAACCCGCCGGTACGCGAGGCGAGCCGCCGAACGCAACAGCCGCAGATGGTGACCCAGTTTTTGACACAGCGTGACCGCGCGACTGCGCAGTCATCCTTTTTCTCTCCCCACGAGGTGGTGAGTCATGGCGACTCAGCGCGTGCGGTGCGGGAGGTGCGGGGTTCAGTTCTCACGCGTGCTGGGGACCCGACGGAAGTACTGCGAATCGTGCAGCCCCCCGAGGGTGCGTTCCGCCCCGCCTGATGTGGTGGGGCACGGGGAGTTGGAGTCCCGGGCGTTGGCGCAGCTCGCCGCCGTGGGTCGTGGTGCCACGTTGGAGGGCGCGTTGGTGTTGAAGCTGGCGCGGGATCTCGACCAGGGCGGGCACACAGGCTCGCAGACCGCGGCGTTGGCGGCTCGGCTGATGGACGCGACGAAGGTCGCGCTGGCGGGCGCTGCCCCTGAGGCCGATGTGATCGACGAGTTGAAGGCTCGCCGTGACGCGAAGCGTGCTGGTTAAGCCCAGGTACGCGTTCCGTCCGGAGGTTGGTCAGACGCTCGGGCCGGAGGTCGCCGACCTGGCCGCGCTCGCCGGGTACGCCCCCGATCCTGAGCAGGAGTTGGGGCTTGACGCGCTGTTCGCGATCGATGAGCGGGGCAAGTCGACGGCGTTCGAGTTCTGCCTGATCTGCTCGCGGCAGAACCTGAAGACGGGGTTGTTCAAGCAGGCGGCGTTGGGTTGGCTGTTCGTGACGGAGCAGCGGCTCGTGGTGTGGTCGGCGCATGAGATGGGCACCACCAAGGAGGCGTTCCGGGACTTGGCAACCCTGATCGAGGGTTGCGGCCCGCTGCGTAGGCGTCTGGCGTCGGGGCCTTCGAATGGGATCTACCGCGGCAACGGCGATGAGGCGATCGAACTCGCGTCGGGGCAGCGGATCAAGTTCAAGGCCCGCACCCACGGCGGCGGCCGGGGGTTGACCGGCGACAAGGACATCCTCGATGAGGCGTTCGCGTTGAAACCGGATCACATGGGGTCGCTGCTGCCGACGCTGTCGGCGGTGCCGGATCCGCAGGTGGTGTACGGGTCGACGGCGGGGAAGGCGGACTCGGATGTCCTGAGGGACATCCGGGATCGGGGCCGTGCCGGGTCCTCGCCGTCGCTGGTGTATCTGGAGTGGTGCGCTCCCGAGGGGGGTTGCGCCACCGAAGGGTGCGACCACGGGAAGACCGCGGCCGGTTGCGCGTTGGATGACCCGGAGAATTGGCGGCAGGCGAACCCGGCGATGGGTCGCCGGATCACGGTCGCGTACATCGCGAACGAGCGGCAGGCGTTGCCGCCGCTGGAGTTCGCCCGGGAACGCCTTGGCTGGTGGGACGCGCCCGGCGCTGGGGAACGCGCGGTCGACCTGGAGGCGTGGCGCAGGCTCGCCGATGAGGATTCAGCGCCGGTGGGTCGGGTCGCGTTCGCGGTGGACATGTCGCCGGAGCGGCGCGTGTCGATCGGTGTCGCGGGGAAGCGGGCGGACGGGAAGTGCCACGGTGAGGTCACCGGCCGGGACGGTGTCCTGGACACAAACCTGACACCGGAGGCCGTGCCGGCTCGGCTGGTGGAGCTGGTGGACGCGTGGTCGCCGGTGGCCGTGTTGATCGACCCGGCGGCGCCGGCGGGCGCGTTGCTTCCGGCGCTGGAAGAGGCGGGGCTGGAGGTTGTCACCGAGCCCGATGCCGGGTCTCGGCGGGTGTTGGTGAAGCTGACCGCCACCGAGACGGCGCAGGCGTTCGGGTTGATGCAGGACCTCGTGACGCATGACGGGTTCCGTCACCCCGACCAGGCCGCGGTGAACGCCGCGGTGGACGGGGCCCGGGTTCGCGATCGCGGCGACGGCGCGGCGACGTTGAGCCGCAAGAACTCGCTCGTTGACATCTCACCGTTCGTCGCGGTCACGTACGCCGCGTTCGGGTTCGCGGCGCACGGCCATGAAGACCACTACGACGTGATGGATTCGATCTTCTAGGACGAGGGGGTCCGCCCCGCATGTGGAACCCCTTCCGGCGCAAGACTGAGCAGCGGTCTGTCGACACCGCCCCGTGGGACGCGGGCGGCGTGTCGGGCGACCCGCCGGTGTCGGAGAGCCGGGCGATGCGTCTGGCGCCGGTCTTCGCCGCGAACCGGCACCTCGCTGACAACATTTCGACGTTGCCGCTCAAGGCGTACCGGAAACTGGGGGATCGGCGGGAGCCGATGGGGTCGCTGCCGCAATTGCTCCAATTCTTGGAGACCGACGGGACGCTCGTCGACTGGCTGTCGCGGGCGGTGTACTCGCTGGCGATCCACGGCAACGCGATCGGCCTGATCACGAACCGGGACGGGTTCGCCTTCCCCACTGGCGTGATCTGGCGGCCCCGGAGCGAGTTCTTCGTCGACGACGCGAACTGGGCGCGCCCGAAGTGGTACTGGAACGGCCGGGAAATCGGCCGGGACGAGTTGGTGCACATCCCGTGGCTCACCGTCCCCGGCAAGACGTTGGGCATGTCGCCGCTGGAGGCGTTCGCGTTGACCGTCGACGCCGGGCTCAAGGCGCAGGAGTACGGCAAGGACTGGTTCGCTGCCGGCGGTGTCCCGCCTGGCACGTTCAAGAACACCGCGAAGACCATCCAGGCAGCCGATTCTCAGGCGATCAAGGAACGCCTGGTGGCGGCGATCCGGACCCGGCAACCGATCGTGTACGGCTCCGACTGGGACTACAACCCGATCCTCATCCCGCCGGAGCAGGCGCAGTTCGTGGAGTCGCAGAGATTGACTGCGAACCAGGTCGCCTCCATCTACGGCATCGCCCCGGAAGAGGTCGGCGGGGAAGCGGCGAACTCGCTCACGTACGCGAATGAAGAGATGCGGCAGACCACCCGACTGGCGAACCTGCGGCCGTGGCTGGTGCGGATCGAGACGGGCCTCTCAGCGATCCTGCCGGAGCGGCAGTACGTGAGATTCACAGCCGACGCTGTCATCCGCGCCGACGTGAAATCCCGCTACCAGGTCTACGCGATCGCCCGCAAGATCGGGCTCAACAACCTCGACGAGCTGCGGGCGATGGAAGACCAGCCGCCGCTGCCAGACGGGCAGGGCAAGGAATACCTCCCCACGCCGGAGCCGGAGCCCAAGCCGGAGCCCGGGCAGCCGCAGCTCGAATCATCCAGGGTCAACGGGTGCCAGCCCGCAGTCCCGGTCAAAGCAACGAGGAAGGTCCCGACATGACCAGTTCCACCGAGCGCCGTTTCACCGCTGTGCCGGTGGAACTGAGGGCGAAGGAACAGCTCCGCATCGGCGGGTACGCCGCGGTCTTCAACCGCATGTCAAAGAACCTCGGCGGGTTTGTGGAGGTCGTTAACCCCGAGTTTTTCAGCGACTCCAGGTCGCGGGGGTGGCCAGAGGTTCTGGCCCGCTACAACCACGACGACAACATGCTCCTCGGCACCACCGGGGGCGGGACGTTGAGACTGTCCATCGACGACACCGGCTTGCTATACGAGGTTGACCTTCCGAACTCCCGCGCCGACATCGCCGAGCTGGTCGAGCGCGGCGACGTGCGCAAGTCCTCGTTCGCGTTCCGCACTCTCGAGGACGAATGGACGACGACCGATCAGGGTTTCCCGCTGCGGTCCCTCGTGAGCGGCCAGCTGGTGGACGTGGCGCCGGTGAACACTCCCGCGTACACCGACACCACGGTGGGGAAACGCGCCGTGGACATCACCGCCGGCTTGGAGTCGTTGGCGAAGCACGTCGACGCGGCCATCGAAGAGGTCCGCAAGCTCGCCGAAGCCGATGATCTGCGGCGGTTCTTCGTCCGGACCGACAAGTCCGGGGCGCCGAAACCGGAGAAGCCGAAGATGTTCGGCCCCGTCGCCGCGTCGCAGCTCCTCGCGCGCAAGGAAGATCCCTGGGCGTAGCCATCCCGTCAGGCAGGCCAGGCGCAACCAGTCTGCCGAGTCGGGCCGCACCACCGAAACACCCGCAGGCCAGGCGCAACCAGTCTGCATCCTCACCCATTTCAGCCCCTTGAAGGGAGGCTTCGCCATGAGCGAGGTCAGCAAGAGGCTGCGGGATCGGCGGCAGAACGTCTGGGAGCAGGCGAAGGCGCTGGCCGACACCGCGGCGGAAGAGAACCGCGCGTTCAGCGCGGAGGAGCAGGGCTCCTGGGACGCCCTGAACGAGGAATTGGACAACCTCGACAAGCGGATCAAGTCCGTTCTGGACGGCGAGGCGCGGGCGAAGGAAGCCGACGACGCGTTCAACCGGTTGTCCGGCAAGCCGCAGGAGTCGGGCCGCCGCGAAGACCAGACCGCCGATGAGCTGCGGGCCTGGCTGCGCGGCGAGTCGCGTGACCGGTTCTACGACGTCAAGCCCTCGGGCCGGGTCGACTTCCGGTCCATCCTGAAGGGCGGCACCGGCGGCAATGTCGTGCCGACGTCGTTCTATGACCGTCTCGTGGCGCACCTGATCGAGATGTCCGGTCTGATGCAGGCTTCGCCGACCGTGCTGAACACGGCTAGCGGAGAGACGATCCAGATCCCGAAGACCACCGCCCACTCCACGTCGACTCCCGCCGAGGTGGCCGAAGCCGTGACCATCCCCACGTCGGACCCGACGTTCGGCCAGGTGTCGCTCGGGGCGTACAAATACGGCGTCCTGCACCAGGTCTCCCGCGAGCTGCTCACCGATTCCGGCGTCGACCTGGAGGGCTACCTGGCGATGCAGGCAGGCAGGGCCATCGGCAACCAACTCGGGCAGCGTCTGGTGACCGGCACCGGGTCGACCATGCCGCGTGGTGTGGCGTTGGACGCCGGCACCGGGTTCACCCCGGCAGGCGGCCTGATCGCCGGCGGCGGGTTCGGCGCGCAGAGCACCGCCGATCAGGGCTTCGACATCCTGATCAACGTGCTGCACTCCGTGATCGCGCCGTACCGGGCGTCCACGTCGTGCTCGTGGCTGATGAACGACAACACGGCGTCGAAGGTCCGGAAAATCAAATCCACTGACGGCGTGTACGCGTGGCAGCCCGCGGTGACTGTCGGCGCCCCCGACACGATCCTCGGGAAGCCCGTGTTCATCGACCCGTACGTGGCGAGTGTCGCCGCCAACGCCAAGTCGATCCTGTTTGGCGATTTCAGCCAGTACTTCATCCGCCTGGCGGGTGGGGTGCGGTTCGAACGCTCTGACGACTTCGCGTTCGGGTCCGACCTGGTGTCGTTCCGCGCGCTACTGCGCGGCGACGGCGCGCTCGTGGACCTCACTGGCGCGGTGAAGGCGCTGGTCCATCC